>JAJDBB010000061.1 GCA_029261555.1 Nitrospinaceae bacterium | reverse complement strand
CGCCGCCGAAGATTTGGTGAGTTTTAAAATCGCGTGCGGCGAGGAAGATTTTCAGGTCCGCGATGTCGGCGATTTCGACCGGCTGAGCGAGGCCCTGCTTAAAACCAGCGGCTTGAGCAACGACAGTTTGATGGATCGGTTGGCAACCCGCTTTGCATCGCGGCAGTTGACCCGGATGTTTTTAAAAACGCCCCTGACTCCCAATCAAGTGACCGGCCTGAGTTTTATTTTGGGCCTGGCGTCCGCCTGCTGGTTTTATCAGGGGAATTATATTGCGGGAATCGTCGGCGCCCTGGCGTTACAATTGTCCGCTTGGGTCGATTGCGTTGACGGCGAAATCGCCCGCCTCAAATTTATGGAATCGCCGCTGGGCGCGCAGTTGGATATAATTGGCGATAACCTGGTACATTTCGCGGTTTTTTTTTCGATCGGGATGGGGGCATACGTTGCCACCGGAAAAGCCTGGTTTATTTTGTTCGGCGCCTTGGCGGTGGTTGGCAGTATGGGCGCGTTTTTTCTGATTTTTCAAGACATTACCAAAAGCAAACAACGGGCCGGGCATTCTCCCTTGAAGGATAATCACGACTCGTCCATGGCTGAAAAAATTGCCAATCGCGATTTCACCTATTTCCTTTTATTCATGGCCGCCATTGACCAAATGGGATTGTTCATTATAATAACCGCCGTCGGATCCAACGCGTTTTTCCTGTTCCTCCTGATAGCGCGAAGAAAAAGTTTCATACAAAATGCGGAAAAGGCCCGCGTTCAATAACTTGATCGGAAAAATTTTATGAGTTCCAAACGCACATTCAACGACGTCGTATCCGCCCTGCAGCAAAAACAAAAAGAAGGGCACGGATGCTCCGTTTTGCTGGGAGCCGGTTGCTCCGTCAAGGGCGGAATTCCCGCCGCCAAGGGGTTCCTGACTCTGTTGAAAAGAAATTTTCCCGAGGCGTTTGAAAAAACTCCAGTCAAAGGGTACCAGCAATGTCTGGCCGCCCTGTCTCCCGAAGAACGCAATAAGCTGTTTTCCAGCCTGCTGGACGCCGCCCGTTTGAACTGGGCCAACGTGTGCGCCGCCATTTTATTATCCAAGGGCTACATCGACCGCATCTTCACTACCAATTACGATCCGCTTCTACGGCGCGCCTGCGCCCTCGTAGGATTGTTTCCGCCGGTTTACGATCCCACGGTCGCGCAGGTTTTAAAACCCGGCGCCTTTCCCAGGCAATTAATATGCTACCTGCACGGTCAGAGTCCGGAATTTTCCGTAACCGGCATCAAGGAAAAATCCCAGGCCTACTGGGAATCCGTCGGCGGCGTCCTTAAAGAAGGCTGCAAAGACCGCTCCTGGCTGGTGGTGGGCTACGACGGGGGAAACGACCCGGTATTCGACCAGCTGAACAAATTGGGCAAATTTGAAAACGGACTGTTCTGGGTGGGGAACAAGGACGCGCCGCTGAAAAAACACATTCAGGACGGTCCCCTGGCGGATGGACGACAAGCCTCCCACGTTTCCGGTTACGACGCCGATTCCTTTTTCGTCGCCTTGTGCCAAAAACTGGAAATCCTGCCGCCGGATTTCATGAGCCGACCGTTCACTTATCTGGAAGACCTGCTCAAAGACCTTGCCAACTTTCCGCTTCCCGGCCAGAACCAGGAAGTCGGCGTTACCAACGCCACCCGCATTCAATTGCAAATGGCCGCCGCCCAATTGGAATCGCCCAAACAGGATTCCGCCGAGAACAAGGGAATGAAAGAAGCCCTCGCCAAAGCCATGGAGGCCCCGGATTTGATCGCCTCCATCGTTAAGGCCCAAAGCGCCTTGATGAAAGGCGACATGGACGGCGTATTGGCCCAGCGGGAACAATTCGAAAAAACTCCGTCCCCGCAATTGGGAGAATTGATGGGCTGGGCCTGGATGAGCAAGGGGAAATCCAGCTTCGACCAGGCTGAATCTAAAACCGGAGACGTGCGCTATGAAGGATTTCAGGACGCTGGGGAAAAATTCGAACTAGCGCTGGGCATCCACTCCAATCTGCATCAGGCACGCAGGCTATGGGCGCGCGCTCTACTGGAACAGGCTAAACTCAAAACTGGAGACGAAGCCCGGGATCTGTACGCCCAGGCGGAAGAAAAATTTCAGAAAACCGTCGAAGCCAATCCCGAACTGGCGGACGCTTATTATGGCTGGGGATATGTGCTGTACGAATTAGGTAAGATGGAAGACTCCCAGGAAAAAGCCGAAACCTGTTTCGCCCAGGCCGAGGAAAAATATCAAGCCGCGCTTGCCAAAAGACCCGACCTGTACCTGGCTCACTATGGACTGGGCCATGCCCTGCAAGCCCGCGCCGCGCGGTTGCCCGCCGCGGAAGCCCAGCCCCTGTTGGAACAGGCCGCAGACAAGTTCAAGGCCGCTCTCGACCTGACTCCCGATTTTAAAGACGCCATGGCCCAACTCGGAGCGCTCAGCCTGAAACTGGCCGAAACCCAAACAGGAAAAGAGGCCGACGCCCTGCTCGTGCGTGCGGGAGAGCAGTTCCGCAACGTTTTAAACGCCGACCCCGAAAACCGCGACGCCCAATACGGATGGGCAAGAACGCTTTGCCTGCGCGCCAAGACCCAGCCGGCGGATATTGCGGAAACCATGTATAAGGAAGCGGTCGCTAAATACGAAGAGGCCGCCAAGCTTCAAACCCCGGACGCCGCGTTGCTCTGCGAGTGGGGCGAAACCTTTCTCTCCCATGCCGCCCTCAAAGAGGAAGGCGTAGAGACGACGGCGCTGTTGGAGCAGGCCGCCGAAAAATTTGAGTCGGCCCTCAACAACGAGCCGGATAATTTCAAGGCCGTCAACCAACTGGGGAACCTTGCTCTGCAACTGGCCAAAGGAAAAGAAGGCCAGGAAGAAATCGATCAATTACAAAAAGCCACTAACTGCTTTCAGGATTCTCTGGCGTTGGAACCCAATAACTACGACGCACGGGTGAACCTGGCCAACGCGCAGATTCGCTTGTCCGCGCTGGACAAACCCAGCGCCGCAACCCGTCTGAAAGAAGCCGAGGAAGCGCTGGAAGCCGCTGTCAAACTCAACCCCAACGGTCACGAAGCCATGAACCAGTTGGGCAACCTGCTCGTCCGCCGCGCCCGGGGAATCAAGGGAAGCAAGGCCGAAGAGTTGACCGACAAGGCCGTGGGATATTACAAATCCGCGCTGAAGCTCAAACCCGAATATCCCGACGCCTTCGCCCACTGGGGGAACTCCCTATACAACCTGGCCTGCAACAAGGAAGGCGCGGACGCCGAAAAACTTTTCCAGGAGGCCGGAGAAAAATTCGAAGCCGCCCTTAAAATGGACCCCAACCAGCCGGACGCGCTGATCCCGATGGGGCTGATCCTCATGCAACAAGCTAAGAACAAAAAAGGCATCAACGCGCATCCCATGTACGCCGAGGCCAAGAAAAAATTTCAGCAGGCCGAGGAGATGCGCCCCGGAAGCGCCACCTACAATCTTGCCCGGCTCATGGCCATCCTCGCCAATGAAAGCGGATGCAAGCAATGGCTGAATAAGTGCCTGGAACTCAAAGTATTGCCCGACCAGCAATCTCTCCTCAAGGATCCCGGACTGGAGAGCGTGCGTGAGTCCAAATGGTTCAAGCTCCTCATCTACGACGCCTTCGTCGATCAAAAACCCGCCACCGACCCCGTCGAACCGGGCTAACCGGCGGAAGCGCCGGGGCCAGTAGACGCAACTTAGGCGGGAAGCCACAGTCAACGCCGAGTCTGCAACTCAAACCTTTCCACCCGCCGTTGCCCAGCCAGGCTAACGCCTGGAAGCAGCCGGGGTAGCCCCCCGGGCTGATAGGCGCCTTTTTACGGTAACTGCCTCGCTTTGAATGGGAACCGCCACGGGCAAACGAGAGTTTGCCATTGGATAATTTCCCCAAAACTAACAATTGTCAACGGACTACTGCCAAATTTAAATCCGACCCCGGATTTTATCCCGTTGATCCTGTCTAAACAATTTTTCCATCCAAAAACTTCCTCTTTAAAAGCCCTGCCAAAACTGGATATAATAGACGCTAATCCAAATGAATCTATAACCTGGCTATAAGGCGTCGCCATGCTGTCCTCAAGCAACGGTCAAAATTTACATCGCCAAGCGTCTTTATCCAATGGAGACTTTCCTACGGAGGACGCCTCTCCCCTTACTCTCGACGATGGGAGTCTCTCCGAAAACGATTCCGTCGAAAGCTTGATAGAAGTCCTCCACAACCTGTTTCCCTGGAACTGGCACGACCCGAATTTGTTTGAAAAAGGGATTCGCCTTAACATCCAGGGCGGGCGACAAGCGGCGGTCGAAATTTTCGAGGACCTGGTCGCTAGCGAACCGGAGGCGTATCCGGCCCATCATCTGCTGGGATATTTTTACGGGTGCCTGGGCATGGCGCGGGAGGAAATGGATTGCTATAAAAAAGCCTTGAAGCTGAAACCCGACTGCCCGCAAATTTTGCTCAACCTGGGCGTGGCCCACTGGCTCATGGGCAAAGAGAGAAAAGCGTTGGCGACATTCAAGGAAGCCGTGACCCACGCGCCGGACTTTGCCATTGCCGACCACTGGCTGACGGTGAGTTTCAATCGGCTGGGCCGCTACACGACCGAACCCGACGCCAACGGATCCGGGTCCAAAATCAGGACGCACGTATTCAACAATGCCTGCAACCTTTTGGGCTATGCGTATATGGAATTCAAACTGCACCCGGCGGCGCGCCAGGCGTTTAAAAGAGCTCTACGGATCAATCCCGACTCCGCCGAAGCGCATTACCAGTTGGGCGCTCTTCATATCAAGAAACTGCGCAACCCCAAGCGGGCGGCCAAGTACCTGGGCCGGGCGGAAAATTTGTTCATCAAGCAAAGCGATTTGCAAAGAAGCGCTTTTGCGCATCAGTTGAAGCGCCTGAAAGAGCTGGAAGGCGAGGACGTCAAATGGGCTGGCAACTGGCTGAAAGAAGGATTGCGGCTCCAGGGCGAGGGCCGTTATCATGCGGCGCTGGACGCCTACCGGGTGGCTCTTTGTTTTCAGAAAAAATTTGTCGAGGCCCATTACAACATGGGAATCGCCTACGGGTGCCTGGCGGACCTCGGAACGGAGACGATTGAACTGGCGATCAAAGCGTTTCAAAATTCCCTGGGCGTCAAACCGGACTTCATACACGCCTACATCGGCCTGGGCGCGTCTCACATCAAAAAAAACGACCTGAAAAATGCGATCAAGGTCCTCGAAGAGGCCGCCCGGATGAAGCCTCCCATGTCGGAGGTTTTTTATTACCTGGGGGTGGCGCAAAGAATGTCCAGGCAATTTCCGGAGGCGGTCAACGCCCTGCAACGCGCCGTGGAGTTGAAACCGGACTCCGTGCAGGCCCATTACTACCTCGGTCTGACCTACCTGGACATGGAAAAGTTTTCCGAGGCCCGCGACTCCATAAAGGAAGCCGTCCGCATCAAGCCCGATTTTGCCGCAGGACACCATATGCTGGGCAATATCCTGTATGTTAAGCATGTGGATATCGACAACGCCATGGCTCACCTGAAAAAGGCCGAAAAACTTTACCTTAAAATGGAGGACTACCAGCAGGCCTCCCGCGTTCGCCAGTTGTTGACCCTCCATAAAGAATAGCTTTTTGCGAATTCCATTTCGCGAGTCTCCTTTTGCAAATCTTTTTTTGCGAATTTCCCTAGAGCCAATGAAACACTCCTCCCTTGCTCATAGGTTCCCTCTTTGTATTTCTTTTGCCATCGCGTTCTCCCTCGTGTTTTTATGCGCGGCAAAACCCGTCGCTCCCCCTGCTGAAAAACCGGCAAGCAAAACGCCCGTCCTGGCCGACCTGAGTTCAGACGAGATGGTCCGCCGGGCCTTGGAGGATTCGCTGTATTACGACTACGAAAAATGGTTTGCCCTGTTTAAGGACAAGGTGAGGGAGCTGGAAAGCGCGCCGCCGACCCTCGAGAATAAAATGGAGTTGATGAAATATTATTTTTTCCTTGCCGGGTTGTACACCGAGTATTCCCACACCTTGGCGTTCACCAGCAAGTTCAGCGTCGCCTCAGTTAAAAAGGATTTTGGGTTTTACATAAAACGGACCAAAGCCATTGCGCAGGAAATTCTGGACCGACCCGGACTCGGCGAGGCGCACAAAGCCGACGCCTATCTTTATCTGGGAGCCTCCGAGGGTTATCTTGGAATTTTTGAATACGGCGCGGGAAACTTTATCCGCGCGTTGGTCAACGGATTCCAGGCCGACAACCATTTGGAACAAGCGTTGGAGATCAAACCGGAACTGCTGGACGCGCATCTGGGCCTGGGAATATACCGCTACGGCAACAGCCGACTGGGAGGCATGGGAAACTTTTTCATGCAGGGAGGAAAAGACCGGCGCCGCGAAGGGGTTCTGCACGTGGAACGCGCGATTAAGAAAGACGCGCTGACCCGTCCGCTGGCGTTAAAAACGCTGGTCTGGTTTTACATCTCCGAGCAAATCAATCCTAAAAACCAGAATCTTAAGCCGCCTCATCCCATGTCAAAAAAACTGTGCAGGAACAGGGCGGTTCAATTGATAAAAATTTTTGAGGACGTTTACTTCAAACCAGGAGCCCGCGACGGCTTTGTCGGCAACAAGGATTTGGCCATGATGAAAGCCATCCAATACGTTTTGGACGGTGAGTATGCCCTGGCGGGGAAGGAATTTGAAAACATCGTCTCCATCGCGAAATATTTGAAGCAAGAGAAAAATTATCCGGTCAATCCCCAGTTGATAGCCACGGCGCTCCAGGGAAAATTGTTTTGCGATTTGATGACGGGGGGTTCCTCGTCCAAAGGAAAGAGCCGGCGATCCTGCGTCAAGATCAACCAGCAGATTGATTTTCTGGACGGCGGCGGCTCGTTCGTGGATTACGATTTTAAAAAAATCCAGTCCGAAATCCAGGACGTCTTCCACGACAAATTGACCCGCCTGTCCGGGGATTTAAATTGCTGATCAACTCCTCTGAAATTTTTACGACCAAAAATTCCCGGAAAATGTAAGGAAATCTTCTCGGCTTCGACCTAATCATAGTTTGAACAAAATCCGTTCGAGGTTCGAAGCGTGAAACGTTTTATTATAATAGCGGCGGTTTTATTGGCTCTGGCCTGGTTTGGGCTTTCGGGCTTTGGCCGCTCCGGGTTTGACCTGACCCGGCACAGCATTCCCGTCGACGACATTAAGAGCGGCGGCCCTCCCAAGGACGGCATCCCGGCTATCGACCGCCCCAAATTCGTTTCCGCCGAGGAGGCGGGAAAATCGTTCTTGAAAAAAAAAGATCGGGTGATCGGCGTCCAGATGGGCGGCAAGGCGAAAGCCTACCCCATAAAGATTCTCAACTGGCACGAAATCGTCAACGACGCGCTCGACGGACGCCGGATTGTGGTCTCCTATTGCCCCCTGTGCGGTACCGGCATGGTCTTCGACGGCAAGTCGGCGGGCAGGAACAACACCTTTGGCGTCTCCGGATTGCTGTATCAAAGCGACATGTTGTTGTACGATCGCAAAACCGAAAGCCTGTGGTCGCAGATCAAAGGCGAAGCGGTGGCGGGCAAACTGACCGGAAAAAAACTGCGACTTCTGCCTTCCACCCACACCTCGTGGGAGGACTGGAAACGCGGCCATCCAAAGACCCTGGCGCTTTCAACGCAAACCGGCCACTCGCGCAATTACGAACGCGACCCCTACGAAGGCTACGCCTCCAGTCCCGATATCATGTTCGACGTGGGCAGACAAAACTCAGAATATCATCCCAAGGAGTGGGTGGTCGGCGTGGAGGCGGGCGGGCGGTCCAAGGCTTACGCGTTCTCCGCATTGCCCACAAACGGCAAGCCCGTAACGGATAAAATAGAAGGAACCCAGGTAAAAATTATTTATGATCCCAAAGCCCGGTCGGCGCGCGTTTTCGCCGGAGACGGAAAAGAAATCCCCTCCGTAACCGGATTCTGGTTCGCCTGGTTCGCATTTCACCCAGATACTCTGATTTATGAAGGAACTCGCGAATGAAAAAGAAAATAATTCTGGTCGCCGCGCTGGTTGCCGCCGCGTCGATTTTTTATGTATTTGATCTCGGGCAATACCTGACCCTGGAAAGCCTGAAGGCAAACCGGCAAGCCCTCCTTGAATATTACGAGGCGAACGCCCTGACCATGGCGCTGGGCTATATTGGCGTGTACATCGTCGTGGTCGCGTTGTCCCTTCCCGGAGCCACCATCATGACGCTGTGCGGAGGCGCGATATTCGGCGCCGTGAAGGCCACGTTGTTTATCAACATCGGCGCCACCGTGGGGGCGACTCTGGCGTTCCTTGCGGCACGATTTATTTTACGCGACTGGGTGGAAGAAAAATTCGGCGGCAAGTTGCAAAAATTCAACGAGGGGTTTTCCAAAAACGCCCTCAACTATATTTTGTTTTTGCGTCTGGTCCCCGTGTTCCCGTTTTTTCTCATCAACCTGGCGTCCGGCCTGACTCAAATTCCTCTGCGAACCTATGTACTGGGCACCATGATCGGCATCATTCCCGGATCGTTTGTGTTCGCCAACGCCGCGAGCAATCTGGCCGCAATCGACTCGCTTTCCGGCATTGCCTCGCCGGGCGTGCTGGGCGCCTTCGCGCTGCTGGGACTGTTCTCCTTGATACCCACGCTCTACAAAAAGTACAAGGAAAAAGCTACATCCCCGTCGGTTTCCTGATCGGGCGTCCCATAATCCACGTAAGGACGTCGCTCTATCCCTGGCGTTTGTCAGAGAAAAACAACGAGGGCTAAAGGACCTGGAAAGCCAGGATGGTTAAGTCGTCGTGGGGGGGGGCATTGTGAGTAAATTTTTGAATTGACGATCTTAATTTTCCGATCAATTCTTCCGGCGAACTTTGATCGCCGTTTAAAGTTTTTTCCAGACCCAAAAGACCAAATTCATTATTCATTTCATCTTTAGGCTCCGTCACTCCATCCGTATAAAGGACCACCAAATTGCCCTTTTTCAACTGGATTTTCTCCAAATTGTATTGAGTATCCGAAAATATTCCCAAAGGGATGCCGCCGGCTTTTCCCATCTCATGGAATTGTTGCTTCTCGTCCCTAATTAAAATCGAATGGTGCCCGGCGTTTGCCAATTCAATGGTATTTTCCCTTATGTCGAGCAAAAGATAAATTGCCGTGGCAAACATTCCATGATCGGAGCGTTCGCTCAATATGCAATTGATTTTGCTCATGAGGGACTGCGGATGCGAATCTTTTCGGCACAGGTAACGAAAATCGCTGATCAACCTCGCCATATAAAGGGCGGCGGGAACCCCTTTGCCGGAAACGTCGCCAAACAAGACCGCCAATTTGTTTTCATCCAGAACCACAAAATCATAAAAATCTCCGCCGACGTGTTTTGCTGGAAAAGTCTTTGCGGCGAAAATAAATTCTTTCAACTCCGGCGGATGTTCGGGAAGAAATCCTTTTTGAACCAGGCTAGCGTATTCCACCGCTTGGGCGAGCGCAGAATCCAACTCCTCGTTCTTTTTTCTCAACTCCTGCGTTCGCTCCCCCACCCGGCGTTCCAAATCTTCGTTTCTTTTATTCAGGTTGAAAAACCGTCGGTTCAGGATGGCCGCTGCAATAGCGATTCCAAAAATTAAAAAGGTGACGACGGAAATCGCCGTCGCTAAAACGTTTCGGTCGATAGGCGTTTCAAAGGATGCGTTGTTCGTAGAAATAAATTCAACCGCCGCCATGCCGGTGTAATGCATTCCAGCAATGGCTGAACCCATTAAAACCGCGGCGATACAGCGCATATTCCATTGGGAGGAGCCGCCCATATCCCGGAATCTGATAAAGAGCCATAAGGCGACCATGGCGGCCGAAACGGCGATAAAAACAGAAAGCCCGACAAGCCATCCGTTAAAACGCATAGTTGCGGGCATTTGCATCGCAAGAATCCCGCAATAATGCATCAACGAAATGCCTGCTCCCAGCGCGCATCCGCCAGTAAGCGCCCTTCTTTTAACTTCCTGGTCGGAGTTGGCAATATGAAAAGCCCAAGCCGCGGGGATCACAGCCAGGAAAAAAGAAAGGACTGTCAATACCGTTCCAAATTTTACGGGAACCGGAGACTCCCAGGCCAACATGGCAATGAAATGCATGGACCAGATTCCGCCGCCCAGGGAAAAAGAGCAACCGGCTGTCCAAAGCCTCACGCGGCAGGAATCACATTCCCTAAAACTGGAAGCTAAATACAGCGCGGTGAAGGAAGCCAAAACGGCTGCCAAAATCGAAACCATCACCAAGGGGATATTGTAAGTCCCTTGGATTAAAGTTCCTTCGATCGAAAGGGAAGTCATGGATTCAACCAAGTTTGAAATATAAATGAAAAATTTATTAGAAAATGTTTCCTTTTCAGCAAATTTCGGTAGAGACGGATATTCCAATGAATCAATTGAAATTTTGACATTATTTTTACCTCAAGGTCAACCGGGAGGCGTTTGTAAAAAATTATATAGTAAAAACTAAAGTTCAGCAGACCTAGTTTGCTTCAAGGAATATTTCGGCGGAGTTTAAAAGGGTCAAGTAACGGCTATGTTGACGCGGTGGACGCCCGAGGTTCCGGAAGGAAACGGATCGCGCAGGTCGTCTCTCTGCACCCCGCCGTATTGGTCCGCGGCTCTCACTGAAAGCTGGTAGCGGCCCGGTTTGTTAAATGATATGGGTATCGACCATCGCGTCCAGGAGTAATCGGAGAGCGGCGGCTCCAGTTTCGCCAGCGCCCAGGTTTTCTCGCCGTCGCTGGAAACCTGTACGTACTGTACGCCCCGGTTCCCCGCAAACGCAATGCCCTGTGCCACAACAGCCCGCTGAAAAACCCAGTCCCCGTCCCTGGGGTGGTCGATGCGGGAAAAAATTTTGACCCGCGCTTTTTTCGACCATCCGCGTTTTTGCCAATAACCTTCGCGGGCGTCATTGCCAATTTCAATTTCGCGAATCCATTTCATTTGCTTGATTCCATACAAGCCCGGAACGACGAGCCTTAATGGAAACCCATGATCCAACGTTAATGGCTGCCCGTTCATTTTAAGCGCCAGAAGCGCGGAGGGACGACGGGCTAAATTCAGGGGAATGCTGTCGTGGTAATCGTCCGCGCCCTTGAACGCCGCCCGGTCTGCGAAAAAATCCGGGTCCGCTTCGTCCAGAAGATTGGCGAGGGACACGCCTTCCCACAAGGCGTTGCCAATGGCCCCGCCGCCGACGGGGTTGCCGATACAATTGATCGTCGCGAACATTTTTACGGTCGGGCGCTTCAGCAGTTGGTGGAGGGTAAAAACCCTTTCGCGCTCCACCATTCCATGGAGTCGCAACGCCCACGCTTCCGGGCGCTCCTTCAAGGACGCGGGAGGGCCGGAGTAATCCTCAACGTAAAACTTGGCAACCGGGGTGATTTGGGGAGTGGTCCTGCCGGCGTCGAAAACGCGCGGCGCCATCTGCGCCAGGGATTTTATTGGAGATAAAAGGAATCCGAGGAAACCATAAATCAGGAATCGCAGGAATTTTAGCCGGGACATGGCTTGAGTTACAGGCTACTCGCCGTGGAGGCAACGTTATTGATTTGCAAACCAATGGAGTTCGTAATTTTCACGGTAACACTGCGCCCATTGCATCCAGGCGCTGACCGGGCCACGCCGGATTAATGTTTTAAGGCTTTCTTTATCTTTTCCTTGGCGGGCGAACTGAGGGAGATATCCTGCTTCACGGAAGAGTCCTCTTCGCCCATGCTCGCGCACATGCGTTTGAGGATTTCCAACTGGGTCTGATAATTTTTACAAGCGCCGCAAATGGCCAAGTGGAGCTTCAACTTGAGGCGTTTAAAAAAAGGCAGGTCGTGGTCCAAATTTTCCGAGGCGAGCGCGGAGACATCCCGGCATGAAAGCTTCAAAAGCTTTTCGATAAACATGATTGGCAGAGAAAGAAGTTTTTTCATTTTTTATCAAACCACTTTGTTTCCAGACACAGTTTGAGCTGATTTCTAGCCCGGTGCAGAATGACCCACAGATTAGTCGATTGAATGTCGAACTCCTTACAAATTTCCTCTGAACTCAGACCCTCAATCTCTTTTAAGACAAAAATACGGCGAAACTTATCCGAAAGCCCGTCCAGGCAACCCGCCAATACCTGCATCAACTCCGTGTTTTCCGCCGCCTGAGCGGGGTCGGTCCTCCAGTGCTGCGGCATTTTGTTCCAGGCGCCCAATTTATTGTAAGCATATTCCAAGGGGTCGCCGTCCTCGTCTCCTATGGAGTCCAGACGAACGTTCTTTTTAGCGTCCCGGAAATGATCAAGGATTTTATGCTTGAGGATGCCGAACAGCCAACTCTTTTCCGTGGACCTTCCTTGAAATGAATCCTTGGACTGGAGCGCCGACACAAACGCAGTTTGAACAATCTCTTCCGCCGTGTCCGTGTCGCGAACGCGCAACAGCGTGTAGCGAAACATCATGTCGCCGTACTGCTCAACCCATTGGTCGCTGTCGATTTTTTGGGATTTCATAATGGTTTTGAACGCGGGCTTCTCCGACGAGTGAAATCGCCTATCCCGCCAGCTTCTCCTTGACTCCAACTTCGAACCATTGTTTGAGAAATGATTTTACGATTCGCAAGGGATTAAAAGTGATGTCCAGTTCGCTTTGCGCCAGATGAAAATCGTCGACCTTGAGCGCGCTCAGATCGGTCTCGCCAAAGAGCTGGATACGTTCGAGATTCCAGACGCCAAAATTCTTGAGCCGCGCGGCCTCCAACGCAAATACTTTTTCCGGAGGAACCCGGACGATCTCGGCCAATATGCGGTCCAGCGCCGTCATGTCATGTCCGGCGGCGAGCAGGCCCAGGGGATAAGGCGTTCCTCCCATTGGACCGTTGCCTTCCATGGCCCGGACTCCGTCCACAATCGTCAGGCAAGGGTCGATATGCCGGGCAATCTCCACGAGCATTTTCCCGAATTTGATTTTGTCGTTGTTCACCAGACAATGTAGAACCGGCTTGCGTTTGCCGATCACGCATCCGAACAGGTTCTTGATCGACAGGGTGAGCGTCATTTGGCGATGGGATTTGAATTTCGGCAGGTTGACAATTTGATCGTAGTCCGCCAGGTTGCCCGCAATTTTAATATGCGCGATATTTTCTTCAATGTCCAAAGGGACCGGATTGGAGAAAGGCGTCAGCCGGACGCCGTATTTATCGAGAATAGGACCGTAGCCGGCCTTGCGGGCGACGGCGCTCAAACTTCCCAACGCGGGACTGTCGCCGATATCGATCCGCGCAACGCCCAGGTCGCAAAGCGCCCGGCATACGGCTTCGACGACGACCGGATGCGTGGAGACGCATTGTTCCGGAGCGGCGGCTTTCAACAGGTTCGGTTTCAGCAATACCCTTTGCCCGGGACCGAACAATGGTTTTTCGGCGGAGAACAGTTCGAACGATTGGCGAACGAAATTTTCAACTTCGTTCAGATCGTAATTCTTTACTTTGCCGAGGCGGACTTTAGAGTTCATTCTTTAATGACTGATTGCGATTGCGCCGGTTCGCGCTTTCTACTGCCCTCGCCGTACAATATTTTATAAACGCCGTAGTTCCTCAAAACATTCTTGACGTACTTTTTTGTTTCCGGCCAGGGAATCGATTCCGGCGCCATTTCCGGTTCTTCCAGGTTATTTAATCGCTTGATCCAGCGTTTAAGGGCGCGCGGTCCCGCATTATAACAAATGAGCATGTAGATGGGATTATTTTCAAACTGCTCGCCCAACTCGCTCAAATAATGAATTCCCATTTGGATGTTCAGCCTGGGGTCGAAAAGCTGGTCGACTTCGAACCGGCTTTGGCCGGCATATTTTAACAAGAGGCGCTCCCCGGTTTGCGGCATGATTTGCATCAAGCCCCGCGCGCCCGCCCGGGAAAGCGCCTTGGGGTCGAACATACTTTCCTGCTGGATGACTCCGCGCACTAGATTCGGGTCGACGCCGAGGCTATCGGCCCGGCCCTCGATAATTTTAGAATAGGCCGGAGGATAAAGATTCTTCCAAAAACGCATTGACGTCTCCGACCCTTCGTCGGCGCGAGCGACGCTCCTGAACAAGTAAAGCAGGCGAATCGACTCGGAATAGGCCTGGGCGGCATTGTAAAGTTCCGCCAGCCAGAGGGCGTCGGATAATTTCTTCGGGATGGATTTTTGCAGGGAGCGCAACTCGTAGCGGGCGTCCTCCAGGAATCTCATGGAGATAAACTCGCGCGCGCGCACCCATCGCGCCTTATCCCGAGCGCTTAACTTGGGTCGGCCTGCTTTCGGGCTTTCGGGAACGGGAGAGTAGGAGGCTTTGCGAATTTTTGGACTCGCGGCGGAGGCAAAAAATAAAACGGAGGGGTCCGCTTCAATTTTACGACGCGCCTGCAATCCATAAAATCCGAGAGGGAAAATTTGAGCAAGCCGACGGTAAACTTTTTTGGATTCCGCGCTTCGGCTTAGTTTCTCCAGCGCCTTGGCTCGCCAAAATAAATTTTCCTCGGCCAACTTCCCCTTTGGAAATTTTTCCGCATTGTCTTCAAACTGCTTCAAGGCTTCCGGGTATTTTCTTTTTACATAGAAGGCCCAAGCAATTCGCCACCCCGCCTTTTCCTCATGGATGGATTTCCGGGTTCCCTGCGCCAGGATATAATAATGTTTGGAAGATTCCTTTTCATTTCCCGCGTCTTCGTACAGCCTGCCCAAAAGAAAATGCGCCTTTTGCGCCCTGCGGTTTTTTGCGTTCTGGGATAGAACCTTGCCGAAATATTCAATCGCTTTTTCGTCCCGGTTCAAGTTCCAATAATGGTAGCCGATATCGAGTTTCGCTTCCTGGGCGCGTTTGTGCTCAGGATAGGTCTTTAAAAATTCAGCCAGTTTTTCTACCGACTTCGCCCTCTTACCCAGGCCCTTGTATGCTCTGGCGTAATAAAAATAAAATCGCGGCGGCAAGGCTTCGCTCTTCTTTTTCCATCGCTGGATTTCTTCAATGGCTTCTTTGTTTTGAACGCCTGCCAATAACAGTCGGATTCTTTTGGCCGCTTCTTTCTGGCTCAGGGCGAGAGCGTCTTTTTCATTTTCCAGCGCGCGATATCTCGGAAGCGCTTCTTCCATTACCGCGTGGGTGGGATATTCGATATAAAGCCTGCGGTAGCGCTTGAACGCTTCGAGTTTTTTCCCCGCTTGCTCCAACGCCAACCCTTGCTGCCAGATCAGATCCGGCAGGCGTGCTTTAAACTCGCGGAGGGCGCTCTTTTTTTCCAGCCGGGCGATGGCTTGACTCAGAACGCCAATCGCTTCGCTGGTACTTCCGGCCTTTTCCAGAAGACGGGCTTGAAGCGCGCGCGCTTCCGGGTACAACCTGGAATCAGGAAAAGTTTTTACCAGCAAGTCCAATTCATTTAACGCTTCGGACTCCCGGTTCAGTTGGATATAGGTTTGCGCCGTTTCGTAGCGAATATAATCCTCCAGGATTTCATATTCGCTCAAAGCCTCCTGCCAGGTTTCCAAAGCCGCGTCAAACTCTCCATTGGCGAAGCGAATTTTTCCCAGGAGGAACAACGCCTGCTTTCCGAAGGCAGAGTCCGGCGCCATGTTGCGCATGACTTTGAAATGATTTTCAGCTTTGGCGAAAGAGCCTTGACCATATAACTTGCGACCTTCGTTGAAGGAGAGCATGGACGCGCCCGCCTGAAGCGGCGAACCTGCAATCAAAAAAAGGCCCAGGGCCAGGCACGCAAGCGAGGGAAGGCGCGCAAGAATTTTATCTCTCAAATCCTTGGGCCGGTCAACGGGACTGGCGGGTATGGAAATGGAATCTTGCACTTTTCTAAACCAGGTCAATTGCCGCTTGGCGTAGCGGCGGGTTTCGCGTTTGGCTTCGTAAACCGCGCGGTCGCGGGAAATTTTTCCGTCGAGATAATTTACGATCTGGGAGTATCCAATACTTTTAAAAGGTTTCAAACTTCTGGAAATCCCCCGGCTCAGCAGAGATTCCACCTCTTCAACCAAACCGCGTTCCATCATGGAATCGATTCGCGCCTCTATTCTTTCATAAAGAAGCTTTCTTTCCCAGTCCAGGAAGAAGAATCGCGTTTGGAATTTGGGATTGGGGTTGGGCGCTTGTTCCCGCTCGTGGAATTCCGACAGCGTTTGGCCGGTTTGATAATAAACCGACAGAGCCCGTTCGATGCGAAAGGAATCGTTGGGTTGAATTTTTTGCGCGGACGCCGGGTCGATCTCGCTCAATTTTTGATAGGCGGTTTCCAGTCCACTTGCCTCGATTTCCTCGCGAACCCGGAGTTTTGTTTCTGGGCTGGCCTGCACGGCGCAATCGTAATCTTCCATAAGGGTTTTCATGTACAAACCCGTCCCTCCCGCCAGGATGGGGGTTTGCCCTTTATCAGCCAGCAACTGGATGATTTTCAAGGCGCGGGTTTTAAAATCAAACGCCGAAAATTTCTCGTCTGGTTCAAGTACGTCGATCAAATGATGCACGACCTTTTGCCGCGTTTCCAAGGAAGGCTTAGCGGAACCGACGTCAAAATACTTGTAAACCTGAACCGAGTCGGCGCTGATGATTTCCGAACCCAACTCCTCGGCCAGAGCGACGGCGGTTTCGCTTTTTTCAGAGGCGGTGGGTCCAGCCAGGATGATTAAAGGAAGCATACAGGTCTTTCATTTCTTCGGTTTGAATTCCTGCCTCATTATATATAGAGAGCGTGGATTCCGCCACACTGGGAACCTGGGCGCCTTTGATTCCTTCAATCAGAAAAACGTACGGCGGTTTTCCGGTTCGACCACAAACCAGACGCAACCGGCTGGGGTAAATTTTTCGCCGGAGCATTTCTTTCCTCGCCTCTTCCAGCCGGGAGAGCGGATAAACCAGAGCCAGCTTGCCTCCGGACTTCAAGCGCGCATGGGCCGACTCGATAAGGCCAGGCAAGTTTAAAGTCAGTTCGTGCCGGGCCATGGCTTTGCCGGGGTCCGGGTTGATTCTGCCGGTCCCAAGTTTACGGTGCGGCGGGTTGCCTAGTATTAAATCGAAGGGTTCATTATCCAGAGCTGGGAGCGCCTGGGTGAAATCCGCGTGGACTAAATGGATAAGGTTTTCCAAACCATTTTCCCGAACGTTTTGGCGGGCGATATCCAACAGGGATTTTTGGATTTCGACGCCCGTAATTTTCAAACCGGGAAACCGCGTCGCCAATAAAATGGGAACGACGCCGCTTCCGGAGCCGACGTCCAAAACCCGATCTCCGTGCCGAGGCCGAACAAAATCTGCCAGCAGAAAGGGTTCGTTCGAGAAACGATAGCCGTCCGAATGTTGAGCCGCCGCCGGCCACTCACCCGGGAGAGTTGGTTGGTAAATGGATGATATCTTCTTAATCGACAACGACGCCATCGGTTTTTACACACTTTCAAATAAATTCAACGCCAGTAATTTCTCTCAAGCACGTAGAGTTACTCGTAAAAGACTGCCTGCCGCCCCCTGCAGCAAGCAGTTTGATTTGCAAACTCGCTGTTACCCGTAGAATTTTTCATATAAGTTACGCCTACTGGCCTCGTTTCCTCGCCGGGAGGTTCTCTAAATGCTTCCATTTCTGTTACAATCATAGGTTAGCTAACCAGAGCCGACGCGCTCTTAAAATTGATAAACCTGAAACAAGGCTGGTGGCGAATGAATTTTCTTGCCGAGGGACAACTCACCGCAATTATAATATTTTTTGTTGGCATATTTATCATGACACTTTGCTCTAAATACGAGCGCAAGGTAAACGACAAGTTGAGGGATCCCAAACTGAAATATGCCATGATAGACGGCGCCAAGGACGATATTGTTAAACAAAGAAACCTGGTTGGAAACATTCTCTCCATTTTGGGAGGCGTGATTGCGCTGTTCGGATTCGTAACGTTTTTTTTGAATTTATAATAACCGCCGATTCGCCAAGCCTCACGCTTTTATCTTAGAACGAAAACGGCCATCGGCTTTTTTTGGCGACCAGCGTTGCCAGCGTCTCGCTCTGGTATACCAGCGGGTAAACCCGTAGGCCGACCAACAACCCCTCCCCAGGCGCCGTGATTTCCTCTAAAATTTCTCCGCTGTAAATATCTCGTATCTCCCCAAGTTTATCTCCTGCACGCAACTCGTCCCCCACCGAACGCTCCGGTATGAACAAGCCGGCGTAAGAGCTCTTCAATTCAACTTCCTCTTTAGGCGAATAAAATGAGACCTCGGTTTTCTCCGGCGTTCTGTTGGCGCTATTTAGAACGCCCGCCCCAATCATAAGATCTACCAGCTTGCCGAACAGGTTTTCGCAAAGACCGGTATCCAGAGTCCCGGTTTCACCCGGACACAGCATGAGGGCCGCGACGCCTCTTTCTCTCCATTGAGAGATCAGTTGCAATTCGGAGACGGACGTCTCCCGGATTTCGCGGACCGCGCGGAGTCCGAGGCCGTCCGCCAGTTTTCGCGCCTTGCGGTCGCCATGAAACAAACGCGCATGCGCCAGTTCCTGGTAGCGGGCGTCGTAAGAGTGGACCGCGAGCGCAAAGTCCGATTCAAACGTGTGCCGGTAAAGACAATGCGCTATCCGGTCCGTCGGTTCGCCTTGATCGTATCCGGGAAATGCCAGATCGAAGTTCAGGTTGTCGAAAGTCCAGTTTCTGGTTCCGCTCTGAACGGCGAAAAGGTTTCCCAGCGGAATGATTTGGACGCTTCCCGAAATTTCAAACCCCGCCGCCTCGCCTTTCTCCACTGCGTCCAAAAAGCCGGAGAGCCTGGCCAGCAGGCGCATGCCGTTAAACTGGTTGCCGCGCAATCCACCGACGATGGACAAACTCTTGCCCTTCTTCGTAGATCCCCAGACGTTTTTATAAAGCGGGACGCTTTGGCCGAGCGGAGTCGTTAAAGAGAGAATTTGTTTTTTCATTTTCCGGCGGGTTGGTCTAGAGCCGCCCGCGCCAGGGGGGCGCCTTCGTAAACGACGGGGTTTTCGCAAACGGTAAACAACATTCCGCTGAATGGGAAACGAACTTCTTCCAAAACCCTGCCCTGGATAGGGTCGATTATCTCGCCGGCTTTCTCGCCTTCCTGTACGTTCTGACCCAACTTCATCTGATGAACGAACAATCCCGATTTTTTCGCCTGGAGCGAACCCACTTCGCGAGGATAAACAACGCGCGGTTTTTTAACCGAAAATTCCAGCGAGTCGTCGCCTTTCAAAATTCCGACATGGCGCATCAAATGAACCAATCCGAGGAAAACTTGCCGACAAAATTCCGGATGGATGCGCAGACAGATTCCTGTTTCAACGACCAGCGCGGGAACTCTCGCCTTGTTCAGGTTGTAAGCCAGCGTCGACCGAAACACGCCAGCCATGGGGTGCACCCAGACCAGGTCGACGTTGCACTCCGAGGCCAGGGGCGTGAGCGACAAATCAAACTCCTCGACGATGCGGATTTGTGGAAGCTCCAAAAGGCGCTGGTTGCTGGCATGAATATCCACCGCCAAATCGGACGAGGAGCGGATATCTTCAAACAAATCGGAAGCGACGTATTCGGGAAGCGAATCGGCGCCGCCCGCGCCAAAACTACGGTTGGCGTCCACGGAGAAAAAAGGGGTCAGCCGGGTTCCTTCGCAAACCGCCTGCGGGTTGGCGGCGGGATAAATATTAATTTCGCCCAAAAATGATTCCGCGTGCGTTGTCTTGAGATCCTGAAGGTAGCGCGACAGCAAATGGCAGATATAAAGTCCTTCCCATTCGTCGCCGTGCAGACCTGCGACGAAGGAGATTTTTTTGACGGGGCGACCGGCGGCGGACCTGGCGCAATTAAAAGTCTGCTTTTTTATTTCAACGGGAACGCCCAGCGGGCTTTGGTATTGCAGGAGGGTCTGGATTTGCATGAACCGGCGGCTCCGTCTTTTATCCCCGCGCGCTTCGAGGAGCGTTTGGGCTTCAGGTTTTGGAAGGCTTTTTAACGAAGGACAGATTCATGGAGTCGATCTTGCGCTTTAAGGTATTGCGGTTGATCCCCAGGGCCTTGGCGGCGCCCACCTGCTTGCCGGAGAATTTATCCAGCGTCGCGGTCAGCAGGCGTTTTTCCAGCATTTGAATTACGCGCTCGTAAAGGTCGTCCCTTTGCTCCCAGCCGGGGTTTTGCCGTAGATAGTCCTGCACCCATCGGTCCAAGCGCATTTCCAGTTCGTTGTCCAGAGCGGGCGTGAACTCGCTCTCTTCCAAAATGTAAGTGGGCAGGTGGTCCGGAAGAATGGGACCCGAAACGGCGAGAACCAAACTGCGCTTGACGATATTTTCAAGTTCGCGAATATTGCCTGGCCAGGAATACTTGTAAAATATATTTTCAACTTCGCGCGTCAGAAACGCTTTTTTCCTGGAGCCAAAACGGTTGATAAATTCCCGCGCCAGCAGAGGAATGTCCTCCTGCCGTTCCCTGAGAGGCGGCAGGTCGATGTGCAGAACGTTGAGCCTGTGAAACAGGTCTTCGCGAAATCGTTTTTGCTCTATGAGTTCCTTCAGATCCTGATTGGTGGCGGCGATGATGCGGGCGTCCACCCGGATGGAAACCTTGCCGCCCACTCGGTAAAACTCATGGTTCTGCAATACGCGGAGAATTTTCGCTTGCAGGGACGGTTCCATGTCGCCGATTTCGTCGAGGAATATGGTCCCGCCGTCCGCCTGTTCAAAACGCCCCACCTTCGACTCGTGCGCTCCGGTAAATGATCCTTTCTCATGTCCAAACAATTCGGACTCTAACAGTTCCCTGGAAATAGCGGCGCAGTTGATGGAGACGAGCGACTGGTCCGCCCGATTGGAATAGTTGTGGAGCGAGCGGGCGACCAACTCCTTGCCGACGCCGCTCTCGCCTGTGATCAAAACCGGCAGGTCGGAAGGGGCGGATTTGCCAATCGTCTTGAAAATATCCTGCATCTTTTTGCTTTTACCGATGATCAGGTCTTCGTCGGCGGACGGTTCGTGGGACGGGACTTCACTCGTCGGTTCCACATGGCTTTTGAGCGCGCGGTTCGCCAGGCTGTAAATATCCTCCAGGTTGAAAGGCTTGCTGATATAGTCGAAGGCTCCCTTGCTCATGGCGTCGATGGTGTTGTTCATGGTGTTCTGCGCGGTCATGACCACCACCTTTAGATCGGCGTCCACACACCTGGCCTGCTCCAGAAACTCCAGGCCGCTCATGCCGTCGAGAAAGATATCGGAAAAAACCAGCAGGTAACGGTTGGACTCGATTTTTTTCAGAGCTTCCTCCGCCGTGGCCGCCGCGTCGACAGAAAACCGTTTCTGTTCCAGGGCCTTTTTCAGAACCCAGCGCACGTTTTCCTCGTCGTCCAGAATAAGAATTTTTTGAATTGTGGGCATTATTAGAAGCTTGTCAAAGTAGAAGGGTCCGCCGCAGACGGGACGCTATTTGCTATTTTTATAACCACGGGTGCTTCTTTGGAAACCTCAACCTTGTGTTAAGGGCAGGAATACCTGCGCGCGCGCGCCCTTTCCCTCTTCGGAAACGATTTTCATTTTGCCTTGATGGGCCTCGATGATCTTTAATGATATAGGAAGCCCGAGGCCGTTGCCTTTTTTTTTGGTGGAAAAAAAGGGAGTGAACAATTTGCTCATAGCCGCCTCTGATATTCCCGGCCCGTTATCCCAAACTTCTACGAGAAGATGAATCTGGAGATTGGGACTCCGTCGCGTCTTGATGGAAAAGTCCCGGTTGATCTGGGTGACCAGACGAATCTCGCCGCCGGGTTCCACCGCGTCGATAGCGTTTTGGATCAGATTCAGAAACACCTGTTTCAACCGATCCTCGTCGGCCTGAATAAGAGGCAGGCTGGGATCGTATTGCTGAATAAAACGTCCGCCTTTTTTGTCCAGAGAATCCTTTTCCAGGACCAGGATTTCCTCCAGAATTTCATGAATATTGGCGGTCCGGATTTCCAATTGATCGGGCCGGGCAAAGTCCAGCATCCGCTCCATCATCCGGTTGATGCGATCCGATTCGGAAACGACAATTTCCAGAAACTTCCTTTGCTCCGGCGATTTCAATTCTTTCAATAGTAATTGCGCGGAGGCGCCGATGGAGACCAGCGGGTTTTTAATTTCGTGCGCCATCCCCAGCGCCAGAATGCCCAGGTTGTCCATCCGGTCGCTTTGCTCGTGCCTCTGCTGATGGTCCTTCAGGCGGCTGATATCCTTGATTAACAAAATGGCGTGGTCGGGTTTTCCGTCCTCGCCGGAAACCGGCGATGCGGTCAGGATCAGGGGAAACGCGCTGGAACTGGATTTCCTAATCCCCCGGCATTCAATCTCCCGGCAGGCAAAACCGAAGGCAATGGTTTCCTGGACGACGTCCAGAATTTCTTGCTGATCGGGAAACAACAGCGCCAAAGGTTGGCCATGAAACTTGTCCTTCGAGACGCCAAACATTTCCTCCACCGCCTGGTTGACGCAAACAATTTTTAGATCCTGGGACGCCAGGACCAAACCGTCGGCGATGGAAGAAAATATGTTTTGAAACAGGTCTGGAGGGGAAGCCATGAATCGCGCGCGCCCTATTTGGACGAACGCCGGCGCGCGGATTTGGCCTTACTTTTTTTTCTGGAGCTATAGGGGTTTTTGGAGCTGGAGGTTTTGGACTCTTTTGCCGCGGGCGCGGGGGTCTCCGTTTTGGCTTCGGACGGGGTTTTGGCTTCGGGCGAGGCTTTGGCTTTGTCGCCGGAAGAGTCGGCGGCGGGAGCCTCCGTCGCGCCTTTAGCTTGTTTGCTTTCCTGTTCCCAACCCTTCTTGCGCGCCTCGGAGGGGTAATCGCTGGTGTACCACCCCGATCCTTTTAAAACAAACGCGGAGGCCGAAACCAGGCGTTGCACTTTTCCCTGGCACCCATTGTCGTCGTGCTTTTTCAGGGGTTTGGAAGAAATGGCTTGCATGGCCTCAAAAGTGTCTCCGCACTTCTGACACTCGTACTCATAAATGGGCATGAAAATCTACTCCTGACGACGGTTAAATGAAAATCGGTTCCTTTTACATTTTAATAAAACGCCAAAGACCCTTTGGCAAGGTCCGACTTCACTTTTTGCCCTAGACCTCGGTCAACCATTTTTTGAATTTTGGATTTTTACCGCCGACCGCGTCGAAAAAAGTTTTTTGAACCTGGTCCGTGACCTTGCCTTTCTTCCCATTGCCAATGGGCCGTCCGTCCACTTCGCGGACCGGGGTGATCTCTGCCGCAGTGCCGGTGAGAAACATCTCGTCCGCCAGATAAAGCTCGTCTCGAGTGATGAAGCCTTCTTCGACCTTAATCTTCAGATGCGCGCAAATCTCCATCACCGCGTCGCGGGTAATGCCTTCCAGGTTGGCGCAAGCAAGATCCGGCGTCCGTAAAATTCCCTTTTTCAGAATGAAAACGTTCTCCCCGGAACCTTCCGACACGTATCCGTTCGTGTCCAGCAAAATGGCTTCGTCGCATTTGTTGCGGACCGCCTCCACCTTGGCGAGGATGGAATTTATGTAATAACCGCAGGCCTTGGCGCGGGTCATGCTAATATTGATATGATGGCGCGTGAAAGAGGAAACGCAAACCTTGATCCCTTTGTTCAACCCGTCCTCGCCCAGATAGGCGCCCCAGGGCCAGGCGGCAACGGCGACCCGGACGTCCACCCCCTCGGGGTTGAGTCCCATTTTGTTGTCGCCCAGAAAAACGATGGGCCGGATGTAGCACTCCTCCAACTTGTTGGCGGAGATAGTTTGCAAAATGGCCTTGCGAATCTGGGCGCGCGTGAAGGGAACCTCGATTCCCAGGATTTTAGCGGAATTGAACAAGCGATCGACGTGCTCTGGCAGGCGGAACACGGCGGATTTCTTTTTCGTCTGGTAGCAACGAATGCCTTCGAACACGCCCATACCATAATGCAGGGTGTGGGTCAGGACGTGGATATTGGCTTCGTGCCAGGGGACCAGTTTCCCGTCCATCCAGATTTTATCGGCTTTTTCCAAGGCGTTCCTTTATAAGGAGTTAAATGGTTTGATGAAAGTCATTCTATGGAGGAGGCGGTTTAAAATCAAGAAAAATAAATTAGTTTGACATGCTAAAACAGGTTTGTTAATTTAGCGCCTCTAATGAGGGCCGCTAGCTCAGTTGGTAGAGCACCTGCCTTTTAAGCAGGTGGTCGAAGGTTCGATCCCTTCGCGGCTCACTTTTTTCTTTTTTCCCAATCAAAAAAGCGTCCCCATCGTCTAGCCTGGCCCAGGACACCGGCCTTACACGCCGGCGACGGGGGTTCGAATCCCCCTGGGGACGCCAGTTTTTTTTCGTTTTAGTTTTAAGGGCTTAGCGGTTTTCCGCTGAGCCTTTTTTATTTTGAAAATTCTGCTATGTTCGAGTTTTTAGTTTTGGATCGAGACATTCGATAAAAACTAACGAAGAAGCTGCCGCTGGTTAAGACTCCTTTCGAAGAGACTTAATCACCATGATAAAGCTTGGTTTCTGTTGGAGAGGGCGTCCCTTTTCCTTCCTCTAAAAAGCTTTTAAGGCTTAATAAGTAAACCGTCCATTTTGTGTTGAAATACGTGAGAGCCTCTAAGTCATCAGGGCGAATATTGCTATGAATATGCGTCAAAAAAATCTGATCGTCTTTTTCCTCGATCTCATGCGTTAAAACAGTACCCTGCCAAGCTTTAAATCCATCAATACAAGTCAGCGTCAATTTTTTTTGTGGAATAATTTCATCATATTTAAACTTCAAAGTTGTAATGCCCGCAAAATATAATTCTACAGTTTCACCAACTCGCGGTATTCCTTTTGCGGATGTTGCCCACCATTTTTCCAGCCCTTCTGGTGTTGATATGGCATTGAACATGGCCTGCCTTGTAGTCTTGGCTCCAATGAAATGTCGAGTGGTTAGCATGGAGTGTTTTTCTGATTGTTATACTGGCGCCGTAAAGACGCCCGTATAAAGTTACTTTCGGTTACTAATAACGAAAAAAATGGTTCCACAGATACAACTGATGATTAGAATAAAGCTTATTGAAAGTCCAGCCAATCTTCATTTCAAGGGAGGGCGCCAAATCAACCGGGCAGTCCTTCAAAACCTGATTCCACTCCTCCAAAATCTGGAATAATTGGTTCGAACTTAGCGACGTGGGGGACGCCAGTTTTTTTAGGGGGGACGAATGTATTGGCAGGAGCCCGGCAAAATGCCGGAACTTTAAAACCTTTGGAGTCTTTAATCCATTCCCGCCGGTATTTCCCTTTCAATCTTAAGCGCTTCTCAACTTGTTGAGTAAGTCGCTTTCATCATTCAAGTTTATTTTACTCACCCGAACGGTCTTCGTTTTCTCTGTCGGCTTTCATGCGGTTGTAAAGCCGCATTAAATGTTTTTCGTAGTCC
>JAJDBB010000060.1 GCA_029261555.1 Nitrospinaceae bacterium | reverse complement strand
TGGACGAGGCTGAAATTGCGGCCTGTCTGAACTTGCCTATGGACACGATGAACAAGATGAGCCGTCGCGGGATGAAGCTTGTGGACGGCAGGGGAATTTTCCGCGTGGCAGACGAAATTACCGCCTTGCTGAAATGACAGCCGGCGGATACGGTTACTTGTTTTTATCCAACACCAACACCTTAAAAGCGGCGGTGGCTTTGGCGACGCTCGCTTTCATGGAGTTTACCGACAGGGTTGCTCCGGTGATGGAATTGACGTTGTTGTAATCCCACATTGCGTCCTTGCCAAAAAACTGGGACATAAAATTTTCATACCTGACCTCCCAGCCGTGAGGCTCGCGATACACCATGATCTCGACGTCGCGCACCGTTCCATCGGTGTTTAACACGACCATGAACGTGATGGGATAGTTTTTTCCTGTCCGGTGATCGATCACCATATATCCCATCGGCTGGCCGTTCTTGACCCCGTAATAATAGGTGATGCGCCTGTCCTTGATTTTCTGCAGGCAGATTTTTCCAATCGCTTCCCTCTCCTCGTCGGCAAGCCAAATTTTCATTCTCTCAATTTTGTCGGCGCCAGGGAAGGCCAGTTCCAAGGCCTGCTTTTTGGTAAGAAAGACCTGGAGTTTTAATACTTTCTTTTCGACGCCCTGGGACTGAGCCGAAGAAGCAAAAACCGCCAAACCCAAGCAAACGATCAGGCTGATTGAGAAAAGTTTTTTAAACGACAATGGATGAAATCCTTAAAGCAATTTTTTGACGTCGGAGTATAAACCAAAAAAGCGCAAGTTTTAATAAAAACCGAAAAATCAAATTCCCGGCAAACTCGTGTGGAGGAGGTTCGAGTCTGCCGGGTTTCGAAAGAGCGGAAAGCTCCTAGTAGAGGTAACCCATAGCCAGGTTTAGTTGGTTTTTATGGGTGTTGTTGCCGTAATTGAAGTTTTGAAAATCCATTTTCAAAGCCACCTGAGGGACGGGCCAATAGGTAACGCCAAAAGTGTGGACATGCTCTTCACGAGCGGAATTCCGGGTAAACCCATCCGGCACTTCTTCGTGCAAATCAATATTTTCGTACATGTAATGAACAACGACGTCGTGAGAAGTCCTCTGGTTGAGCAATTGGAGAACGTGGACGCCAGCCTGGATATTCCAGCCGAAAATCTGATCGGGAATGATCCCGCTACCCGTTCCGGCGGAAGCGGCAAAGGTGTTTAACGCCGCCGCGTCGTCGATGTCGATGTTGACAATGGTGGAGTTCATTTCAAACCACTTTTTCCTATATTTAACGTCGCCTTCAAAAAGGGTGGTCCTTCCACCCTCAGAAATAATATCGTGGGTGGTGTCCGCCGTGTACACGGAGAATCCTAACTGCAGGCCGGGAACGATAGGGTTGCTGTACTCCAGGCGCCCGGTAAAAGCGAAGTCCTCCGCCGTAGCGCGGTTGGGTTGTAAACGCCCGCTCCTTATCCCGCTACTTCCCCGAAAACGACCGGATTGTCCGCCGCCACCATTTCCTGAACCGTCGTCGAAGCCGGAAGGACGAATGGACTGAACGGCGTTAAGGATATAGAAGCGATAGTTGAGACCAGGAAGCGGCGTTCCCCAAAACCCGGCGCCCGATCCTTGCCAACTGGTGGGTATGACCGCGTTTTGGATTCTTGGACGCTCAACGGACCAGAACAGGTTGGGCTCGTGGTATTCATTGAGAAATCCAACCGGCACCAAAACCACGCCGGCGCGAAAGTTAACTTTGGGATCAAGCAAAAAATCCAAGTAACCGAGCTCAAATTCAATTTCCTGGGCGCCATGTTCGTAGTCAATTTCAGCATTCAACTGAATCCAATCGGAAATCCGCGAAAAAACACCGATGACAAAGCGATGCTTGTCGAGTTGATCAAAATCGCTTCCATCGGTGAAGTTATTGTAGTGAAGCTCGCCATATCCAAATACGTTGGTACGGAACCCCTGGGATGCGCCGCTGGCTCCAAGGGACATAGAGTCCAGTTCGTCCGACATAATGTCGATCCTGCGTTGTAATTCAAGGACGTCCACTTTCCCTCCTTCGGCTTGGGCGATGGCCTCGCCAACAAATCCGAAAAGGAATAGAGAAACCAAAACCACCCCCTCCAGCATCCTTTTTTTAAACATTCACTTATCTCCTTTTTGACAAATTACCCGGTAAAACATTTATAAAAACTTTTTTACCAAGCTACGATTTAAAGGAACTTAATATTAAAAGCCAAGACAAAACATAAATTTCAAAATGAAACCCATTTTCATTATTTAATTAGACAAATTTTTTTTAAGCAGGAACTTGAACTCCAAAGAAGTCCAAAGCTTCCGCAGGCGCCCTGAATTTGACTATTTTTTCACCCGGTTCAATTTTCACGGACGACCCGCCACCGCACTTGCTAAGGCAGGAGACTTGCCTAATGGCATAACTTGAACCAGTAGCCAAGGATTCCAAGGCCGCCAGTTCCTTTGAAATCTCATCCGCGCCCCAAGCGCGGCAACCCGCCCCGGAACATACAAGAATCTCTTTCTTACTCTGGATGACATGCAACATTAATTAGACCCTCAAAGATTTTGATAACCATTTTCATAAGTATATTAATGGAGAGTTGGAAAGTTGTCAATGGTTTTATGAATTCACCTCCACCTTTTTCTGCCCCAAACAAAGAGCATCAACTCCTTTAAATACAATTCTTTAAAATATTTTTGGGCCCGGAACATGTTTTTTAATTGAAAATGATTGTCAAATTTAATATAAATAATCTCATGAAAAATGTAGCGCTGGATATTTTACGGTTCTATTTAAGACAACACGGTTTTCGATTGACCCCGCAAAGAAAAACGATCCTGGAGGTTTTTCTAAAAATGAAGGGTCACAAGAAAATGGAAGAACTATGCGAGGCCATCAGTAAGAAAGACGACGTTATAGGAATTGCGACTGTTTACCGCACAATAAATCTTCTCAAAAAATGCGGCCTGGCTCGCGAAAACAAAATGCCCAATGGAAAAAAGTTTCTTGAACCAAGTTTCCAGCACGAAGATCACGACCACCTTATTTGCACCCTTTGTGGCTCTATCATTGAGTTCCACGAGCCCTTGCTTGGAAAATTCCAACAGGATATTGCCCATAAATACCGATTTTCCATTTACTCCCATCGCCTGGTCATCAGCGGACTTTGCCAAAATTGCGCCGATGAATCCGCCCAAAGTCCCTGAACAATTAAATAAAAAAAAACCCTGCTAATCAAAATAGATAGCAGGGTTTAGTTAATGTTTTAAATATAATTTTTATAGACTGTCTATTGACCAAATCGCGCCTCAACAACCTCATGATAATAAAGCCAACGCTGACCCAGCTGGCCGCGCGAGCAACCCACGGTCTTACTTTCTCCAGGTTTTAAATTATAAGTATCTCTCTTTGGGTAAATGGACCCTACCGCCACCGGCCTTTGAGAGGTCTCTATCTTAACGATTACGGACTTGGAATTATGGAAATTGGAAACCACGCTTTCGAATCCCCCGGTAGAACAACTCCCCTCATTGGTCAATGGAGTCACACAATCCCAGGCAGATCCGCCATTCGCATTGCAGGAACCTCCTTTACCGCCCCCGGACTGCGTAGCGCAGGCCGATAGAAACGCAATCCCTAATACCAGCAAAAAAATTGCTTTAAACCGAATCAGCATTTTAATCCCCCTGTATCGTTCAAAAGGTTGTAGAGAACTTTTAGAAACCGGATCATTCATATTAGGAAATAACCCTCGGATAAAGTTTTTCAACTTTAATAATCAAAAAACATATCATAATGATAATCATTTTCATAACTTAAAAGGATTATGAATAAAATTGAAAAAATTGTCAATAAAATATTCAAAGTCTATTCAGGTTATTAAGTTTTCCGACGGATTACACTCCGGTTAACGACTAATCAGACTCCTGTCCTAATTAGAGTTTCTAAATGGAACCAGAGCCTGCAAAAAAACCCCTCCCTGGGTTTTACCTTGGAGACAGAATTCATTCATGCATGTGCTCAGCCAGATAATTTTGGATGCCGACGTCTGAAATTCTCTGGAACTGAGTCTCAATCCAATCTACGCTCTCCTCCGTGTCCTCTAAAATACTGTCGAGAATTTCCTTACTTCCAAAATCGTTGACCTTGATGCAAAGCGCAATATGCTTTTGTAGGCGTTCGACGTGTTTCTTTTCGATTTCATATTGATTCTTCAATTGCGCCTCGCAGGTATCGCCCACAAGAACCGTATCATATTTCGCCATATCCGGAACGCCCTCGAGATAAAGGATCCGCTCTATCATTTTATCGGCGTGCTTCATTTCGCCCATGGATTCTTCCCTCGCATGTTGGGCAAGTTTATTAAATCCCCAGTTCTCCTCCATCTTGTAATGGATGTAATAAATATTGATTGCCGTCAACTCCGCCATGAGCACGTC
>JAJDBB010000059.1 GCA_029261555.1 Nitrospinaceae bacterium | reverse complement strand
CAATTCAAGATCGGCAAAAACATTGTCGCTTCCGATCTCGTAATCCAGATCTTTCTTTGCGGTCATTGGTTTTCCTCCTTACCCATTTCTATTGCCTGCAAGTACCGGCTTTTAATCAAATTGATATCCTTTTTCGGCGTTTTAATTCCCGTTTTTGATTTTTTCTGAAAGGCATGAAGCACATAAACCTGTTCTCCTATTTGGACAACATAAATCGTTCTAAAAGCATTGGTTTCAAAGCGGGAAACAATTTCAAAAATACCGCCTCCCAGGCTTTTCAAAGGTTTGGCGGCGGGTGACTTGCTTCCCTTCTGCGCGTCATATAGCGCCGCGCCAATATCTCTTCGCACTTCCAGCGGAAAACTTTTCACCTGTTTCAAAGAATCTCCCATCCAAATAACCGGTTTAATCTCGTCGTCCAAGACAGCCTCTAAAGTTATGATAGTTTACTCATAAATAATAACATAATCTCTTTAGTTCATTAGAGTCTTTTTTCCTCGCTTTGAAAACTGCATTTCAAAAATTGCAAACCCCGGCATTTTCCCCCAAAATTCCCGCCGGGTGATTGACTTTGCTCGCCAAGCTAACTAAAATACTCTCCTTAATTAACAGGATCGGGAGCGGGTTATTTGTATCTCTCAAAGCCCGCCCCGTGCAAAATAAATATGGACTCAAGGAGAACTCCCGATGGAAGCGGTTAAAGAATCGCCAGCGGCAAGTGAAACCCAAACCGAAACCGTCCGCATCACCGTCTGCCGCAGTCTGAGCGGCGTGGCCGAGGGCGCGAACGACGTTTACGCGGAATTTGAAAAACAAATCGCCGAGTTCGGCGACTCCGTCGAGCTTAAAGACAAAGGCGGATGCCAACTGGGACAAGTCGGGTGCCGCGGCTATTGCAGTCGCGACGTGCTGGTGGATATTTACGTTCCGGGCGAAGAACGCGTCACCTACGAAAAGGTGAAACCGGAAACCGTCGCCAAGATCATGAAAGACCACGTGATCGGCGGCAAGGCGGTCGCCAAGTCGGCTTCCAAAAAGGATTATTACGAGATCGTCGAAAAGCAAACCCGCGTGGCTCTGGAATGGGGCGGACGCTACGATCCGGAAAACTTCGACGAATACCTGAACATTTGCGGCGGATTCGAGGCCATGAAACAGGCCTATAAAATGCAACCGCAGGAAATCATCGACGTCGTCAAGTCCGCCGGACTGCGCGGCAAGGGCGGCGGCGGATTCTTCACCGGCGAGAAGTGGCAGAAGGCTGCGGACAACGGCAAGAACTCCGACGAGCTGTTCATCGTCGTCAACGGCGACGAAGGCAACCCGGCCTCCTACATGGACCGTAGCATCATGGAAGGCTCGCCGCACCGCGTGGTCGAAGGCCTGCTGATCGCCGCTTACGCCATCGGCGCGACGGAAGCTATCATCTACACGCGCTCGGATTACGCCATCGCCGCCACGCGTTTGCAAAAAGCGATTGACGACGCGCGCGAAGCGGGTTTCATCGGCGAGAATATTTTAGGCACGGGATTCAACATCGAATTGTCCATTCATCTGGGGATGGAGTCGTTCATCAACGGCGAGTCGACGGCTCTGCTGTCTTCCATCGAGGGCAAACGGCCGTTCCCGAAGGCCCAGCCGCCGCATTCGGTCGATCGCGGATTGTGGGGCAACCCCACCAGCCTGAACAACGCCGAAACCTACGCCACCGTTCCATCCATCATCTCGAAGGGCGCGGACTGGTACAAGAGCATGGGACCGGCCAACGCGCCGGGATGCAAGACCTGGGCGATCTCCGGCAACATCAAATACAACGGCTTGATGGAACTCGACATGAACACCACGTTCAAGGATGTGATCGAGGATTTCTGCGGCGGGATCTCAAAGAAAAAAGCTCTCAAAGTGGTGCACGCCGGCGGCGTCACCGGCGGGTTCCTCCCGGCGGAGTTGGCGGACACCAAAACGGATTACGAAAGCCTCATCGAAGCCGGGGCGATCATGGGCCAGGCGAGCTTCGCGGCCTATGACGACTCTGCCTGCATCATCGACCTGACTCGTTTCTCCATCGGCTTCAACGAAGGCGAGACCTGCGGCAAATGCACTCCGTGCCGGATCGGGTTGACGCTTATCAAAAACTTACTGGACGACATCGCCGAGGGCCGGGGCAAGATGGAATACCTCGACAAACTGCAATCCATGGCGGAGGAGATCAACGTCACCTCGCTGTGCGGCTTGGGCGAGACGGCGGTGAAGGCGGTGCTCACCGGGCTGAAATATTTCCGCAAGGAATACGAGCGCCACATTCAGGACCAGATTTGCGACGCGGCGCTATGCACCGGGTTGTACCGCTACTATGTAAAGGAAGACGACTGCGTGGCCTGCGGCGCGTGCATCAAGCCCTGCCCCACCGGCGCGATCACCGGCGGCACGCGGAAAGTCGCGGCGCACATCGACATGGACCTGTGCATCAACTGCAACGCCTGCTACCAGGCCTGCGGTTTCCTGGCGATTTTATAGATCGACAACTAATTTCTGAAAATAAAACCCCCGCCGGGCTTAGCCCCGGCGGGGGGTTTTTTATGGAAACTGGATTTAAATACCGGTCGGCCGTCAGGGCGCCGGAAAATGCCCCTTCCTTTTAATTCCCGGCAATCCATCTCCTGGCGGCGTCCCCTTGGCCAAAAGGAAACTGCTTGATTTCGGCGTCGATAAAATGCGTTCCAAACGTTTCCGCCGATTTCGCGATATGGGAGTCGGTCGCCAGCGCAACTTTTTTGATCTTTTGATGATGGTTCTTGATAAATTTCAAATGCCGGATCATCGCCGAGAGGCTATCCCATCCAGGAAAACTCTCTGTTTCGACCAGCAGACCGTCAAGCCCTCCCTTTTCCTCAATGAAGGGATCCACGATTTTTATCACCTCGTCGAAATCTTTCACTCGCAAAGGCCCCGAAGGTCGAAAGCAAAGCGTCCGGTTTTTTTCGTCCAATTCGAATTTGAGCATTTTACCCTCCTCATTCCCAATAGCGGGGCCGACCGTGGTAGTCGTAGAGACGCTCTTCATACCGTCGGTTGATCGGCGCGTCGGGATCATATTTTGGGCAATCCCTTATGGTTTTCTTTGTCAAAGCGACTGTGATTTCCCCACGGTCAAAACATACCGAATTGATCCATTCGGTCGCAACCAAAACCTTGTGACCGGGCAACCACTCGCAGGTATCGACAACCAGATATTGAGCCGCCCAGGTTCGGTCGTCTATTATAAAATCCTCCACATGCCCGATTTGACCGTCATCGGCGTGGATAAGATAACCCGTCATTTCGGTGACGGAGCGCAGGTGAGAATCGCCGGACTCCCGGGCGGCGTCCAAGTCCTCCCGCTCCTCCAGACTTTGATCCCATAAAAATGTCGGATACGGCGCGCTTCCCCACAGGCCGTCGCCGCTCCAGTAGTAAGGGCAACCGTGATGCTTGCTCCAGCGGATTTCGTATTGCCTGGAAACCGGCGCGTCTTCGTCCAGTTCCGGAGAATCCTCCACTTCCTGTTTGGTGAGGCGAATGGGAAAATGCCGGGACTCCCATTCCGGCGCGTCCAGCGAACCGGGGGAGATCAGTATTTTACGTCCGGGAAGCCAGTTCCCCGTATCCGCAACCATATAACGCACCGTCCACAGTTCGTCGTCCACCAAAAAATCCTTGCAATGGCCGACGTCTCCGTCCAGCGCCTCAAGGGTATAACCCATGATTTCCTTGGCATTCCGCAACATGGCAACTCCTCCTCTAACGACGTCCCCGGCAGTGTACCCCTTCCATATATATTAGATTCCAGAGCCTTTGAAAATATTCCCAATTTAAACCGGTTGGCGTGTCACAAGTTTTTCATCTGGTACGAGCGCAGGAGGTTTTCAACAACAGGAGGAATGAAGTCAGTGTTCAACTCCACCAGGCCGCGCGCGTTCTCTTCTTCATATAAACGGGATTTATTGGCAACCAGCAGTTTGACCCAGATCAACAGAGCCTGCTTAATCGATTGGGGAACGGAGCTCGCCGCTCCATATCCCAAAACGCATTCCGCCTCCACCGCCTGAGTCTCGCGCAGGTTCGCGGGCCAATGAACGTTTTCGTTCAATACCAGCCGGCCCGGAGCGGACGCGCCCTCCGTGCGGTAGTCGCTCGCCGGAAACAAAGTGGCTGAGTTAGCCGTATCGTAGGTATTAATCAGGTTGATTGATTGCAGGGGCGGACGCGGTATTTCCAACACGCGTTTTTCGGAAAACGTTTCGCGTCCCGGCGCCGGGAACGTCCAATCGCCGACGGATTTTTCCCAAAGTTCCGCGCGGTCGAACCACGCCGTCCAAGTCTGCGTAACAAACGCTCGGCGCGTGAACTCTTCGGCCGCCTGGCGCACGGCGGTAATCACCCCCGTCAACAGAGCGTCGTCGTTGGCGTCCAAAATTCGCAGGTAATCCTTGACCTCCGTCAGCGTCACCGGTTCCGACGCCGGAGGGATTTTCAGTTGCATCGCCATGAGCGGTTCCTATCCAGAAAAAGAAAAGCCCGGGCCTCCCCACTTGGGGAAACCCGGGACCTTTACGTTGATTTATACGGGCGCCTGACGCCGCAATCCGCGAATCGCTTCCGCGCCGTAAACGCCGCCCGTAACCGGGCTTCCCGTTACGGTAACGTAGGCTTTGATGTAGCGTTTGGAGCCCTTGTAGCCGACGCGCTGGGGAACGTCGCTCGCCAGCGCTACGAGGGTTCCTTCCAGGTCCGCCGTCGCGACGTCGGTATAACCCGTCGCCAGGGAATCAGATTCCTGAACTTTGGGCGTATGGGTTCCGTCGGTCACGGTTCCCGGATGAAACACCAGCATCGCGGCGTCGTAGCCTTGCAAGTCGACCCCGGCGCCGTCGGCGTCCGCCGTATAGACGGCGGGGGCGATTGATTGCGCCGCGTCCAGATTGTTTTTCAAATCGCGCATATAACTTCTCCAGTAGAAAGTTTTTAATAAGATTTTTTTTGGCTTGGGTTACACCGCCATTTTCTGGATCACGAGGGCCTCGAAATTAACCACGTCTCCGCCCGTTCGTTTGGTGGAATAAAACAGCACGAACGGCTTGGCGCTATAGGGGTCGCGCAAGACGCGAACGCCCACCCGGTCGACGATGGTGTACGCCTGTTGGAAATCGCCAAAGGCGATGGACAAGGAGTTACTGGCCAGCGCGGGCATGTCTTCCATGCGTTCGATAGAGTGACCCAGCAGGGTCTGCGGCTCGCCCAAGGTAAGTCCCGGTTCCCACAGGTAATTGCCGCTGGAGTCCTTGAGCTTGGACACGGCGGAAATCATCGAGCGCCGCATCAGCCATTTGGCATTGGTCAGGTAAGGACTCTTCAACGCGTAAAACAAATTGCGCAAGCCGTCGGCGTCCGCCGCGCCGTCGACGCCAGAATTGATCTGCTCCACTTGACCGGGATTGGTCGTTCCCGCCGGGTAAGTCAAAATGCCGCGCGGTTTGCCCACGCCGTCGCCGTCGATGAATGCGGAATTTTCCAGGCGCGAAATTTTATCCGCCACCTTGTTGACCAGCCAGGATTCAAGGTCGACTCTCGCGTCGTCCAGTAAATTTTGCGTCGCCTTGGGCATGGCGTACAGCTCGTGCACCGGGATCCGCCGCACGCCGATGCTGGGCGTGGCCGATTCCGTCCGAGGCGCGCGTTCGCTGGTCCAGCCTGCGTCCGCTTCGTTCAAGTCTTCGGTCATCTCCAAGGCGTCGGAGCTAATACTTTCAATAGCGGCGATATTGCGCATGGGCGAAGTCTCGTGCATTTTCTTCGCCACGCGGTCGGAGGTCTCGGAACCCACCCAGTAGCCGCCCTGCGGGTCGCCGTCGATGGACAACAATTTGCACTCGTTAAAATCGCCCGTGCGCAGGTACTTGACCATCGCTTCTTTCAACTCTCCGTCGCGCCCGGTGAGCGGCGCGGAATGCGAGGCAAAGGCCGGACGGTTCAGGCGCGTCTCCACTCGCTCCAGCCGTTCCTTCATTTCAGAAAGCCTCTGCACGTCCGAGCCGATGCGGTCGACCTGCTCCTCTAACAGAGGGTCGGCATGGCCTTTTTTCTGCAAGGCGTCCCAGCGCTGGTCGTTCTTGGCTTTCAATTCCTCGACCGCCTGGCCGAGGTCTTCCACGGTGTGTTTAACTTCCGCAATGTCCATAAAAATATTCTCCTGTTCGGGCGCGAAAGGCGCCGGGTGTTGCGTTAACTTCATTGACTCGTTAGTAATGAGCGATGGATTGAATGACGCTTTGCATTCCGCAAATCAGTTCGTTGTGCATTTTGACCTGAGCCACCGAGGCGTTGAGGTTCATGGGAAACACGACGACGCTGTACTCGATGAGTTTGACTTCCTTGAGCAGCCGGACCTTGGGACGCTTGCGGTCGGACTCCGCCCGCACGGTTTGGAATCCGATAGACAATCCGGTGCGCGCCCCGACGCCCGACGCCATTTTCATCAAACTGTGGCGCTCGCGCGCCGCCTGCACGTTGAGGTCCAGTCTGCCGCGCACGGCTAGGCCCTGCGTGTCTTCTCGCGCTTCCAGGTTCCAGCCGATCTGCCGCGTCGGGTCGTGGTGATCCAAAATGGGAACTTTGCCGCCGCCGCTTTCTAACAAGGTTTTGCGGAACGCTCCGAAGGCCACCGCGTCGTTGCCCAAATCCACGTTGCCGAAAGTCGAGGCGTAACCCTGAAACTCGCCGTCGGCGCTCACCTCGTGAATCCTGAATGGGAAGGATTTAAATTCTTTAGTCATCGTCAGCGGTCTCCTTCGATGCGGCCAGGGGCCGTTGAGAGTTTGGGATCAAGAGCGTTTCGCCCTCCGGGACCGGACCGTAACCCACCAACGCCCGCTTTTCGTTGAGCGTTAAAAAAGCGCTCCGGTTGGCGCGGTTCCATAACGACTCGCGGTCTTCGGACAGCGCCTCGATACCGTCCACGTCGAGATCCAAAGCCAGATCCTCGCCGAAGCGCGGCGTCAGCCAGTTGTTCAAGGCGTCGCGCAGGCGTTTCAACGCGGGCAGAACGACCTCGCTGTACAGGGCCTTGCGGGCTTCCTTGCGGTTTTGAAAGGTGGCCTGTTGCAGGCCGATCAACTCCGGCGGCACATTGTAAATCTGCGCAATCTGCATGCCGCTCTGCTTGACCCCCTCGATCCAGTCCATTTCCCTCGGCGAAATGCCGATCTCTTTCCAGTCTAGATCGCCTTCCAGCAAAAGCGGCTTGTGAGCATTGAGCGCGCCTTGATAATGGTTCTGCATTTCCTCGCGCAAGCGTTTGAACTGGTCGTCCGCCAGATGTTGCTTGGCCACCAAGGCCCCGGACGGTACCGCCGCGTTTTTTAACAACGCCGTGTTCCACTGGTCGCCGGTGTTCATTTTGTCCACGGCCAGCGCGGCGACTTGCACCGGCGACAGGCCGTACCAGTCGTCCAGCGGATTGAACAGTTTTTGATGCAGGATTTGGTCGGGAGAAAATTTGATCGATTGGCCGCCGGCGCGGTATTCGTATCCGCCCACGAGGTTTATCGGATCGGGCAGAACGGTTATGCGGTCGGGACGCAGGACAAACAGTTCGCGCGGGACGCCCGCGTGTTGCGCTGAGTGATTTCCAAAAACGGATTCAATGTAGGCGTTGCCGGATAGGTACAAGTAGGCGACGAGGGATTCGATAAACTCGAACCGGCCCTGCAAAGGGTTGGGTTTGCGGAGCAGATCAATTAGCGGATGCTCCAGAACTTCGGCGCGTTCGCCGCCGGGAAGCGCGCGGTACAGCGACCAGGGCACGCCCGCCGAGGCTTCGGCGATCTCGCGGATGCAGGCGTGGACCACGCTGTTTTGCGCGTAACCCTCGCGGGCGAATGATTCGTAATTGTTGCGCAGTCCCGCGCCCAGGCCCAGCGGCATGTAAACGCCCAAGGCGCGCGCGGTCTTGCTCGCTTTTTTAAGCCAGTTGAAAAGTTTCATTAGTGGGATTTAGTAGGAGGATTAATGGCTCCCCCTTGCAAAAGCCTATTCTGAGCTTGTCTAAGGAGGGGCTGGGGGGATTCCAAACGTTTCAGCGACGCGAAAACAAACCATTTAATTTTTTCAGAGGAAGAATCACCCCAACCCTCTTTGCAAGAGGGGGTAAAACAATGGCCCCGGCGGCTCGCCGGACGCCTGTCCTCTATATGGCAAACGCCACAGGGTAGGGATGTGGAAAGCGGTTTAATTTAAAAAGATTGGATGACGCGGGAGGGAAGTACTTACAGAAAATATTTAGACAGGATTAACGGGATGAATAGGGGATCAAAAAAGATGTTTTCTTATGTCTGCGCCACAGGTTGGAGGGAGTTTTTTTTAATCGGGGGCTTAAAAGGGACTTGAAAGTTTTTGCGTTTGAAAACATAATAGCCGTCCCACGAAATTGCCGAAGTGGCGGAATTGGTAGACGCGCATGATTCAGGTTCATGTGCCTTAACGGGTGTGGAGGTTCGAGTCCTCTCTTCGGCACCACTCTTCGCCAGAGGGGCAGATGCTCCTCGGCGATATCCAATTCTTTTTTGGATACTAAGAGGCGGTTTGAACATTCTCCGTCCATGAGCGTCACCACCCACCCGAGTGGAGGGAGATTACTGACGAAGCGCAACGCTGGACTCAGTAGGCATAACTGATACGGAAACGCTGCGAGGCTGGATATGATTTTCAAACTCACAGGAACTTGAATCGCCTCCCTTAAACGTTACGCTAACTGCCTCCGGGGGCTACCCCGGCGCTTGCCTGGCTCCTCGCCGGAGGGGAGGATCATTTTCCTAATTTCTGGACGGAGTCGACCTCGCTTTTCTGGTAATGGGAAACAGACCTTTTGCTGTATTCCAACCACATGGCCTCTTTGAGATAGTTATTTTCCCTTTCATTCGTCCAGTCGAAAAGAAACAGGGTGGTTATCAACTATTGGCTCCCTCACTGTATTTTGTTTCACAACCGGGACAATTTGCGTTTTGACAGCGCCACAAGCCCTTCTTATAATAATATATAGATTATAAGAGGAAATTCCGTGTCAAAAAAATCCTTGAAATCCGAAAAGGGTTTTACGATTATCGAAATCATCAGCGTTTTGTTGATCGTAGGTATCATGGCCGCCGTGGTTTACCCATCGTTCAATACGAGCGGCGTCGACGTGCGGACTGCGGCAAATATGATCAAAACAGACGTCCGTTTCATCCAGCAACTGGCTTTCGCCCGTAACGCCGCCGCCAGCATTTCATTCAGCTCCGGCGCGTCCACCTACACCTTCACCGACCCGCTAGGAATCTTTAGCTTTACGCGCGACATGGGAAACGCCACCTTCGATGGCAACGATACCGTATCCTTCAACAGCCTTGGAGAAAGAGAGGCTGCGAACGGCAACATAAACATCTTTTTGACTGCGGGGGGGGAACAACTCCGGGTGCGGGTCCGAAAAATAACCGGTTGGGTGAGGATTGAATGAGGAATTTTGCGATGAAGGAGTCGGCAAAGAACAGATTTAAAGTTCCCAGAAGTCAGGCCGGGTTCACTTTGATCGAAATCATCATGGCCATCGTCATCATTGCCATCGTGGTTCCCACGTTCGGTGTTGTCTTCTCTGGACTGAAAGACTCTAAAACGCCTGAGTCGGCGGTCCTGGTCGCGTTCGAAAGTCTCAGACAATTTGAAGCTATTTCGAAGAAAACTTATGCCACGATTCCTCCCGGCCTTCCCAGCACTGCAACTTACAACTGCGTAGAGTTTAGAGACGGGACCGTCAACCTCCCGGCGGTTGCAGAGGTTATTTGCGACGCTAATTATACTTACCTCTGGGAGGTGCAAAACGTGGCGGCGGGCGCGCTGGATACCCCGTTGCCCGCCGCCTCGACTTTTAAAAAAGTGATCCTGACGGTGACGGGGCCAACGGGGACCTACAGTATTTCCACAACCAATTCGACTTTGTTTTGAAGGCAAACATTTTTATCGGGCGTTTCCAATGAACTTAAACCCAAATTCACGGTTGCTAGCGGAAAAAAAAATTTGGCAAGGGCGACTGAATCGTCGGGAGGGGTTCACCTTGTTAGAGCTCGTTTTGGTCATCGTGATGGTCGCGATTATGGGAACGTTCTCCATTCAATACCTTTGGACTTTTACCAAAGCCGCCGCAGATATTTCCGCGCGCCAGGAAATGGTAGACCAACTCACGTTGTCCATGGAATGGCTGACGCGGGAACTGCGCCTGGCGGATTGCACTCCAATTTCCTGGGTTATCGCCGGCAATCGGATTACCTTCGATAAAACGTCGGGTTATGTTTTAGATCCAGGCACTTCCAATATAAGATACCGGCGGTTTGGCGCATCTCAACGTTTTAGACGAAGACGTGGAGGAGTTGCTACTCAGGACGACTTGGCCAGGAACGTCACCGCGTTTGCAGTGAGCACGGACGCGAACGGGATCGGCGACACGACCTTGCTCAATATCACCATGACAGCGTCCAACGGCGACGCGGGAACTTTTACTCTAACCTCCTCCGTGAGGCCTCGAGACTGCCCATGAACAGGATAGAAAACTTTTTCAGCCATTTGAGGCGCCCGGTTCAAAACGAATCCGGGATGGCGGCGCTTTTAGGCGTCGTGTTCGTTATCATCCTGCTGGCGGCAGTCTCCGCCAGTTTCATTTCGGAATCGCAGCAAAAACAATCCAGCGCCGCGCTCACGCACACTAGCGACAACGCGTTTTCCATCGCCGAAGCGGGATTGCGGATGATGGAACGATGCATGCAGGAAGACGACGCCGCTTGCATTTGCAATACCAGCGCCCCCTTTGGCTGCCTGGATTGGGTACAACCCGCTAATACTTTTGGTCCCTACAACAATATTGCCTTTTCAGGGGGAACCTTGGACCTGAGCTTCAGCAACCGTCTGGACTTCGAAGCCACGGTCACTTGCGTGGGGAAATCCCAAGGAGCGGAGAGAGTGGCGTCCAAAACCGTTACGCTAACGATCCCCGCCTGCTCTCTGAGCGCTAACACAGTGACCACCTGTGATCTAACGCAAGAAGGAGGGGTGACGCTTACCGGCACCACGGTGGATCTCGACAATACTTCTTCCCATTGTCCCAATCCGACTTTGGTCGGCGATCCCCCGAATCCTCCCGACGGCCCAAACTTTGATAATGACTGCGCAGACTTTGCCGGCACTCCTACCGGCGCTGATTTGGATTATAATAAATTTGACATGGATGGAAATACAACCTGTACGATTAATGGACCCCAGACGATCACGGTCGATGACAATTTCAAAATAAAAGACACCGCGAAACTGATCATTAACGGGGGAGACGTCGTCTTTGAAATTTGGAAGGACGCCGATTTTGAGGACAGCGCCAGCGTTGAATTGACAAATGGAGCAACTTTAAAGTTCCATGTCAGAGACGACATCGTAGTAAAAGACAACGCTCTCATAAATGTCGTTGACGGCGACTCAGCCGACCTGCTTTTTATGGCAAAGGATAATTTTACGATTCAACACGATGCACAGTTTGTAGGCGCCGCACTCTCACAAGATAAAGTAAAAGTAGAAGATGACGCAATATTCACGGGTATAATGTTTGGCCAGGACGCCGAACTCAAGGATTCCGCGAATGTCACCATTGATCAATTTGCGGGCATTGGCATCCCAGGCTTCTTTTTAGGCGTCAATCAAACCGGGTGCCCATAACCCGAATCGCCACACCGCTCCCGACCCGCTCTATTTGATTGATTTTATTGGACTTACTTATGACGCTGTGAGATAATTCCTCGTTAAGTCCAAATTTATTCGGTCGCAAACATGAAATTAAACTTACCCTCGTTTTTAAATAAAGGTCTTGGCAGCCGCGTTGGGCTGGACGTTGGTTCGCATTCCATCAAGGTGGTGGAACTTCTGCCGCGAAGCGATGGTTTTGAAATTATCCATTTTGCGGTGCACGAAATTCCCCAGGAAGAAAACCGCGGCAAGGCCTCCAAGAGAGTTGTCTCTCGCCTCATTCAGGAAATTTTCGCCGAGAAAAAAATTCATAATAAAAACGTCTATCTGTCGATCAGCGGGCAACAGGTGGTGATCCGCCAGGGCGAATTTCCCAAAATGCCGGAAAAGGAAATGCGGGAAGCCGTCAAGTGGAACGCCCAGGAAGAGGTTCTATTCTCCGTCGAGGGCGCGGATATCGACTGGCACGTGATGGGCGCGCAAGACGGTTTGCAAGAGGTGTTGACCGTCGTCGTGGAACAAAGCGTGGCGCCGGAGTTGATCGAAACAGCGCTGGGCGCGGACCTGAAACCCAAGGGCGTCACCGTTGTGCCGATCGCGCTTTGGGATTACGACAAGGCGCTCGAGCCGACCCAGCCGGGAATCGCCACCTGCTACATCGACATGGGCGCGGAGCGGACGCGCGTGTATTTCGTGATGGACGACCGCCTGCTGTTCTCCCGCGAAATTCCCAACGGCGGCAACCACGTGACCAAGGCCATCATGGACCAGTACGACGGTCCCAGCGGCAAACTCGAGGTGGACGCGAAAATGGCCGAGGAATTGAAAAAGATTTACGGCCTGCCGCAGGAAAACGAAACCGGAACGACGCCGGAAGGAATTTCTTTAAAGGATATCCGGGAGCACGTCCTGCTACCCATCTCCAAACAGGTGGAGGAAATTTACCGGTCGATCGAGTATTTCAAAAACCGCTATAAACAACAAAACGTCAACCGCATCATTTTTTCCGGCGGAGCCAGCGGACTCCACGGACTGTACAATTACTTGAAAGACAATCTGGAGACCGACGAACTCGAGCGCTGCAACGTTTTCATGCAGGGGGCGACGCATCTTTCCGGACTGGCTATGGAGGACATCAAACTGATGGGTCCCAGCCTGACGGTGGCGGCGGGCTTGGCTCTCGGCCGGGCGGACAAGATCAACGTCCTGCCGGAACAATACCGCGTCAACATAAAAAAGACTTTGACCCAGTTAGCGCCTTACTCCGCCGTTCCCGTAGCGATTCTTATTCTCCTGTTTTACGGCATGAGCCAGCGCGGCTTGCTCGAAAAAAAACAAAAAGAACTGAAAACAAAATCCGCTCTGCTGACGCAGGTACGGCAATTGTTCGAGGACTCCAAACAACCGCTCGACGAGTTGGAAAAATTGAACAAGGAAAAAATCCGCTTGCAGGAGGAATTCAATTTTCTGCCGGGCAAGGATCGGAACCCCGTGAACCTGCCCGAGGTGTTGGCGGAGTTGGCGCGCCTGGCTCCGGAAAACGGCTCCTTCACCAACGTGGAATACGCAACGCGCGTTCCCAAATCCTCTAGAACCCAGGGCGGCGCAACGGCCTTGGGACAGGGGCGCTTGATGCTGCGCGTCAAGGGCCAGATTTTTGGCGACGAACGCAAGGTGCTGGATTCGCTCACTCGGTTTCTCGATCAAATGAAACGCTCGCCGGTTTTCGTGAAGGCGCAACTCGACGGCTCGGAAGCCATGACAGAGAGTATCTATACCCAATCGGGGATCGAATTTAAAATGACACTCGTTCCCGCTTTGCGAAGGGACGTAAAAACCTTAACCGCGCTTTCCGGGTAATCCGCCATGCAATCCATGTCGATGAGCGAGTTCGATTTAAAAACGCTCCCCATGAGGACCAAGATTCTGTTGGTGACAACGGTCCTGATGGCGGTGGGGTTTGGATATTATTTACTTGAGTATGAAGGCAGTCTTAAAAAAGCCGCCCGCGTCCAATCGAGATTGATGGAAGTCGGCGAGACTCTGGCGGCTTACCAGACCGCCGTGTCGAGTCCCGAAAAAATTATTTCCGCAAAAAAGGGAGTGACGGTATCCAAAAAGGAAATCGAGCGCCTGACTAAAAAAATCAACGCGACCAAATCCAAAATGCAGGAGAAATACCTCGACATCCTGCGCAAGTTGAAACGCGAGGCCGAGTTGCACGGCACGGTACTGCGGTCCTTTCAATCCTACGAAAAGGATAAGGTCAGCGGGACGCTTGAGTATAAGGAAATCCAAGTGAACATGACCATCCACGGCGATTACAATTCGCTGATCCGCTTTATCGAAAGCCTGGAGAGCATACCGGCCATCATTTCTCTGAAGCATGTGGAGACCTCGCGGGTGGAGGAAATCCTCCCGCAAGTGGAGTCGCGCCTGAGGATGGAACTTTACGTATTGTAACAAGCCAGCGCGACGCTGGACCCGGCGCTTTGAACGTAATCAAATTTGTCAGGCTGAGCTTGTCGAAGCCGGCGCCTTACTGGCTCTCGCCCTTCGACAGGCTTAGGGTGACAACTCGGAGCTCACTCCCGGTGAAAAATATTTTTTGTTCTTGAAGGAATTCGCAGTGAACGTTCGAATGCGATACGCAATAATTTTCTACCTCGCCCTGTCGATTGTTGGCCCCGGTTCCGTTGCGGCGGAAGAATTGCGCAACCCTTTCACCCTGCCGCCGGGCGTGGTTTTGAAAAAGAACCTCCCCGAAAGCGACCAACCCGCCCCGCCGCCGATCAAATTAACCCTGCAAGCGGTCACCCGGTTTATGGGAAATAAGATCGCTTCAATCAACGATAGAAATTACGAGCTTGGCGACGACGTGTTTGGAAAAATTCTTGTGGACATCGAAGACGAGCGCGTCGTGCTGGAAGATAAAACGGGACGAATCAGTTTGACCCTGAACCGGCCCGGATTTTCCCTCCAGGTGGTGGAAGGATTTTAATCGCCCGCTGAAGAAATTTCTCCCCAACGCCCTCCTCTCCCTCGACGCCCGAATCGGCGTAAAATCCCGGTTTCTCAAGCGCAGCCAAAAGCGTATTAAAATCAATATTTTAATAGACATTTTTCGGGAAATAATGTAATTTAATTTGGTATAATTAGATTAAAATTTTATGGTACTTTACCAAATTGAATAAAACTTTGCCTAAAATTCGGTTCCTGATTTTTATTTTGCTGTTAGGCCTTGGCGGAGCCTTGTCCTGCGTGGCCCCGCAGGCTATGGACAAGCCGACGGCGCTGACCGCCGCGCCGCGGAAAGTCCCGGCGAAGACGGCGGCTCTCGAATCTATTGTGCAAACTCAGCAGGCGGGCGGTGAACAGTCTCGCAACGAGCGTCCTATGAGCGGGGAATTGTTAATCACCCAAAGCGAATTGGCCACAAAAAAAATCAGCAGAAAAGGACCGCGTTTTACCTTGACCGCGCACGACGTGGACGTCAAAACCATTCTTCTGGCGCTGTCCAAGGAGATCGATAAAAATATCGTCATTGACCCGGAAATCCAAAACCGCGCAACCGTGGATTTAAAAGAAGTGACTCTGGAAGAGGCGCTGGACAATTTACTCAAACCGCTTGGGTTGGTCTACTTCATCCGGAATGATTTCATCCGCATCACGCGCAACAAAATGCAAACGCGGACCTTTCGTTTGAACTACATCACTTCCCAACGGTTTGGAACCAGCAGCGTTCAGGCCCGGGGCGGCAGTCAGGTGAACGATTTTGCGGAAGACAGTTCCACGACCAACTCCACCCAAACCTCTACCAGCCAGGGAGGCGGATGTTCGACCCCCAGCAATCGGGGGACTTCCAGCGCCGTGGCTTCCTGCGAGGAATCCAACGTGTGGCAGGAGATCGGCGTCGGACTGCAAAATATCCTCGGAATGGAAAATACGACGGCGAACGCCGCCAGCGCAACCGGTCAGGGCGCGGCTGCGGCCAATCAGGGCGACGTGGTTGGCGGTTCCGTCCGCAGGCAGCTGGTCGTTCGTGGACCCGAAGGGCAAACTTCCGAGGTCGACGGCGAGCGCGCCTATTTCACCATCAACAAACAGGCGGGACTCATTATCGTCAAGGACTATTCCAAAAACCTGATGAAGGTGGCGCGGTTCCTGGAGGAGGTCGAGGGTTCTGTCCACCGCCAGGTTTTTATCGAGGCCAAGATCATCGAGGTGACTCTGAGCAAGGATTACCAGCTGGGCGTCGACTGGTCGACGGTGAATCCCATCAACGTTCTCAGCAACACCACCGCCGCGCGCGACGTCCTTCTCCAGGCCACGACCGGCCTGACTCTGGGACTCAGCGATTCCAGCATAAACGTGGTGATCGACGCCTTGTCTCTGCAGGGCGAATTGAGCGTTCTTTCCAGTCCGAAAATTTCCACGCTCAATAATCAGAGAGCAATCATTAAGGTGGGAACCGAAGACGTGATCTTTGTCCCCGACGCCACGGAAATCACCGACAACGGAAACATCATCACAACGTTCAATCTCAACACCGTCACCATAGGACTGGTGCTCGACGTTCTTCCGCAGATCAATGAAAACGGTCAGGTCATGATGAGCATCAACACCAGCATTTCGGAAAAAACCGGAGAGCGCTCCTCCCCCGACGGAGACATCGTCATTCCCATTTTGGACGTGCGCGAATCTAACAACGTGGTGCTCGCCGGCAACGGGCAGACCATCGTCATCGGCGGCCTGATGAAAAACAAGACCGACACGCAGATAGAAGGCGTTCCCCTGTTGCAGGATATTCCTTACATCGGACGCGTCTTTCAAAAAAAGCATGAGACGAAACAGAAATCCGAACTGGTGATCATGCTCACGCCGCATATCATGGCCGGAAAGGCGATCAGCGATCGCGTGAACCAGGAAGGGTCCGATTTGAAAAAACTTGATTTTCCGACGGACCAGCGAGACAAGTATAATTCGTTTAACAGATACAACTGATAACGGACGACTGTGCCATGTACGAAACTTTTTACAGATTCCTTGAAAAACCGTTCAGCCTCACGCCGGACCCAAAGTTTCTCTACCTGAGCAAACAACATCAAGGCGCTTTGGAGCATATGTTGTACGGCGTCAAGCAACGCGAAGGGTTCATGGTGATCACCGGCGACGTGGGGATGGGAAAGACCACGCTCTGCCGTTGCCTGTTGGACCGCCTGGAAAGCAATATCAAGGTCGCGCTGATCCTCAACCCGATGCTTTCGGACATGGACCTTCTGCGCACCTGTATCCAGGATCTGGAAATCCGCCCGCTACGCTCTTATCAGGCGCGACCCGTGTTGGTGGGAAAAGCCGACAAGGACGGTAAGACCTCGCTCCCGACTAAATCGCTGGTTCCGCCGCCGGACATGAACTGGGTCAACCGCGCCACCAAAAAACAAATGATCGACGCCCTCAACAAGTTCCTGCTGGAACAGCACAAGGGCGGCGGCTCTACGGTGCTCATCATCGACGAAGCGCAGAACCTTTCGCTGGAAGTGCTGGAGCAGTTGCGCATCCTCTCCAATCTGGAAACGGAGAAGGAAAAGCTCATGCAGATAATTTTTGTGGGCCAATTGGAGCTGAAAGAAAAGTTGCAGTTGGAGGCCTTGAAGCAATTGAACCAGCGGATCTCAGTGCGCTTCGAGATCACCCCCATGAGCAAGGACGAGACCAAAAACTATATCGGCCACCGCATCCTGATCGCCGGAGCCGGTTCGGGAATCAGCTTCACGCGCGGCGCCTTGAGCGAAATTTATAATTACTCCCGCGGCTATCCGCGGCTGATCAACCTGGTGTGCGACCGGTCCCTGTTGGCGGGCTACAACGCGCAGGCCGACGTCATCAACGCCGGGCAGGTGCGCCAGGCGGTGAGAAGCTTGTTGGGAGAGGAAGACAAGAACTATATCGTCCACAAATATTTAAAAAATCAGTCGCCGTTCGTCGCTTCGATTCTGTTTTTCATTTTTGGTTTGTTGTTCTTCCTCATGTCCTGGAAAACCGAATGGCTCCAGAAAGCGGAAACGCCCGTTCCTGCGGCTACGCAACAATCCGCCGCTCGACCCGTTAAGAAGGCGCCGACCGCCTCCGGAGAATTTGCGCCGAAGATTGAAAAACAGCCCGCTCGGGAAATTCCGGCGACTCCGCCCGCGCCCGCCGTTCCCGCATCGACTGCCGTCGATAAGGAAACCGACAAAAACCCCGCGCTCGGCCCTGGAGAAACCTACCGCATCCAGGTCTACACATTGACCGCCAAAAAGCAGGCGCAACAAAGCGTGGGCAAATTAATCAAGGAAGGGTTTCCAGCGTACTGGAGGAAAGTGGAGAACGCGGGAAAAACCTGGTACGTAGTGTACCTGGGACCGTTCAACGATAAGAAATCGGCAAAAATTCATTTCAACGCCCTGAAACATTCCGGATTGGATCCTATGTTATATTCAGTAGCTAAAAACAACCGGAACGAGTAAGCGCCATGAGCCTGATTGCCGACAGCCTTAAAAAAGCGGTCAAGGACAAACCAAAACCTAGCGAACCCGCAACTGATTTCAACCTGATCGCGAAGAGCGCTCTTCCCCCGTCGAACAAGGCCGCAATTATCCGGGTCTTTTTGCTGATCGGTCTGCCCGGCGGAATACTGGCCTTTTTGATTTACGCCGGCGCGTTTGACAAAGGCCGGACGTCCATTACCAACCTGCCTATATTTAATCAATCCGCCGAAAAAAATTCGCCCGCCATGGCGCCACAACAAACGGCGGCGCTTCCGTTAGAAATAGAACCGGCTCCCGAACCGCAACCAGTCGAGGCCGAACCTCCGGTCCAGGCCTCCGCAGAGAAACCCGAGGTCCAACCGCCCGTAGCGAAAGTAAATCCCGCGCCCGTTTCACGGACGCCGCAAAAAAGCGCTCCACAGGCCCGGCCCGAGGCGGCGGAACCTCCCTCTGAAAAGTTTCTTGAAGAGACTCAGGAAAAACTGGCCATGGCCATTCAGTCGATAGAAGACGCCATGCGCGCCGAGGAGGGAGAACCAGAGGAGCCGCTGGAAATTTTTACGCCGCCGGTTAAAAGAAAACCCGCGCCCAAACCCGTAGCGCGAAAACCGAAAAACCCAGCTCCCGGCGAGCTAGGAGGCGGAGTGTTTATCAAGGAGTCGCCGCCGGAACGCGAGCCGGAACCCAAATTCATTCCGCGCGAAATTGCCGTTCCCCGACTGCCGCCGCCCATTCCCAGGGAGCCGGTCGTTCCCCAGCCGACGCTGGCCGCCCACGCGCCGCCGTCGGATATTTTTCAGGACGGAAATTATTTTTTCAATCGTGGCGTGTTTTTTCAGGAATCTGGTAAGCGGGAAAAGGCGCTCATCAATTTTCGTAAAGCGGCGGAACTGGACCCCAATAATCCGGACATCTACAACAACATGGGCGTCATTTACAAAGACCTGGGGATGTACGATCAGGCCACCGAGGATCTTCTGCGCGCCTTGTACCTCGACCCAAAGTACGCGAAGGCCTATAACAACCTGGGCGTGGTGGCCCTTCTGCAAAAAAATTACAGCGGTTCCATTTCCAATTTTCAGAGGGCTCTGAAATTTAAACCGGACAATCTGGAAACCTACAACAACATGGCCGCCGCCTATAAAAAACTGGGCCAACGAGACAAGGCCAAATCGGTTCTGGAAAAAGCCGTGTCCCTGGATTCAAATCATTCGGTGACCAATTACAATCTCGGGCTTTGGTACGAGGAGGCGGGCGATACCCGAAACGCAAAACATTTTTATCGCCGCTTCGTCGCCTTTGGCTCCGCCGCGCATCCCGACCTCGTCACACAAGTAAAAAACCACCTGCAATCCATGTACTGACCCCAGGCAAGCGCCTGGAGGCAATAAGCGAGGCTTGTACGGAAAAGCTACAGGTCGTGGTGAGCTTGCAATTCAAACTCTTTCACCGGGCGTGGCCGGCTAGGCAAGCGTTTTCGGTGGTTTCTACTAACTGCCTCCGGGCGCTTGCCCGGCGGCGCCTCGCCGACAGCGGAAGCCGAGGAAGTTGAACCGCGCGTCCGGTTGCATGCGGTTGCGAAACCAGGTTGGCGTGAAGCGTATTGTTAAATGCGTCTGCGTCAATCCCCCGCGTATGACCTTGAACATTTTTTCGTCCTTCGCCGACATACCATTAAATGAATACCAGTCGCTGGTCCATTCCCAAACGTTGTGCCCCATGCCGTGCACGCCGTAGGGGCTGATCCACTCCGGACGTTTATCGACCTCTTCCGGAAGGAACCCGGAAAACCCGTCGTTGGGATGTTTCACGTACTGAACCCAGGGCCACTTGCGTCCGTCCACGCCGCGCGCGGCTTTTTCCCATTCCGCTTCGTCTGGCAGGCGCTTGCCCGCCCACTTGCAATAGGCCTCGGCGTCGTTAAAGTCGACGTGGGCGACGGGAAATTTTTCACGTCCGCCTGACGCGACGGCGCCGGGTTTGAATTTCCGGTAATCGGCGCGCGAGACTTCGTAGCGGTCGATGAAATACGCCGGAAGCAAAACCTTTTTCCCGCTACGCGTTGTGGAATCTTCCGGATCGCCCATGATGAATTTTCCGGCAGGGATGTAGACCATGCCCTCGGGGACTTTTAGTCCAGCAGGAACGGTCACGTCGATTTGCTCGACGTCGGATTGAGAACATGAAACGAGGAAGAGGAACATAAACGGAAGCAGGAAACGCCCCGTCATAGCCTTTTGTCGAAGGGATGAAACACTTCCCCTCCGTTGATCGGGTAGGGGTTTTTGCCCGCGTCCAGCGGATGGTCGATTCCCGGCTGAATGGTGCCGTCGACGGAATACGGACCGTTGTTCGCCCAGTAGTTGCGTTTGCGCGAGTCCAGGAAGCGGATGCTGGTGATGTACTTTACGTTTTTGTAGCCGTACTTGAACGGAGCGATCAGGCGCAGGGGGAAACCGTGCTCTGGCTTGAGCGGCGCGCCGTTCATGCGCAGGGCCATCAACACGCGAGGACGCAAAAGCTCTTCCAGCAAATAGCTTTCGTAATAGGAATCGGCGGACTGGAAGTAAACGTATTTGGCTTTGGGATCGGGTTTCACCCGGTCGACGAATTCCTCGAACCGGAACCCCTCCCATTCCGCCTTGGCGGACCAACATTCCACGCATTTCAAACGCGAAACCTGAACCCGCATTTTGAATCCGAACAAATCCTCGTAAGCGTAGGCTTTGGGCGTCTCCACCATGCCGCCGACGGACAGGCCCCAGTTGTTCATGTCCACGCCGAGAAACGGATTGGCGCTGCGGATAAAAAAACCGGGCGTGTCGCGGTTTTGAAGATAGTGGGCGGGTATGTTTTTATCTTTGCGGAAATCGGGGACTCCGAAGGCCCGCGCGGGCTTGAGCGCGGACAGAGCGGTCAGGGAAAACAAACCCAGAAGGCTTCTGCGGCTGAGCTTAATTTTGAATTTTGAAAAATCCATGGTTCCCCGTAAGCGTTTTAAAACTTCGGGTTAAGGTCAGGTTCGCAATCCTAACACGTCCTGCATGTCGTATAAGCCGGGCGGCTGGTCGACGATCCATTGCGCGGCGCGCACGGCCCCGCGGGCAAAAGTTTCCCGGCTCTGCGCCCGGTGCATGATCTCCAGGCTCTCGCCCATGCCGCCAAACAAGGTGCGGTGTTCGCCGATGATATCGCCCGCCCGAACGGTGTGAACGCCGATCTCTTTGGGTCCGCGCTCGCCGACGATCCCTTTTCTACCATAGACGCCGACCTTTTCCAGGCTGCGGTTCAGAGCGTCGGCAACGATTTCCGAAATTCGGACGGCGGTGCCGCTGGGCGCGTCTTTTTTAAATTTGTGATGCGCCTCGACAATTTCAACGTCGTAAGCGTCGCCCAGAGTTTTGGCGACGTCCCCCACAACTTTGAACAACACGTTCACGCCGATGCTCATGTTCGGCGCCAGAACGCAGCGGATCTGTTTTGCCAAATCGTCGATTTCCCGGCGTTGCTCCGGGGAAAAACCGGTGGTGCCGATCACAACGGCTTTTCCCTGCTTAACCGCTTTCCGCAGAGTTTCCATGCTGGATTCCGGCAGGGAAAAATCGATCACCGCGTCGCAGTCGGACATCGCAGACGCCAGGTCGTCTTTAATGGAAACGTTTCGGGCGCCCAGTCCGGCGACTTCGCCGACGTCTCTGCCGACGTCCGGTTGGCCGGGCCGTTCGGTTCCGCCGCCCAGTTCAACCCCGTCCGTATCGTCTACACAGGCGGCGATGGTTTTTCCCATTCGACCCGCCGCGCCTATTACCAGAATTCTGATCAAACCCGCCTCCTTCTATGATTACGTTTGCTTGTCCCGACCCTAAATTAACGAATACTCGCGCAGAACGGATTTCAGTTTCTCAAGGCTATCACCGGAGAGCGCGCAGAGCGGGAGCCTCAGTTCGGGATCAATCTTGCCCATCAGGCCCAGCGCGGTTTTTACCGGAATGGGATTGGTCTCGATGAACAGCGCGTTCGTGAGCTTCATGAGCTCAAAGTGCAGGGCGCGGGCCTCTTCCACCTTGCCCGCCATGCCCAGCGCGACCAGGCGCGACACTTTTTCGGGAACCAAGTTGGACGTCACGGAAATCACGCCCTTGGCTCCTATGGCCATCAAAGGCCAGATCAACCCGTCCTCGCCGGACAATAACGTAAAATCGTCCCCGCACTGGTCAATGATCTCCGTCGCCTGTTGCAACGAACCGGACGCCTCTTTTATGGCGACGATGTTTTTGATCTTCGCCAGACGCGCTACCGTGTCCGGCGTCATGTTGACTGATGTTCTGCTCGGCACATTGTACAGCACGATGGGCAGATCGGTTTCGCGGGCCACTGTGGCGAAATGTTCGTACAACCCGTTCTGCGTCGGCTTGTTGTAATACGGCGTGATGAGCAACGCGCCGTTGGCCCCGGCTTTTTGCGCGTGCTGGGTGAGGAGGACCGCTTCTCTGGTGGAGTTCGATCCGGTTCCCGCGAGCACGGGAACTTTTCCTTTGCATGCCTCGACGACGATGGAAATCGCCTGGTCGTGCTCGGCATGGTTCAGGGTGGCGGACTCGCCCGTCGTGCCGCAGGGGACAATGCCGTTGGTTCCCTGGTCGATCTGCTCCCGAATTAAATTCCGGAATGTTTCTTCGTCGATCTTCCCGTTTTTGAACGGGGTGACGATGGCGACGTACGCTCCTTCAAACATGATGTGTTTTTCCTGGATGAAAAATTTTGAAATATTTTTTGTAATTCGATAGTTATCTATCGGCAACTCGCCGCGGTCAATAGACGCCGCTCATGGCCAAAATCACTTATTGAGACGCCCTTGGTTAAATTTCGGCGATAGAACCTTGAAACATTATTTCCGTGGGGCCTTTCAATTTTACCTCGTCCACCGAGCCGTTTTCCGGCTGAAAATAAACCGTCAGAACGTCGCCGCTTTTCGTCCCGCCTTCGACCGGGGTTTTGACCTTGCCCTGCAAAGCCGCGATGATGGCGCAGGCCGTAACTCCAGTGCCGCAGGCCAGGGTTTCGTCTTCCACTCCGCGCTCGTAGGTCCGCACTTCTATTTGGTTTTCGCCGACAACCTGTACAAGGTTGACGTTTGTTCCCCTGGGCGCAAAGGCGTCGTGATTGCGGATTCCCCGACCGATGGACTGGATATCGACGTCTTTGATATTTTCGGTAAAAACCACCGCGTGCGGCACGCCGGTGTCGAGAGAGTCGAGCTTGACCCGCTCTCCATTCAGTTCGATTTCCATATCGCGCCGCAGGTCTTTGGGAGAAGTGAGCTGGGTCGTAACAATGGTTCCGTCCATCTGGGCGGAAATGAGACCCGCGGTAGTTTCAAATTTCATTTCATTGGACTGCACGATACCGTTTTCCAGGGCGAACCGGGCCGCGCATCGGGCGCCGTTGCCGCACATTTCAGCGGAACCGCCGTCGTCGTTGTAAAAATCCCAACGGAAATCGGCCTTGTCTGATTTTTCGATAAAAATCATGCCGTCGGCGCCAACGTCAATTTTACGGGCGCCCGCCGTGTTGCCATTGGCCCTCACGCCCGTATCGCGATGACAAAGCTTCTCCACGATATCTTTTTTCGCCGCGTCCGGAACCTGGCCGTCGCGGTTATCTACGATGACAAAATCGTTGCCAGCGCCGTTCATTTTTGTAAAAGGGATCGTCACAACGCAACCTGATTAAAAATTGAGGTTAATGGTATTAAACTTAGACGCCGGGACCAAAGGCGGAGATTCGCAAAAAAAACCAGGCCGCCCGGGGCCTTTTGTTCGGGAAAATGATTCTAGCGCTTTCCCTCCGCCCGGTCAATTTGCCAAAACTACGCCGGCGGGCTATTTATTTGTTGCTATAATGCGTCCCGACCCTGGAAGGGATTGAAAAATACGCCGTGTGGTTTTACCATGACCGTCTCATAAGAATCTTTCTTCACCGGATATCAGTACTATGGATAAACAATTCGAAAATCCAGACGAAAAAACCCAGGTTTCCATCGACCCCGACCTGAGGGAATTGATTCCTCAATACCTGAAAAACCGCCGGATGGAGATCGAGGTTCTGCGCGGCGCCCTGGAAGGAGAGGATTTCGACATTCTGGAGCAGACCGGTCACCGCATCAAAGGCTCCGCTCCGGTTTACGGTTTCAAACAAATCGGCGTCTTTGGCGAAACGTTGGAACAAACCGCGCAACAACAGGACGGAGCCGCCATCAAAAATATATTGCTGGATTATTCCAACTACCTCTCCCGCATCAAAGTAGCGTACAAATAAAATCCTGATCCGTGAATAAAGCCGTAAATTTATTTTTGGCCCTGGGCTTGATCCTGTCCTGCGCTCTTTGGGTTCACGCCGACGAGCCGTATTGGCTAGGCTGGCAGGAAGGATTTGCGGGCGGACCCTCAGGATCGCACGTCGCGCCTTCGAACGCCGCCGCCAATCCCGAAGCCTTTGTCGAGGTGACGGCGCATTTACCCTACTCGCCCTATACAGCCGTTTCCCAATATCGCGGCTACCGCGTCGAGCGATGCCCGGCCTGCCACACGGGCGTCGAGGAAATCGACGCCTACCATCCGCGCGCATTCGGTTGCACCGTATGCCACGGCGGCGACGGGTCGAGCGTCGATAAAGATCAAGCGCACTCCACCTTGATATACGATCCAAAAGCCGGAACGGGAAAGCGCAACCCTTCCAACCTGGGCGTCGTTCAAACCAGCTGCGGACTGGGCTGGTGCCATTCGGGCCATTTCGACGACGACCGCAACCAGGTTCGCCGCGTTAAAAAGTCCATGATGGGAACGCTTGCGGGCATGGTCGCCGGATTGCGTTACCAATGGGGCGGGCAGGCCGACCGGACGTCCCGGTTCGGCGCCCTGGCTATCGAGGATCGGGACGGATACATTCCCGCCGAACGCGGCGCGGTCGCGCAACTCAAAACCCTGCCGCAATTTTCCCTGAGCGACGTTTTAAAATCCGCCGAGGCTGGGGAGTCCAAACCAACTTATTACTCGCGCCACATCGGCGACCGCCTTTTGCGCGAATCCTGTTTTCAATGCCACATCGACTCCCCGCCGGGTCCGGGCCAAAACCGGTCGCAGGGTTGTGCCGCGTGCCACATGACGCATTCGGACTCAGGCTTGTACGAAGGCGGCGATCCGACGGTCTCCAAAACCGAACCCGGCCGACCGGCCCTGCACCGCATGACGGCGCTTCCGCCCAACCGGGTGTGCGTGCAATGCCACCAGTCGTTTTCCGACTCCGCTCCCGCGAAAGAACAAAAATTTCCCGGCGCGGGCAATCCCGTTTCGGACGCGCATATCGCCGCCGGGATGGAGTGTATTGACTGCCATACGCAGAATGATATTATGGGGGACGGCAACCTCTATTCCAGGCAACATCAAGCGGTAGAAATCCGTTGCGAGACCTGCCACGGAGACGGCCGCTCCTATCCAGATTTCCAGGAAATCACCGATCAGGAAGATTCGGCCCGGCGCTCGAGCCGTTATTACCAGGGCTTTAAAAATGAAGTGGGCGACTTTATGGCCCTCACGGCGCGATCGCGAAAAATGACCAACGTGAAAATGATCAACGACGAAGTGTTCACTTATTTAAAACGCAGCGGCAAGGCCCTGCCGACGCCTGCCGCAAACTGGGAGAGCGAGGCGCACGCCATCCCCGGCCACCGCAACCGGCTCGAATGCGTCGCCTGCCATTCGCAACGGGCTCCGCGTTGCTCGGGGTGCCACATCACCCTCGATCAAAGCCGCCGCGACGGCTCCGATAAAAAAAATGAGTGGAGCGATTACCGTTTCGATCTGGAATGGAAGGAACCGGTCCTCATGGTCGGACCCAACGGAAAAATCGCGCCCATGCTTCCCCAACCGGACCGGCTGTTAACCGCGCTGGACAAGATGGGACGGCCCATCCGGGCGCTCAACGAACACGGGGAAATCGTCGGCGAATACAAGGACTGGCATTTCACCAACCCCGACGGTTATTCGGGATCCCGGCCCGCCCATGCTTTTTCACCCCACGCGGTGGGCAAAACCGTGCGCTCCTGCGCGAGTTGCCATTTGAATCCCAAGGCGCTGGGACTGGGGAGCGGCCCGCTGACCATTAGCAGATTTTCATCCGGGAAAAACGACGCCATTCAGCCGACATTGAGGACGGAAATCGTTAAAGGAAATTCAAAGCAGGGAGCCGACGCCAAAGTCACGGCGCGAGGCCGTTCCCTGGCGGGCAGTCATCAGCCCGGCGCGCGTCCGCTCAACCAGAAGGAGTTGAACCGTATTTTAAAAGTCGGAACCTGCCTGCCCTGTCACGACAGCTACGACGATCCCATTTACCGGGACGTCCAGGCCAGCTACCGCTTCGCCCGACGCATTGAACATCGCGAGATGAGAAACAAAATCCTGAATCCCGCCGTTCTCAATCCCATTCAAAATCCTATTCTGAATCCCAATCCATAAACCTCAATGCCCTCGCCGTTAAAAACTTTTTTAATCCTACTGTCCGTCGTCGCACTGATCGGCCTGTCTCTCCCTTACCTTTCCGCCCAGGAGAGTCTGGCTCCCGATTATGAAACGACCGCGCCGACCCCTCGACGGGCGCCCGCGCTCTCGTCGTTTTTGGAAATCTACATCGAATCCCATATCCGCAAAATTTACGACGAGGAAAAACGCCGCGCCGTTCCCTTGCTGGAAAGCGCGCCGTTTGCCGACAACCGGGAAACCGTTTATCCCCGAAGCCTGGAGGAGCGGTCGAGAAAACCTTTTAGAAAAGATATGGTTCAAACGCCGAAGTATTTATCCAAACCTTTCGCCGACGCGGAGGATTTCCGCGACCCCTTCATTCTCATGCGCGGCTACGGCCCTTGGGCGAACCGTGTGCTGGAACCCGGCGTCACCGTCGACGGCTTGCGCTTTCACGCCTACCGGGAGGCGGACGCCTTCATAGAAGCCTATTACCGTCAATCCGGATTCGCGCTGGACGACGTTTTTGGCGTCGTCGCGCGTCCGGACGACAGGAACTACGGCTGTCTGGACTGCCATCAGGGAATTGAAGAGATCAGCCCCAACCATCGCTTCAAATGCGCCAAGTGCCACGGAGGGAACTCGCGTCGGCGCTCGCTCCCGGCGGCACACCGCGGGCTGGTCGCCAATCCGTCCGATCTGAAACACGCCGGAAAGTATTGCGGCAAATGCCACGCCGACCAGATTCGTAAAATTTCCGCCGCGCCTATGACCACTGGGAAAAAAATGATCCGCCAGACGCGCTACGCCTGGGGCGCCGGACTGCCGGACGACGCTCACTATTCACTATATAGCGAGGAAGGCGCGACTTTGTTGCCGCCCGCCGGTTCGGGACACAAGGTCGACGAGGCGCTCAGGGTCAAATGCTCGCGTTGCCACATTCAGTCCGAGGCGCCCAGAAGACCGGGCGATTACCGGGCGACCGGGTGCGCCTCCTGTCACATGGTTTACGCCAACGATGGGATGAGCCTGTCTCGCGACAACGCCATCCGCCACCAGCAAAAAAATCAGGCAAAAGGAAATCCTGATCGTTTCTCCAGGAACTTCGCCGCCAACTCTCTTAAAAACCCGCGCGGTTATCCTCTACTGCACAAGTTCACCGTCGCCGTGCCCAGCGTACAATGCCGCCACTGCCACAACGCCAACGGCGTCGGAAACGAGTTCGCAGGTCTGCTGGGCAAACCGGCGCGTCCCAAACCGGCGCTCAAAAAGGCGTATGGGAACCAACCGGTTTTGTACGGACGGGATCACGATTTCCTCCTGCCGGATATCCATCGCGAAAAGGGAATGCACTGCATCGACTGCCACGACGCGGACGAAATGAAACCCGACCCGGCGGCGCCTGAGCTTTCGGCGTCCATAAAATGCGAGGACTGCCACGGGACGCACGACAGACCGCCGCAGGAGTCCATGCTGATCGAGTCGACCCCTGGCTTCCGGGCGCTGGAAAAAAAGTTGTCGCTGAACCCGAACCTGGCCGGGAAAATCAAGGCGGGCGATTTGGTTCTGCTCGCGCCTTCGGGCAAACGCCTGAACCACGTGGTGAAACGAAAAGACCGCTGGACGCTATACTCCAAGGTCACGGGCAAAGCCCACGTCGTTCCCACGCTTGCGGAAATCGATCCGCCCGTAGCGCACCTCGTCGAAAAGCACATGCAGACCGTGGAATGCCACGCCTGTCACGCGCGGTGGTCCGCCAACGAATGGGGATTGCACCTGATCCGCGAGGAGCAACCGAATTTTGAAAACTGGAAGGACTGGAGTTTTTCCGATCCCGTTCTGCAACAGGCCATGAAGGACGCGGAGGAAGGCGCCGATCCGCAACCTCCGTCGATGCTCGACTGGTTGAGCGTGCGGCCCGGAAAAAACGGCCTGGAAGGCGCGCGCGTTCCGGGAATCTGGTGGGACGTTTTCAGCGAAACGGATTGGGACGCCATGCCGCTGGGCAAGAACCGACGGGACAAATACACGATCATGAAACCGCGCTACCAGTATTTTATCACCGAGCGCATATCGAAACAGGGTCCGCCCGAGGAACGCGCGCGCACGCCGATGACGCTGGACGGCAAGCCGGGCCTGCTGTTCGCGCCGCATGCGCCGCACACCACGCGCAAAAGAGCCCGGTCCTGCGAGAGCTGTCACGAAAATAACATCGCCGCCGGACTGGGCGATCCCAGGTTGCAATCCGTGACCGACCCGGACGCTTTTTTAACGGAGCTTGCAACGCGCAACCGCATTCTCCCCGAATTTCAGCTCAAGCAAATGGTGGACGAGCAGGGAACGGAAATCCAGACGCCGCTCGCGGCGGAGGGTTCGCGCTTTTTGAACGCTTCGGAAATTTTGGCCCTTCAAGTTCCGTCGGAAAACTACAAGGCGTATCGCTTCATGGACCTTAAGGCCGGCGGATTCGGGAGACTCTTGTCGCGCAAGAGCTTCCCCTACGACGTCCTGCACAATAAAAACGAGGAAGAGTTTGATCTGGAAGCAAAGTCCGGCGACCTCTTGTACAATCTGGACGACAATGTAACCCGGTCGCTGGAAAACGCCGGGGCGTCGCCTGAACCATTAGCTCCATTGGAGCCGGGGCAGAGCCTGGGCGAACTGATGGACCCTTTCCCGAACACAGAGCAAGTTCCGGCGCCGAATTCTTTTCAAGAAACCGTTCCGTCTGGCGGCAACCGGTTTAATTTCCATGAATAGGACGATGAAATTTTACATTCAAACGTTGGCGATTGTTTTAAGCCTCCTGACATTCCCCGCGCCGGGCGCAGCCAATCCGGAATTGCTTGCGGAGAAAAGTTGCGACCGGTGCCACTGGTTCGCCTCCAACAAACCGGGCGACGGAACTAACGGGCCGCATCTGTATTTTGCCGGAGACAAATTTCAAAAAGCCTGGCTGATAAAATTTTTGCAGAAACCGGAAATCATTCGCAAGGCCGGATACATTTACGATCCCGGTTTTTTGGAAAAGCGCCCCGCGCTCGACCAGCCGCATCCTACGGTTTCCGAAAAGGAAGCGAAGATCATCGCGGATTACCTGGCGCTGTTGAAAATCCCCGGACTGGAACACGGCGCGGTGGACGACGTCCCGCTAACACGCGGCAAGCGGGCGCGGGCGAAGATAAAATTCGAGCGCAACTACGGATGCATCTCCTGCCACGAAGCGATCAACCTTGCGGGCAAGGTGCGCGGCGGCGTGTCCGGTCCGTCGCTGGTAAACGCGGGCAATAGGTTGACCGCCGACTGGGTGTACCACTGGCTCAAGTCGCCGGAGCGCTTCAAACCAAAAAGCCGGATGCCGGTTTATAAAATTGAAGAGGCTGATCTTGTTTTGATCGTGAAATACCTGATGACTTTGAAACGGGAGAATTTGAAACCGTGAAGGCGCCGGTTATAAAATTTTTGAGCCGTTGGACTCTTATGGGCGCTTTGTGCGCGTTCGCGCTCGCCGCCTGCGGGGATAATAAGAGCGAGGCCCCGGTCGTCGAAAACGCTCCGTCTGTTCAGACGGAGGCGCTGTCCGATATGCCGGAGCCGCAGAAATTAAAAGTCGGCGCGGAGATCAAGGAAACCTATCAATGGTATTGCGCTCAATGCCACGGCATGAAGGGCAAGGGCGATGGGATCAACGCGAAGATGACGACGGTGTTGCCGCGCGACCACACGAAGGCGGCTTACCTGGAAGGCCGCACGGACGATCAACTGTTCCATGCGATCAAACTCGGCGGACTGGCCGTTGGAAGAGCACCCTGCATGCCCGCCTGGGGCCACACTCTGGAAGAAGAAACCATCCACGGCCTGGTTAATTACATCCGCGAACTGTGCGACTGCGAAGGCCCCGCG
>JAJDBB010000058.1 GCA_029261555.1 Nitrospinaceae bacterium | reverse complement strand
AGAACGACGGCGTCATCGGGGCAAAGCTTCAACGCCTGGCGATAGGCCTCCCCCGCTTCCTCGAACCGGCTCAGGTTGCTGAACGTGTTCCCCATATTGTTGTGCGCGGAAGAATCGGGCGAACCCATTTCCAACGCCCGTTGATAAGCCGCCAGCGCGTCGTCGAAATGACCCATGTCGTTGAGGACGTTTCCCAGACAGCGGCAGGCCTCGTGCAAGCCGGGGTTGATCTCCAACGCCCGGTTCAAACAGGCGGCGGCGCGTTGGTATTCCTTTTGTTCGTACAGGGTGTGGCCAAGATTGTAATGGGCTTCGACGAAATCTGGATTGGACTCAATGGCGGTTTCGTAGGCCGCCAGCGCGTCGTCGATTTTCCCCAGGTTTCTGAAAGCGTTCCCCCTGTTGTTGTGCACGAAGGCGGCGTCGGGTTCGATTTCCAAGGCTCGGTCGTAAGACCCCACCGCCGCGTCGAGATCGCCCAAATCCTTTTGCGCGTTGCCCAGGTTGTTCAGGGCGTCGAGAAATCCGGGACGGAGTTCCACAGCTTTTTCGTAAGAGGCCGCCGACTCCTCCAGGCGGGATAGTTGGTAGAGGGCGTTCCCCAAGTTGTAATACGCCTCGGAGTAATCCGGATTTTTCTGCGCGGCGGTTGTGAAGCAAGCCACGGCGCGGTCGTGTTCTCCCAGATCCAGCAATACGTTTCCGAGGTTGTAATGCGATTCCGCAAGGTCCGGGTTGCATTCGGCGGCCTTTTCGAAGCAACTAACCGCTTCCTCCAGTCGGCCTTCCTGTTGATGGATATTGCCCAGGTTGTTGTGCGCGTCCGCGAAATCCGGGCGCGCCGCGAGCGCTCTTTCGTAACAGGCGGCGGCTTCTTCAAACTGGCCGACGTCTTTTAAAACCTTGCCCAGGTTGTGGCGGGCTTCGGGGAAATCGGGTTCCAGATCGAGGGCTTTTTGGAAAGTTTTGATAGCCGCGTCGGTTTTTTCCTGCCGACTGTAAACGTTTCCCAGATTGTAATGCAGATGCGAGGATTGGTCGTTGAGCTTCAAGGCCGACAGACAGGCTTCCGCCGCCTCGTCGAGCCGGTCAAGGCTTTGCAGGGCGAGGGCGAGGTTGTTGTAAAAGTCGGGATTGCCCGGTTCGAGTTTTATCGCTTGGCGGATCAGGCGGACCGATTTTTCTGTTCCCTCCGCGTCGCCGGACTGAAAAGTCAGCACGCCCAACAGGTGCAGAACGTCGGCGTTTTCAGGATCGCGTTCGTGGAGGGATTGATAAATTTTTTCGGCGGACTCCAGCTTGCCTTCCTGATGAAAGGTCAACGCTTGCTGGAGAGTTTCCTGGAAATCCGAACTATTCACGAGAACCTCTGATCGTCCAATCGATTTTTATTCATCGTTAAAAAAATTGGTGTGAGTTTCGATGAGCTTGTCCTGAGCCTGTCGAAGGACTTAGCTAGACAATTTCTAAAATTTCCCCTAATGGGGTTTGCAGAAAATTCCGATTAGAAGGGAAAATATGTCACACAAGTCGGGAACCCATGAAAACCATTAAAAACTTAACTCATTTAAAATCAGTAGGTTATAATGATAGTTCGCGCCATCCCTTAATGGCGTCCGGCTTGCATCCTTTCTAATAATGAACTTTTCGTCGAACTTTTGACAATCCCCTTATAAAGGAAAAGATCATGGCTTTGAAAATGGAAATCCTTAACGAAAAAAATGAAACGATCGATAAGCTCGAACCGATGGAAACGTATGAAGCGCCCGCCGCTCTGGACGTCTCGGCAAACTGCTCCGACAACGAGTCTTCGGAACTTTGGGATAAATGGATGCTCACGATTTACCGCGAGTTGAACCAGGCGGATAGGAAAAAAACCGCGTAACCGTTCCCCAACGTTCAGGCCTGAGTTCTGCTTATCGAGACCTTTGCGTAACCTCTTAAAACCCAGATCTGGATCGCCGCGCTCCTTTCAGTCGCTCGCGATGACGGGCATTGTGTCATTGCGAGGAGCGAAGCGACGAAGCAATCCAGCTTAGAATCATTTGATTTTGACTTATGTAAAGCGCTCCTATTTTTTGGCGCAGGGATACGTTTCCCTCCACGCCACAACCAACGAAACGTCGGCGGCGGCGTCCAGCCTGTCCGGATGTTTCGCCATCCATTTTTTCCACGCCGATTTCAATTCTCCCAAAGTAGCTTCCTGCCCTGGGCAATATTGTCTGGAGATTTTTTTCCTCGCCGCCAAAGTCGAAAACATGTGGTCCGTTCCCGCGACGTAGCCTGTGCAGAACCCGCGCTTGTACGGGTCCTTGCTCATGCAATCGGTCAACAAATCGGAAGCCGAGCCGCCCGCTGCTTGGGCTCCAGCCGCTCCCAATGAAACCGCCAGAAAAACCGCCGCGAACGGCAGAAAAAATTTTATCCGCATATCTCTCCTCCTGTTTGATAACTCCCGTCTTAAATTGTCTCTCTTGGAAAAACGTTCGCATTATCTCATTTATGCAATTCCATTATAAATGAGAGATGAAAAATTAAACCGTCTATTTCCAATTACGGGGGAATAAGGTTGGGAATCGAATCCTCTAAAATGTATGAGAGCCCGTTTTTAGGTTTCTAATTCTTTGTCTTATTTTGATAGAGGGACGGTCATGGGAGACGAAATTTCACGACGGGAGTTTTCCCTGGAAGACGCCCGCGAATTCGAATCGCGATTGAGGGAGGAAACCCGCATCCTGACGGAATGGTTCGACGACGATTATTTCGAAACCGAGAAAATGAAATGCGGTTTTGAACTGGAAGCGTGTCTGCTGACCGACGATTTTTCTCCCGCCCCGGTGAACGAGGATTTTCTTAAAAAAGTAGACAACCCCCTTGTCGTTCCCGAGCTGTCCAAATTTAATTTCGAGATCAACAGCACGCCGCATCCTCTGGAAGGAAATATTCTGAGCAAACTGGAGGAGGAACTTTTTCGCGTCTGGAGAATCTGTGAAATCCGCGCTGAGGAAATCGGTTCCAAATTGTTGACCATCGGAATTTTGCCCACGCTTTGCGACGAAGTTCTCACCATCGACAACATGTCGTCTCTCAACCGGTATTCGGCGTTGAACCAGCAAGTTCTCCGCCTGCGCGGCGGGCGCCCGTTGGAGTTGAAAATCGAGGGAAGAGATTTTCTCCACGTGCAACACCAGGACGTCATGCTGGAATCGGCGGCGACGTCCCTCCAGATCCATTGCCAGGTAACCTCTGACGAGGCGGCGAGACATTACAATCTCTCTCAAATCCTTTCCGCGCCCATGGTCGCGGCGGCGGCCAACTCGCCTTACCTTTTTTGCCGGGATCTTTGGGATGAAACTCGAATTCCGGTCTTTGAGCAATCCGTTTCTGTAGCGAGTTTTGTCGACGATTTGGACCAGGTTGTACGGCGGGTCACCTTCGGCACTGGTTACGCGACGGATTCCTTGCTGAAACCCTTCCTGGAGAACCTGGAATGTTATCCGGTTCTGCTTCCGTTGGTTTTGGACGACGATCCTTCCTGGCTGAGCCATTTACGTTTGCAGAATGGAACCGTCTGGCGCTGGACCCGGCCCTTGATCGGCCTGAACGAAGAGGGGAAACCTCACCTTCGCATTGAACACCGCGTCCCGTCGGCGGGTCCCAGCATTCCCGACGTCATTGCCAATATCGCCTTGTTGCTGGGGTTGACGACTTATTATGCAGGCCGGGAGCGGCCGCTGGAATGCGAAATTCCCTTTGAAATCGCCAAAGAAAATTTTTACGCCGCCGCAAAACGCGGCCTGCAGGCTCAAATTAAATGGGAAGGAGGGGCGACCTGCCTGATTGGAACTCTTTTGGAGGATGTTCTTCTGCCATCGGCACAAGAAGGATTGCAAAGCGTCGGTCTGGCGCAGGAGGAAATTGATTATTACCTGGGCGAGGTGATGGCCCTTCGGTTGAAATCAAGGCAAAACGGCGCCGCCTGGCAACGCGCTTATATTGCAAACCATGGATCCGATTTCCAGGGTATGACCGGCGCCTATTATGAAAATCAGAAACGCAATCTGCCCGTTCATCAATGGGCCGTGTGACTTATGGATTTGAAAATATTTGACTCCGTTCCCGACGGGTTTTTGGATTTGGCCCCCAATGAATTGCGCCAAATACTGCCCGGTCCTTCTCTGATCCATTGTCGGGGAAAAAAGCGCTCGCCTCTTTTTCTCGCCACGCTTCTTCACGGAAACGAGACCACGGGGATTCGTGCGATTCAAAAATTGCTTAAAAAACGGCGGGCCGAAAACCGGGTTCTGGAAAGAGACGCAGTTATTTTTGTGGGCAATGTGGAGGCGGCAAAAAATAACGTTCGGCGCTTTTCCAAGCAACCGGATTACAATCGGATTTGGAACGGCGGAAACCTTCCGGAACATCGCCTGGCCGCGCAGGTTCTGGCGTATTTTAAAGCCGCCCGGGCGTTTGCCTCTATCGACATTCACAACACGTCCGGAAAAAACCCGCATTATTCCTGCATCAACCGGCTAGAGGCGCCGTTCATCAACCTGGCGCGGTTGTTCAGCCAGACCCTGGTTTATTTCACGCGGCCTAAAGGGGTTTTGTCCATGGCCCTGGCGGAATATTGTCCGTCGGTTACGATTGAAAGCGGACAACCCGGGGACCCCTATGGCGAGCAACATGTCTATGAGTTTTTGGAGAAATGTCTGGGCTTGAAAGCGATTCCGGGCAAAGTGGAGGCAAAAGACGACCTCTATGTCTATCACACCATAGTCCGAATTCAGGTCCCCAAAGAGGCGCGGCTCGGATTCGACGAGAATTTTGAGGGCAAGGATTTCAGTTTTGTCCCAAATCTGGATGCGAGGAATTTTACGGAACTTCCCGAAGGCAGCTTGATCGGCTGGCGTTTCAACCCGGAGTTAAACCTCGCCGTCATGGACGAATCTGACCGGGACGTCGAGTCCGATTTTATCGAATATCGGGGCAGGGAGATTCGCCTCAAGCGCCCGGTCGTGCCCTCCATGTTCAGCCTCGACGAACAAATCGTGCATCAGGATTGCCTGGGATATCTCATGGAACGCTACAACCTTCCAGATTAAACTTCGAATAAGAATATTCCGGTAAGCCATAAGATTTCATCTTTTCGCTTTATTCTGTTAAATGCTTCTCGACAAGAGCCTTCAATTCTTCCAGGTCCACCGGTTTGGCGATAAACTCCGCCGCTCCCAGTTGCAGACATTTTTCGGCGGTTTCCTGATTGGCGAGTCCGCTACAGATAATGACCGGCGCCAGGCTGATATTTTTCAACTCTTTCAAGGTTGTTATTCCATCCTGTTCCGGCATGCGAATATCCATAACTACTATGTCCGGCTGAAAAACAGCGGTTTTTTCGATTCCTTCCAGGCCGTTATGCGCGATAGCGGCAACATAACCCTCGCTCTCGAAGAACTCCTTTAAGATGGAGCAAATTTCCACTTCGTCGTCTACAATCAGGACTTTTTTCGCTGTAGATTGGGTTGGCATGAAGGTGGCGAAACGTGGAGGTCGGGTTTATATTGAATAGATTCTTACATTATAAGGGAATGAAGGTTTAATTTCAACTGTCGGATAATATTATGCTAATATAAACTTAAATAGAATGTTCATGAAAAATTAATTTGCTTCGGGGTGACTGCAGTGGTCCGAGAATCCATACCCTTCATGACGATAATCGACGTGTTCATTATTGTCTTCTCCCTGATCTCTATCCGGATTATTTATAAGAATAAAAAACGGCTCGTCCACGCCAGCGCGTTTAACGGTTCCATGTTGATCGTTTTTTGCCTGTCGTTGATGGGTCTTTTTTATGTGGTCGATCTTTTCGCCCTGCACGGCTTCTCGGATTTCACTTCACACGAATTCGCCAAAGACGCGCTGGAAAATTTCCATCTCAATTACAACTGGATCATCACTCAATTGATGGTGGTCACCCTGTTTCTTGGTTTTTTTATTGTCCAGAAAAAAGTTTTCAGCTTGATTGGGCGGTTGGAGGAATCCGACCAGATCAACCTGAAACATCTGACTGACCAAACACGTCTGAGCGAGGAATTAAAAAAAGTAAAGGAGAGGTTCCAACTGGCGATCATGGGGTCCCAGGACGGATTTTGGGACTGGCCGGACGTCGGCCAGGACGAGCAATGGTGGTCCCCCCGGTTTTATGGTTTGCTGGGGTATGGCGACCATGAATTAAAAGCCAGCTATTCCAAATTTATCGAACTGGTCCATCCGGGAGATAAGGAGCTGGTTAAAAACGCAGGCGAAAACCATTTCAAAGGAAACTCCCCTTACGACGTGGAAGCTCGCCTGAGAGCCAAAACAGGAAAACATTTCTGGTTCCGTTTTCGCGGCTCCGCTCTCTTCGACGAAGCCGGAAAACCGGTGAGAATGTCCGGTTCCATTCAAAACATTCACGACGATAAATTGTTTGAAGAGCAGACCTTGATCAAAAACCGGCAGTTGGACGCCATGGTCTGGTTGGGAGAAAAGGCCCTGGCGGAGGAATCGGCGGAAAATTTAATTGAGCAAACCGTCAACATAGCCCAGATCA
>JAJDBB010000057.1 GCA_029261555.1 Nitrospinaceae bacterium | reverse complement strand
CCTCCGACGCGGCGTTGAAATCCGCCGTCTCGCAAATCCAGGGCAAACTCTCGGCGCGCCTGAACGCCATGTACGACGAGTTGCTGGTCCTGCTGGCGCAATTGGAAGCGGCGATCGATTTTCCCGAAGAGGGTTTGGTTCTGCATAAAAAAGAAGAAAACATTAACCGGGTCCGAAAAGTTCAAGACGAGATGGGCCGGTTGATCGATTCCTATCGCCAGGGAAAAATTTATCGCGAAGGCGCGAAGGTCGCGTTGGCGGGTAAACCCAACGCAGGCAAGTCCAGCCTGCTGAACGCCTTGCTCCAGGAAGACCGCGCCATCGTCACGCCCCACGCGGGAACTACGCGCGACACGCTGGAAGAGCGCGTGAAGATTCGCGACCTGCACGTCAACATCGTCGACTCCGCCGGCATTCGCCACAAGCCGGAGGCAATTGAGGAGATGGGCCTCGCCCGAACCCGCGCCGCGCTTGGGCAGGCGGACCTCGCGCTCGTTGTGCTGGACGGCTCGCAACCTTTGGACGCCAACGATGAATTACTGTTCCAGGAAGTCGGCGACAAACCGAAACTCGTTGTGCTGAACAAATCCGACCTGCCACAAAAAATAGACGCCGGGCGTCTGGAACGCGATTTTCCTGGTAATCTAAAACTAAAAATCTCCGCCCTCACCGGAGAGGGAATGGAACCCCTCGTAGACGCCATCCACGAAAAAGTTCTGGGAGAGATTCGCGTCGCCGAGCCGGTAACGATCACCCGCGAACGGCACCGCGAAGCGTTGGTTCAAGCGCGGCAGGCGCTCGACCGGGCGGCGGATTCCCTGCAAAACGAACTGTCGGAAGAATTGACGGCGGTCGACGTCAACCAGGCTCTGGAAAACCTCGGGCTCCTCATGGGCAAGACGTTTACCGAGGATTTACTGGACGAAATTTTCAATGATTTCTGTATCGGCAAGTGATGGTATTTTAGAAATATAAAAATAAGCTATTGATTTTTAAGGGAATTGTTTTGACAAAATTTTGACAGCCGCTATAATATCGAGCATTATGGAATTCCAACTCAAATCCGGCGCCTTCAATATTATCGGTCGAAGCGAAGCCTTCCAGAAATCGATTGAAATCGCCAAAAAAGCGGCGGACTCCGACAGCACGGTGATCGTGTTCGGCGAAAGCGGGACCGGCAAGGAGTTGATCGCCCGCGTTTTGCACCATAACAGCCCGCGCGAAAAAAACGCCTTCGTCTCCGTCAACTGCGCCGCCATTCCCCACGACCTGCTGGAAAGCGAACTGTTCGGTTACGAAAAAGGATCGTTTACCGGAGCGATACAAACCCGAGTCGGCAGACTGGAACTGGCCAACAAGGGAACGATTTTTCTGGACGAGATCGGCGACATGCCGCCCGCGCTTCAGGTCAAACTGCTCCGCTTTCTGGCGGAACGGGAAATCGACCGCATCGGCGGCGTGAAATCCATACCCATCGACGTCCGCGTGATCGCCGCCACCAACCGCGATTTGGAAAAAGATATCCAGAGCGGAAAATTCCGCGAGGATTTGTATTACCGATTGAACGTGATCCCGGTTCACCTGCCGCCGCTCCGCCAACGAAAAAGCGACGTTCCACTTTTGGTCGCCCATTTCCTGGATTTTTTCAACAAGAAGCGCAACAAGGCCATTCAAGGCATCGACGCCGCCGCCATGGAAATTTTGGCGAATTATACCTGGCCGGGAAACATCCGCGAGTTGGCGAACTACGTCGAGCGCATGCTGGTGTTGAGTAATGGAATGACTATCGGCGTGCGGGACTTGCCGGAGAAGGTGCTCGGCGAGGCGCCGGAGGAGATGTTAAAAAACGCGGCGCCCGCGTCCGATTCCGAATCCTATTCCGAGTCCTATTCTGAGGAAAACCCGTTCGAGGCTTTGCGGACTTCCATGAAAAATTCTTTTTTCATGGGCGTGCCGGACGAAGGATTGAATTTAAAACAGACGGTGGAAAATTTCGAGCGCGAGTTGATCGAGGAAGCGTTGGAGAAAACCGACTGGGTCAAGAACAAAGCCGCGCAACTGTTGTCCCTCAACCGCACCACCCTGGTGGAAAAACTTAAAAAACTAAAAATCACCCGCCCAGCGTGACGCTGGCTGCTCGCCGCAGAGGCAATAGAGCGTAACTTATTTGGGTAACGCCGCTGGCTAAGGCGCGCTTACGCTTCAAATCTTAACGTATTTGGATTTTTAGTTTGCGGTCTTGCGGGCCGATGAGGCTTTTTGGAGGGTACACGCCCTTGGGCACGGTCGTGTTGGGGAAGATCCAGCTGTCCTTGCCGATGAAAACGCCGGGACAACTCACGCTGTTGCATCCCATCTCCACGTAGTCGCCCAGGATAGCGCCCAGTTTGCCGCGCCCGGTGTCCAGGTCGCCCTTTCCCGTATCAACGACGATCGGATTGAATTCGACTTTTACCTTTTCGTCGATCCCGCGAAACTCCACGTTCGCCAGTTTGGTTCCCGCGCCGAGGTTGACGTAGGATCCCAAAATGCTGTCGCCGATATAATTAAAATGTCCCGCCTCGGTGTGGTTCATGAGGATGCTGTTTTTAATTTCCGTTGCGTGGCCGACGGTGCAATGGTCGCCCACCACCGCGTTGCCGCGTATGTAGGCGCCCTGCCGAATCTCGCAATGCGAACCTATGACCGCTGGTCCCTTGATGATCGCCGTCGGTTCGATGATGGTTCCAGCGCCAATAAAAATTTCCTGCTCCTCGAAAAATACCGCGGACTCCAGCTTGACCCATCCGGTCGCCAGCAGACTCTTCTCCGTTTTGTTTCCATCGCGGGTGGGCGTCTCCGCCAGCGTCAGGCCGGGCATGGACCGCGCCGCCTCGGCGCGCTTGGACGCCGTATCGAACAAGGTGTCGATTTGAAAGTCCAGGGTATCCAAAGGCTCCCAGGCAAACTGGATTCCTTTAAAAACCTGCTTGAAGGGGAACTCTTCCAGATGATCGAAATAATCTTCTAATGGATTCATGGTCGTCCGTTAAATAATTTTTAGCGAAGGGTTTGAGATGCAAGCGCACCAAGGCTTATATCTCCCCTTAAAAGTTACACTATCTGCCTCCAGGCGCTTGCCTGGCGAGATACCACTTGCCCAGCGGGCTGATCCGAAAACCGCCGGAGGAGCGCTGGATCAATCCCTGCTTGAGCGTTTCCGCCAGAAGCCGTCCGCGATCCGACGCGGGCAAACCCAGCGCCGCTTCCCGTTGCGGCCCTTTTGCAAGTTGACTCAGAATCTGGTCTTCCATCCGGCAAAACCGGTTGGCGCGGTCCTTCATGGTTTGCAACAACAAGCGCGCGACGGCTTCGCCGACGGTTTGCAAACGCCGAGCGTGAGTTTTGGGTCCGCGCAGGTTGACGCCGATCTTGTTTTCCGTTCCCGAGTTGCGAACGAACACTCCGCAGACTTCGCGGCCTCCGCGTTTTCCCGGCGCCTGTAATTTTATATACAGCATGTCCGGGTCTTCGCGGAACGGCAGGACGGCGCAATGGTACTCCAGTTTTTTTGCTTCGTCGAGTATGGTTTTTTTCACGCGCTTCCACAAGGCGGAGTCGCGGGCAAACAAACTCTGATCGACGTAATACACATAGCGACACAGTTTGAATCCCGGCGGAAAGGGTTTTTCCAGACAGGCAAGCCGGGCTTTCGGCGATTTGCCTTGCAAAAGAAAATGCGAGGCGGCAAAGGCGTTCAAGGCGCTTTTCACGCCGTTGCCAAAAAATACCGGGACACTATTTTCTCCGTCTCGCAGTTTGCCCTGGGTGATGTTGTGTCCAGTCTCCTCGCTCCCCACAGCAAAAGGGATGGTTGGAAAGCCAGGCGAACCGTCGCCCAGCTTGCGAAACGCCCTGTCGATCTCCCGATTCAGCGTCGCAAAAAATTCCGCGTCGAGAACGCCGTCGCGCCGGGCTTTCTGGAGTCGGCTTTTTAGCGAGGCGATAGACCGCTTCGCGGCGGCGGATTTTAATTTACGCGCGCAGGCCGCGAGTTGGTTCAGGCGAGATTCGAGTGTCATGTAAACGACGCTCAGCGAGATCCATTTATCGCCCACGGCCGTTAGTTGCAGTTTGAGTCCCAACCGCTCCGCGGCGGCGCCCGCGTTCAAATCGCTTTCCACGGTGTTAACGTAGGCGACGCCCTTGAAATTTTTCGGGTCGCTCTGCGTCAAATACCGCGCCTGAAGAAAGGCCGTTTCGTCGCCGCTTAAGACGAGCAATGCGTCTTTTCCGGGGTGGTAGTCGAGGCGGTAGAAGCGGTCGCCGTCGGCGTCGAACACCGCGCCGCATACTTTGATCTTACCGGATAAAATTTTCGTTTTTTGTTTCCGGCCCAGTTGAAATAATTTCTGCACGGCGCGATGCCTGGCGAATCGCCCGCCCTTCGCAATCATATCCACCGTAACCAGACGAAGCCCTTCCAGGTCCGCAACCCCGCTGTTCAGGTTGACGTCGCCGTTTAACAAGGCGTTAACCTCAATGACCTTGCCGAACCCGACGCGACGAAAAACGTCGGCGGCGATTCCGGAGAGAGACCCGTTAGCGGGGTCGACCACCAGTTGAACGTCTTTAAAGTCCGCTTCCCCGGACCAGGAGTTTTCCGGATCTAGATGGAACTCCATAAAGAGTTTTAAGGCGGCGACGCGGCGGTTCGCTTCTTTTCCAGCCAGCGGTTTTTCCCGAACCTTTTTATAATCCTGCGCAAGAACGGCGCGGCTGAGTTCAACGTCGTTGTCCGGCAGGAGTTTCATGCCTTGAAACGCAAGGAAGGTTTTGATTCCGTTTTGGTCTTTCGGGTTGTGCGAGGCGGTGATCATGAATCCGGCGGCTGCGCCGACGAACACCATGTACATGGGAACCAGCGGCGTGGGGACCACGCCCAGAACCAAGGCGCGCGCTCCGGCGCGGCGCGCTCCGCGAACCGCCGCCTTGCAGAATTTCAAGCCGGGGTCGCGCGGGTCCCAACCAACGACGACGTCCTGCCCGGGCTTCATTTTTTTTTCGCGGATCAGTTGATCGACGCGCGCGTAGGCGTACAGTTCAATGAACTCTTCGGTGATGAACGATTTTTCCAGGAAGGCCTGTTGCGGAGTCAGGCCGCGGACTTCCGGGTCGCGGGCGAGCTTGACCTCGCGGCGAACGCCGTCGGTGCCTTGCAAACGAAAACGGGACGGAATTTTTTGCCGCTGTTTTTTTTGAGTCATGTCTTCAAGCTTATACCCGGTGTTGAGGGCAGTTTTTATAGTATTTTTTATTCAGGTAAGGTAAACTTTGCGTCGACTGCTGTTCGATTTTTTTTCACCCGACACGTTGGGAGGTCATGTGGCAATGGTATACAATCCCCAGGTAAAAAAAGACGCGATGGACGTCGTCATCCGGACGGCGAATGAAAAAATCGAAGGCGTCATCTACAAACTTCCGGACATGCGCTTGCTCGATATGCTGAACAAGACCGCCGACGATTTTTTAGCGGTGTCCGAAGCCAAAGTCTACGACCTGGAAACGGGACGTCTGGAATTTGAATCGGAATTCCTCGCGGTCAACCGGATGCAGGTTTTGTTCATGGCGGAAAGCTACACAATCCCCAATACCTGACCGCCAGGCAAGCGCCTGGAGGCAATAGTTGGCGATCGGAAAACTGTTTCAAAGTACGAGTTCCAACCTACCGATTTCTTCCCCACTGTTAAAAACCGATCCCGCGCCCGCCAGCGAAAGCGCTGGCTGCTCGCCGCAGGGGAAAAAGGTAAAATCATTTTTCACCCTCACCCAGCCCTCTCCCCTCAAGGGAGAGGAATTATTAAATAATCCCCCCAACTCCCTTTTTTAAACGCCCCCAGCGGCTCGCTGGCAGGCGCTTGCCTGGGTTAGTGAAACCGTTTTTGCAGGATTTCCACGGGGCTTTTATATTTGTCGCAGGCCAAAACGGCGGAGGCGTCCGGCAAGGGTTTGCCGCAATCCAAATCGCGGGCGAATACTGGTTTGGCGCCGCACTCCTCGATTTCGTAACTGCAAAAATCGCACATGCTCAGCGTCCGGTACTTTTCGTTGTCGGGTTTTTCTGCCATGGATAGCGCTCGATGCGGGGCGGCTCTGGAAAACTATCTGAGCTGCGGGGCGAGATCGAAGGTCGGTTAGAACAATCGCAGTTTCTTGCTGTCCAGAGGCTTGCCGTTCAGCAGGGGTTTGCCGTCTTTGAAGGTGAAAGTTATTTTATAATTTTCACCGTCCGCAACCATGACGTTGTTGGCCTCAAGCTTGTTGATCGCCTGGGCGATTTGCTTGGGACTCATCGGTTTGGATTTCTTTCCCTTGGCGCTCATTCCCGGCAGGCCGCTTTCGGAGACCACGCTGCCCACGAAAATTTTTGGCAGGAGCAACCAGGCGTCGACGTCCAGAATCGTCAGGACGGCGAAAGGGTTTTGGGAAATATCAGCTTTGGTGCCGTCCAAAACCATTTTCACATGGCCCTGAACTTCGCCGTACGGCGTTTGAAAGCTCAAGCGGGAAACCTGAAACTCGGGTTTCTTTTTGGTGATCTGAGCAAAGATTTTTAACGCCTGCTCCTGCATTTTCGAGGCGTTTTTCCCGCCAGAGGTTTGGCTTTCCGCCAGTTTCCCCAACTGAGCAAGCGCCAACGCGTCCAGATTGCGGGCCGTCATGTTAAACACCGTCGGACCGTAAACGTTCTCTCCGCCGAGGTCGATTTTCCCGGTTTGGAAAGAAAAATCCGAGGCGATGTTGGGTCCTTCCTCCTTGGACATGCCGGTTAATTTGACGTCGGCAACGCTCCCTTTGGCTTTGGAGTCGCTAAAACTAATCTTGTTGATCGCCATCGACCCGCTACCGAGATTCAGACCGGCCTGGCCCGTGAAAATATCCTGGTTATATAAAATGTTGTCCAGGCGAATTTCGTCCTTTTTACTTTTAATGGCCAGCGGACCGAAACTCAAATCGCCTTTCAAGGCTTGCAAATCAGCGGGAAAATGAAACGATCCGCTGAGTCCTTGCCAGTCGACCTCGACGCCTTTATCGAGTTTCTTTTTCGTCGGCGGCATACTGACGTCGGCTGTCCAATCTCCGGCCAGAGGCGCCCAGGTCACGACCTTGATCTCCGGAATTTTTCCGACGTCGCCTAAACCTTGCGTAGACACGTTCAGCGTGGAATCGATTTTCGCCTGAAAGGGTTTGAAATTTAAATCGCCCTGTATCCAATCCGCGTAGGCAAACGGGCCGTGCGTTATAACGCTTTGGGCCTTCATCGTTGGAGAACCTGATCCGCGCAGGGTAAATTCGGCGTTGGAACTCAGCCAGCCTTGTTCGTAGCTGGTCATTTGCGCGGTCATTCCATGCTGGCTTATGGAAGCGAGCGATTCGTCGAACAGGGTGCGCGCCTGCATTCCAAACCAATAGGGTAGACCGGCGCAGGCGGCGAGTATGACCAGCAATAAGACCGCGGCGACAGGGGATGATTTAGCTTTATCTTTTGATTTAGGAGCTTTCTTTGCCGGAGCTTCAGGCGCGGCGGGCGCGGATTCCTGAAATGCCGGAGTTTCAGTTTCTTCCGCTTTGGCGCCGCCGACCCCAAAGAGGGATTTACCCGGCGCCTCTTTTTTCTTGTCGCCTTTTTTGCCTTTGAAGAGGAAGCTGAAAAAGGATTTCTTTTCTTTCGGAGGAGGAGAGACGGACTCCTGTTCCGGAAAATCGTCGACGGGGGCGGGAGCCGCTTGTGGCGATATCAGTTCCACGCTGAATCCGAGGCGCTCCAGATAGGACTTCGCGGTTTGCGCCTGCGAATCCGACAAGGGTTTGCCAAACTTCCAGCCGCTTCCGCCGGAGACGTCCTTCACCGCATTGGACGCCTCGTCCATCGGCATTTTAAACATTTTTGACAGGCGAGCGACGGCGTCTTGTTTGTCGTCCCCGGACCAACTGTTCAGTCGAATTTGTACGCTCATACCATTGTTTTTAGGTGGATTCGTTTAAGATAATTTAACCGAATGCGCCGCTTTAGGCAAGCCCCGAAATGCCTCGAAACATTTTTGGTAACCGGCGTCCAGCGCTTCCGCCTCCGAATCGGAAGCCGCGTCGCGATTTTCGCCGCTTTCCAGAGCAAGTTTTTGGGCCTCTTTATGCCGCGATTCCAAAGGGCGCCGCCCGAGCAGACAAATAACGCTCTCGTCCAACTCAAACTCCCCGGCGACGGATTCCAGCGCCTGCAAGGGGTTCATCCCTGCGGAAATTTTTTCTTGGACCGCATGTTCAATTTGGCGATTGCGTTCCAACAAGGGCGCGTGCGGGTAATCCGGACCCGACAGCAGCATGAAATCCAGGCGCGGCCAGTAATTGTTGACGAAGTCGTCGAAATCCACCGCAACTCCCCGGCTCAAATTAATGTCCCGCGCATTTTCCGGAGCTTCCTCCAACAACTCATTGTAAGTCTTCACGATATTGTGAACCGCGTCGTACATGACGGCCCAGTGAGGGTCGCTCGCCTTTTCATCCGTGCGAAAGGAATCCATGCACTGGATCGCAATCACCAACAGCTCGTGCATGTTCTCCATGCTCATGAAGGCGGCGGACCACGGAAACCGGGCGCGGAACCATTCGGTCGGGTCGGCGGGATAATCCTGCCGGTTCGATTCGGGCGGCGGCTGATTGTCGTTTTCCACATAATTCAAAATATCGTCCAGCTCCTTGTAAGCGAGGTCCAGTCCAGCGCGGACGATTGTGTAGGGAAACAGTTTGCGCTGGTATTCCATGTACTCGCGCAGGGCGGGATCCTGGTCTTCCTTGAGGAGCTTATGATCCCGGATTTTTATGCTTTTGGAAAATGCGATCATATCGGCGCTTTCAATTGATTGGTTTTTAGAAGACCTCTAATAATTGGATATTTTTGCTTTCGGCGCCTCGCCGGCCCTTATTCGGGTTCGACGGGCAAATTCAGTTTCGCCAGGGTTTTTTGCCATTTTTGCACGTCGGTGGCCAGCTTGACGAAAGCCCGCAGAATGTCCGAAGCCGTGAGGATGCCCACCAGCTTGCCTTTTTCCACCACGGGGAGGCATCCGATTTTTTTCTTGGCCATGATGGCCGCAGCGTCCGACGCCTTTTCTTCCGGACCGATCGTTAAAAGCCCGCGATGCATTAAAGTCCGCACCTTCCTGCCTGGAAAAGCGAAAGACGCAGGATCCTCTTTTTGCGCCTTGGTGCGCTTGCGGGATCCGAGGATTTTCTTAACGTCCCGGTCGGAAACAATGCCGACCACCTTGCCTTTTTCAATCACTGGGAGGTGACGTATCGCCTCGAAATGGAACAGCGCGACGACCTTGTCGACAAAATCTTCCGGCCCCACGGTTTGGACTTTTTTGCTCATCAACTCCTTGACGCGCATGCCTGCCTCCTGACTTTTTTACGGAAAAATTATCGCCGACAACCGTCTACGTTTAACTGCCAGGTTTATATAGATTTGAAAACATCTCCAAATATTTCTTTTTTTCCTCGTCGGGCATTTTTTCCACCATATTTTTAATTTCCGCGAGTTGTTCCGGATTCATTTTAGCCAACTGTTCCCGCCCAAAATTCTGTAACCGGCTCATCGGATTCTGGTCGGCGTCGCCGCTGACGGAGCCGCCAAACATGTCCGGAATAACGTTGGGAAGCGGGTCTCGCCTGGGAGCGGGCTTGTCCGGCGAACGAAACTGAATGGAGTTGCCGACCGCCTTGCACAAAATACCTTCCTCTTCCAACCGTCTCAACACTTCCGCGAGAGGGACGCCGTTGCGTTTGCAATGGTCGTACACCGCCTTGAACGGCAGGTTGACGATCTTTTCCGGAAAACCGTTCTTGCGGATCGAATGTTTTATACTCTCTTCAACGTTTGTTGAACTCATGGGACACGCGGCGTCAGGTTGATAAAGGGACAGTGGCAATTGTAGTATAATCTGGCCATAAAAAAAATAGAAACCGCCGACCGGCGAGGCGCCGGGGCCAATATTTTTGATTTGCAAACTCAATGTAACATGTAGCGTTCACCCCAAGCGATGGCTAACCTGCCTCCAGGCGCTTGCCTGGCCGCCGGAGGCCGATCAAAAAAGAGAAACCACAGATGAACGCAGAGAAAACCAAAAAGCTTCCATTTCAAAACACTGGGTCCAGCGTCACGCTGGCCACGCGCGTGCGGGTCGCCCTGGCGCAAGTCAACGCGCGGGTGGGGGACTTTGCCTACAACGCGGGACTGGCGGAAAAGTATATCGACCTCGCCCGCGAGGCGGGAGCCGATATCGTCCTGTTCCCCGAACTCCTCCTCACCGGCTACCCGCCGGAAGACCTCCTGCTGAAAAACGATTTTTTGCGCGAGAACCGGCAGGCGCTCATGCGCGTGGTAAAAAAAACGCGCGGCATAACCGCCGTGATCGGCTTCGCGGAAAAGGACGGCAAGAAATTGTACAACTCCGCCGCCGTCGCCTCTCACGGCAAACTGCTGGGAACCTGCCGCAAAGCCGCGCTCCCCAACTACGGCGTGTTCGACGAGAAACGCTATTTCGACGCGGGCGAAACTCCGGTCTGCCTGCGCCTGAACGAAATCACATTTGGCATGACGGTGTGCGAAGACCTTTGGGAGGAGGACGGACCGGGGGAAAACCTGTGCGGCGAAGGCGGCGCGCGAATTCTGCTCAACATTTCCTCCTCGCCCTTCCACTCCGGCAAAGGCAAGGAGCGCATCGACCTGCTCCGCGCCCGCGCACGGCGCTACAACGCCTGCATCGTTTACGTCAACCTGGTGGGCGGACAAGACGAACTGATTTTCGACGGACACAGCCTCGTCGTTTCACCGGAGGGAAAAGTGTTGGCACAGGGAAACAGCTTTGAAGAGGAACTCATTGTCGCCGATATTGAAGCGCCCGTCGCCCCGCCAACGCGCAACAAAAAATTCGCAACGCTCACGGCAAAATTCGTCGAACGCGAGTCTTACCAAAAATTGCCGCGACACAAAGTTCGCAAAAAATCCGCCATCGAGGAAATCCACGATGCGTTGGTTTTGGGGACGCGGGATTACATTATTAAAAGCGGATTCCAGAAGGTCGCGGTGGGCCTGAGCGGAGGGATCGATTCCGCCGTCACCGCCGCCATCGCCGCCGAGGCGCTGGGACCGGAGAACGTGACCGGAGCGCTGATGCCCTCGCCCTTTTCATCCCAGGGAAGCGTGGACGATTCGCTGGAGTTGGCGCGGCGGTTGGGAATCAAAACGTTGACCTTGCCGATTGACCCGGCGATGAACGCTTACGGTTCTATTCTTAAAGACGCGTTCCGGGGGCTTGATCCGGGGGTCGCGGAGGAAAATATTCAGGCGCGGATACGCGGCAACCTGTTGATGGCGTTGTCCAACAAGATGGGCTGGCTGGTGTTGACCACGGGCAACAAGAGCGAGATCGCCGTCGGTTACTGCACGCTGTATGGCGACATGGCGGGAGGATTCGCCGTTATAAAAGACCTGCCGAAAACGCGGGTGTACGAACTGGCGCGGTTCATGAACCGGCGCGCCAAGGACGACGGACCAATTCCGCGAGCTATTATAGATAAAGAACCGTCGGCGGAACTGCGCCCGGACCAGAAGGATTCCGATTCCCTGCCGTCCTACGAAATTCTGGACCGCATCCTGCTTCATTATATAGAGAAGGATTGGGATCTTGCG
>JAJDBB010000056.1 GCA_029261555.1 Nitrospinaceae bacterium | reverse complement strand
GGACGGTCAATATAACGTAAAGACGGACGACGGCTTGCGCGCGGTTCCGAAGGACGGCGGCGGGGAATTGTCTCGCGCAGTGGCGGACTGGATCGCGGCAGGCAACTCACCCACGCCGTTCGTCGCGCCGGCGCCGACCTGGAAAGAGAACCGTTTGGCTGGATACAAGTCTGCGCTCCAGAGTCAGGGGATCGACAACATGGAAGAGCTGATGGCGGTGATGTTCGACGCCCAGGCGACGGGCGACACGACCTTGATTGCCGCGCTCAAGCCGCTTAAGGCCGCCGTCGACGCGCAGTTTCCCCCGCCGGCCGGGTAACACCCGGTAGAAAGGGTTAGAGATGCAAGCTTAATGTGGGTTGTGGCATTCACCCAATAAGTTCCGCGCTAACTGCCTCCGGGGGCTACCCCGGTCGTGTCTATCGTTGGTTTCAGTTTTTATCCTGTAAATCCGGGGCAAATTTTTTTTGTACAGGCGCCGCGCTGGTGTACCATGCCTGCATGGCGACGGCAATTGTGACAGGCGGAGCGGTGCGGTTGGGACGGGCGATGGCCTGCCGTCTCGCGGAACGCGGATACAATATCGCTTTGCATCACGGGGCCTCCAGTCCCATGAATACCCTCGAGCAAATAATAAAACACGGCGCCGAATGCCGGGCCTACTCGCGCGACTTTGGCAACCCCGCTTATGCGGAAGGTTTGATCGACGACGTCCTAAAAGATTTTGGCGACGTGGAACTGCTAGTCAACTCCGCCGCCAACTTCATTCTGGAAAACCTGGAAGAAACCAAAACCGAATCCCTGTTCGACACGATGAACGTCAACCTGTTGGCGCCGTTCCTATTGATGCGCGAGTACAAAAGGAAGGTGAACCGGGGGATGATCGTCAACATCCTCGATCAACGGGTGTTGAAAAACATTTCCACCTTCGGCGCTTATTCGGTCGCGAAAAAGGGACTGGAGCACCTGACGCATCTGGGCGCGGTGGAATGGGGTGCCTCGGTGCGCGTCAACGGAATCGCGCCGGGATTGATCCTGCCGCCGCCCGGCGGACCGGAGGATTATCCGGAACGCCAGGCGCGCAACATCCCCACCCAGACGCATGGAACCGAGGCCGACGTCCTGCGCGGACTCGATTACCTGATCGACAGTCCGTTTGTGAACGGCGAAGTGTTGTTCATCGACGGCGGCGAATCCAAAGCTTCCCGAAATTCCAAATTTTAAAATTTAAACTCTAAAAACTTACGCCGCAGTTTCTTTCGCAAGCGTTCCAGGCAAGGTTGCCATATGGCCGAGTCCGAGGGCTTCGATCGTGGCGGTCTGGACCGGTTCCGTCGCCTCGTTCACGGCGTCCGCGCCGTAAGCCGCGCCCACCACGGTTCGCGCGGGTCGTTGGCCTTTTGGGGCGCCGATCAACCTTGCGACCGCTTCGGCTACTTCGTGAGGATTTGGAGCGTCGGTTCCCGACAACATTTCCGAAAAATTCTGCAACATGGCGGCGGGAATTTCCGCCAGGTCGCCGTACTCCGCCGTGCGCTCTTTATCGGCTGGCTGTGTCGCGCTGTCGAACAGGCGCGTGGGATAGGCGCTGGGTTGCACAAGGGTTACGTCGATTCCCAATTGCGACGTCTCGTAGCGGTAGCTTTCGGTCAAGGCTTCGACCGCAAACTTGCTGGCGCCGTACAGTCCGAAAAACGGAAAGGTGACTCGACCGAGAACCGAGCCCATGTTGACGATCAATCCGTCGCGCTGGCGGCGCATGTGCGGCAGGACGGCGCGGGTCGCCCGGTGCAGTCCTATAACGTTGACGTCGAACAGGGCGCTTGCTTGCTCGGCGGTGAACGCTTCCGACACGCCGGTCGTCAATACTCCCGCGTTGTTTACCAGTACGTCGATGCGCCCCGCCTTCTCGATAACGGCGGCGACGGCGCGATCAACCGATTTGGAATCTGTCACGTTCAGTTCGACGACTTCGATTTTTTGATTTCGCAGGGTCTCCGCGTGCGTGCGGTTTCTGGTTTCCGGCGCGCGCATCGAGGCGAACACTTTATGGCCGGCGCGGGTTAAAGTTTCGGCGGCGTCTCGGCCAAATCCGGTGGACGTCCCGGTGATGAGTATCGTTTTAGACATAATGGATCTCCCTTTAATATAGTTTTTGTTTTGATGATTTGTTTTCGCGCATGATTAATATGTGTGGAACACTTTGGACGTGATGCTCCAGGCGCCGTTTTCCTTTAATAGCGTGAACTGGTCCGTGAATCGGTAGCCGAACCAGTCCGCGATCTCGACACGCGCGGTGGCCACGGTTTCGGCGAGGTCGACGTCGGCGATTCCGGCTTCCAGTTCCGGGGCGGGAGGGTTTGCGGCGACCCAGTCGAACAGGAGGTTGATCGGTCCGGCAAGCAAAGCGCCGCCGATATATCCGTGGATTGTTGCGGTTTGGCGAAACGCGGGTTGCATGATCGCGGCGTCGCCCAGGCGCCCGCCTTTGGCGTAAGTCTGGATCACGGATGTTATGGCTTCAATATCTTCTGGATTGCCCGCGAACTTTGAAGCCAGGGCGTTTGGATTAATCTGGTCGACAGGATTCATAGTTTCTTTCCTTAATAGATTTTCGAATGATGTTTTGGAATGCGCCCGGGGCGTTATTGCCCACGGGCGTTTCCCACATTCACGTGTGCTTTACAATTCAGACGGCGCCTTGTCGTGGATTTTGGTCCAGTTGGCGTTCGCCGTGTTGATGTGGCCGCTAATGTCGGCGTTCCACTTTTTCTGGATGTCGCGGTCGAGGTTCAGATAAAGTTTGCCGTCGACAATCTTCCAGACGCTTGGGTCGGAGTAAAACTTTTTGCCGACCGATACGCCGTAAGCGCAATATCCGCCGTATTGCGGGGCGTACTTCTCCGGGTGAGCCTTAAATTTTTCGCGATGCTCTTTGGTGGCGAACAGATAGGTCGCGCCCTGGTGCGTTGCGGTGTGGTATCCGCTTCCGCGTACGGGCCGGCCTTGCTCAAAGTAGGCGACCGGATCGTAACCGCTCACGGCGGGGGTGGAAATTGCCGTTTCATGGTTCATGCCGGCAAAAGCGCTGTTGGCGAACAGGGCGAGGACTAATGAAACCGTTGCAATCAGGCGGGAGCCATTTCTAAATGTAGAATTCATGACAGGTTCTCCTTAAAATTATTGGGTTAGAAAAAAATAAGTATTTCGCTAATTAAGTACACCGATTAGTATACTTTGTGAGTGATTCCTTACAGCTGGATTTAAAAAACTTTAAAACCAAATAAAATAATAAGTTATATGTCTATATTTATATATTAATTAAAAATATTAAAAAAACAATTGAATATTAATGGTTTTAAAGTAATCTAATAAGTATATTTATTGGCGAGAGAAAGGAATAACCTTGTGGCGACGTCATCTAAACGCGAGCAGTTGGTTCATGCGGCTCTGGAGCTTTTTTTAAAGCGGGGGTTCCAGGCGGTGGGGGTGGACGCTATTGCGGACGCCGCGGGGGTCACGAAAAAAACGCTGTACCATCATTTTAAGTCGAAGGACGAATTGATCCTCGCCGCCCTGCGCTTGCGCGACGAAACGTTTCGCAACAGTTTCATGCGCGCGGTGGAAGCGAAGACCGAGGACCCGGAGGGGCGGCTCCTGGCGGTTTTTGACGCGGCGGAGGAATGGTTCCGGCAGGAAGATTTTTTCGGCTGTTTATTTGTCGGCGGGATTCACGAGTTTCCGGACGCCGGGACGCCGATTCACAATATGTGCCGCGAGGCCAAAAGCCTGGTTCAGGCGTACATAACAAAACTTGCGCTGGCGGCGGAGTTGGACCAGCCAGTTCTTTTATCCGAACAACTGGCTTTGTTGCTGGAAGGCGCGATTGTCATGGCCCAGACGAACGGCTCTCCGGCCAGCGCGGCACAGGCCAAAAAGGCGGCTGAGGTTCTCATCCAGAATTCACGGACTTTGACCGGTCAAAGCGCGGACCCTGGATCTTAAGGTAGGTAAAACTTCTTTTTCAAACCAGGGGTTTTTGCGCAACCAGATATTGTTGCGCGGGCTGGGGTGCGGAAGCGGGATCAAACCTTGTTTCAAATAATCTTTCCACGCTCTCACCGTTTCAGTTAAATTTTTTTTCCGTTGGGCGCCGAGGTGATAGTTTTGGGCGTACTGACCAATCACTAAGGTCAGTTGAATCCGCGGCAATGCGTCCAGCAGGCTTGGGCGCCAGGCTTCGGCGCATTCCGGTCGCGGCGGTAAGTCCCCGGACGCCCCCGTGCCGGGATAGCAAAACCCCATGGGCAGTAAGGCGATTTTTTTAGGATCGTAAAAATTTTTTTCGTCGATTCCCATCCATTCCCGTAACCGCACGCCGCTTGGATCGTTGAACGGGACTCCCGTCTCGTGGACCTTGCGCCCCGGCGCCTGCCCCGCAATCAGGATACTCGCCCGCGCATGCGCCTGAACCACGGGCCTGGGTCCCAGAGGCAAATATTCTTCGCATAGGCGACAATCCCTGATTTCTTTAAGAAGGTTGTTTAGCTTTTTACTCATAAAAACGTATTCCCAAAGTATCTGACCTCTTACAAGTATTGGACCGAAATAGAAGTTTACCTGCTTTTTTCAGGACGGATTTGAATAAATATGAAAAGAGGGTTGACTATTTTTAAATAGGTGTATATACTCCTTTTTTAAGAATCCTAATACGGCGTCTACGGTCGGCAGATTGAACCCATTCGCTTTTATTTTTAAAGAGTGTATTTACACTAATTTTAGGGGGGGACTGGATCATGAGTTTTTCAACGTTGCCTTTGCTTTACCTGGCTCAAGCGGTAGCAATAAATAGAGCGACTCAAAACACATATAATTTGGGACAAATCAGTACGAATCAACGAAACCAAATCAATCTCATCCTGGTTGCGCTGACTTTATGGGGAGGGTTGAGCGCGTATTTGGGGATGAGCGGCTATTATCAAAGCGCTGGGTTTTTAAGCTCGCTCCCTGGCCTTTGGATTACGCAGGCTCCAATCCTGATTGTGATGATTCCCTGGATGGCTTCAAAAACTTTGCGCCAGGGAATCGACGAGGTCATCGATCAAACGCCGCTCCATCTCATCATGGCCTTCGAAGGATTAAGAATCCTGGCCATTGGCGGTATCTATAAGGGATACACCGGCCAATTTTCCCAGTTTTTTGCAACGTTTGTTGGGATCCCGGATTTCCTTTATGGAGTTGCGACTTTGGTCGCGGCAGTTTTAATCTATAGAGAGGTGTGGAAAGAGACGTCGGCGATTGTTATTAATTTGATCGGTTTTATAATCATCGTCCCCTTTGGGTCGTTATTCATAAATGTGGGGTTGCCTGGAGCGTTGCATTTAATTGAAGAGTCCCCTGGTTTGGAAACAATCTTCGAGTTTCCCATGGCGCTGGCGCCGACTCTTGTCGTTCCGGTTTTTGTAATGGTGAATCTTTTTGTGGCGTTGCGATTAATTAAACGGCGGCGAAACGTCGCTTGCGGCAACCATGGATACAACCCGCATGGCTCTCCCGTCAGCTCCACATAAATTAGAAAGGGCCTGGTCGTTCTGGCCAGGCCCAGTTTTCTTTCCCCACGATTCAGTTCGAAACAAACCCAGATCTTTAATTAAACAGGTATTGAATGCCTTCGCGGTTGATCCGGCAAAAATGCTGGTTGTCCTCGCAACGCACGAGCAGAAAACAATCCTCGGACTGCACGTCGCACAAAAATTCCAGTTGAAGTTTTTTGTCGCCGCATTCCGGACAGCCTTTTTCCGCGACATGCTTTTCGATCCCCATCCAGATGTCGCCCATTTCCTTGTTGTCCTGCGTCACCACAAATTTGTAATGGCAATGCTGGCACACCGCGTGGAAATCGCACGGCGCCTTGGGCAGTTCGCAATTAAGTTGCACCTCGAAACGCGAGTTCAGGCAAACGGGACAAGGTATTTTTTTTACTAGGTGTTCGATGGTTTCCAGTTTGTTCATAACGTCTCTCCCAAAATATATTTGCAGGTTGGTCGGGAGAGCGGCGCAATGCTTACACTTTTCCGGGACGGGGCAAAAAAAATTAGACAGGATTAACGGGATGGAAGTTAAGGAGGGAGGAAAATGGTTTTTTACGGCGCACAAACTACGTTCACGGAAGCCGCGTGATCGAGTAAAATATGGCATAGGTTTTTTTAGGATGGAAACCAATTTTATGAAAATACGAAATGGAAAGTATTTGGCGCTTTTTTTAATCGGAATGGTTTTGAGTTTAATTTTCGCCGTTTTTGAAAGTCGCCAATATTGGGGTTATTGGATTGCCAGGCCAAGCCTTTCCTCTGCCCTTGAGTCGATTGACCGGGCCGACGGGTTATCGATGTTACGCAACGATTATCCATCATTCTATTATTCGCTCGAGGCCGAAGAGCGCCAAAAGAAGATCAAGCAATACCCTCCCTACTTTTTAAACAGCGCTCAAATTAAAATGGTCGTTGCCAATTCCCCAAATTTTTGTAACGGCGGCGACGAATATTATTGCCTGGACGGCGGGCTTTTTCGCGTTTTGAATGAACAGAATTTTAATCTGGAGGAAAACGTTAAGCCGGTTGATAATCAGTTGCTCGCTTCCGCCAACGAAAAGTTGGGTTCAAAATACTCGACTATTTTGAATTCCGGCGCGAGAACCCAGCCTTCGTCCGTCTGGTCAAGAATGACCGCCATCCGGTTTGTTAAGGAAGGGGAGGAGCGTCTATTGCTGGCAATTCGCTGGCCCGAAAGCAGTAACGACCATTATAAATATGAGGAGGCTCTGTTTAGTGTAAAAGGAGAGGACGCCTTACTGGAGAAAAAAATTTCTTTTTATTTTGATATCGCCGGAATAGAAGGCCTGGAATGGTATTGGTTGTGGGGTTTAAATTTTTTGGCGTTTCTTTTTTTAGTTGGGACTTGTAATTGCCTTCTTCTGCTTCGAAAGCTAGCGAGCTTTAATCATCAGAGTTTGAATTGATTGAAAAAAATCCCCTATAAACTTCCATCCTGTTAATCCTGTCTAAAATTTTAAATTGTAAATCCGCGAATAGTGCCGGGCCGTCAAAGAGGCATTTTCCCGAAAAGAATCCTATATTAAAAGGTAGGGGTTTCATGCGCCGTTCGACTAAACCATGAAACCAAGCTAACGAACCGGGAGATCGGCCATGCTCGATACCAAAAAAGAACTCCGCCGCCGCGACGACGTATCGCTCAAAACCCCGGACCTCGACCGGATCGCTATCGACCTGGCGTCGCATAAACTTCTGGATCAACTGCTTGATGAAAATCCAAAGTTGAAAGAAATTTTATGCGGCGCTCAAACCGAACAGGAAGCCCTGGCCGCCATGGAATCGTGGGCGGCGTCCCTCCTGGAGCGTTGTCCGCAGGCCCGTATATTTCTCGAAAACGAGCGCCCCGGACGCGAGGCGTTTGAGGCGTTGACCTGGCGCGACTACGCGGTCATCCGCTTGTCGGACTATATAAAAAACGCGGGCAGGGAATACGAGGATTTGAATCTGCGCGGCGAAATCGCGGTCAGCAATCCCTTCAAGATGCTCTGGCTGGCGATGAAATCGGGAAAGGGCGGCGCCAAATCGTACTTTTTTGAAGACATGATTCACCTGTTCCGTCAGTTGAGCGGCGCAAGCGAACGCTGCACGCCGTCGCGCAAGCAGGTGAAGGAATGGATGCAACGCTGGCCTTCCGGACTCGACCCCCGGATCGCTCAATTGCGCGAGAAAAATAAAACGCGGATTTTAAATCTCATCGTCGATCAAATAGAAAAACAGGAGCGTCCCCATCCCGGTTATAAATTTGAACCCGGCGCGACGCCGGAACAAAAATATGCACAGGCTTTGGAGTGGTGGGACGACTGGCATTTTCACTTGAGCTTTGCGGTGCGGTCGCCTGATATGCTGAACGAAATGTTGGACCGGTCGCTCGATCCGGACACGATGAAACTGTTGTACAGCGCGGAAAAAGTGGGCATTCCTTTTTTCGTGAATCCCTACTACCTTTCCCTGCTCAACGTGGACGCGCCTGATTACGCCGTCGGGGCGGATCTCGCCATCCGCGATTACGTCCTGTACAGCAAACAGTTGATCGCCGAGTTCGGCCACATCGTTGCGTGGGAGAAAGAGGACCAGGTCGAACCGGGCAAGCCCAACGCCGCCGGGTGGCTTTTGCCGACGAGCAATAACGTTCACCGGCGCTACCCGGAAGTCGCCATCCTGATCCCGGACACCGTAGGTCGCGCCTGCGGCGGACTTTGCCAGTCCTGCCAGCGCATGTTCGATTTTCAAAGCGGCCATCTGAACTTCGATCTCGACAAACTGCAACCGAAAGAAACCTGGCCGGTAAAATTGCGCCGCCTGATGGATTACTTCGAAAACGATTCCCAACTGCGAGACATTTTAATCACCGGCGGCGACGCGCTGATGAGTTCCGATAAATCGCTCGCCGAGGTGTTGGAAGCCGTGTATCAAATGGCGCTCCGCAAGATCGAGGTAAACAAATCTCGACCGGAAGGAGAAAAATACGCCGAACTGGTGCGGGTCCGCCTGGGCACGCGCCTGCCCGTCTACATCCCGCAACGCATCACCGGCGAGTTGACGAAGATCCTCGCGGACTTCAAGTCCCGGGCCTCCGAAATCGGCGTCCAGCAATTCCTGGTGCAAACGCATTTTGAATCGCCCATGGAAATCACGCCGGAAGCCAGCGTTGCAGTCGGCAAGCTCGTCTCCGCGGGCTGGACGGTTACCAATCAGCATGTGTTGACGACGGCTTCCTCGCGCCGCGGACACACCGCGAAATTGCGGGCCGACCTGAACGCCATCGGCGCGCTCGGTTATTACACGTTCACGGTGAAGGGCTACATGGAGAACCAGCACAACTTCGCGACTAACGCGCGCGCGGTGCAGGAGCAGATGGAGGAAAAATGTTACGGCCTGGTTGCGGAAACATTTCACGACCGCATCCGCGACTTTCCGCTCCACGCAGAGAAAATGACGGAAAATATCGCGGAGCTTTTAAACGACGCCGACCTGCCGTTTTTGTCCACCGACCGCAACATATTGAACCTGCCCGGCGTGGGCAAGAGCCTGACCTTCCGCGTTATCGGGCTGACCCGGTACGGGCGGCGCATTCTGGAATTCGACCACGACGTCACGCGGGCGCACAGCCCGGTCGTTAACACGATGGGGAAGGTGGCGATCATAGAATCCAAACCCGTCGGCGAATATCTGCGGCATCTTGAGTCAATCGGCGAGGACGTCGGGGAATACCAAAGCGTCTGGGGCTATTCGATGGGCGAAACCGAACCGCGCCTGCCGATCTACGATTACCCGGAATATGAATTCAAAACCACGCGGGAAATGACAAACCTGGAACTTTAAACCGCGCAAGACCGGCAACCACTCGCCGTGGGGGCAGAGTTCAAGATGCAAGCTCACGAATCTTGAGCTGGTTCCTTAACCTGCCAACCATTCATATGTGGTTTCTAATTTTATCCCGTTGATCCCTTCTAAAAACATTTTTACCATTAATTATTATATAGTTAATATATAATATCTATATAAATATATAATTATTACTTTGTTTGCGCTGGCGTCGCCCAAGTCGATTCCAAAATTTAGTTGATCGCTAACATATTCTGGGCTATCACTAACACAATTGTTTGATTTCGACTTTTAAATAAAACTCTATGACCGACACGATACAAAATATCTGGGTGATTGTAGAAACGGTGGAAGGGAAACCGAAGCCGGTCAGTTTCGAGGTTCTGAACGCCGCGCAAAAACTCTCCGCTCAAACTGGCGGACGGGTGACGGGCGTGTGCCTGGGCGCCGAGTCCCCCGCTTCCACCGACGCGCTGTTTCATTACGGCGCGGACGCGGTTCTGGCGTTCAAGCATCTCGCGCTCGGCCAGTACATCAGCTCCAACGCCCTGGCTGTACTAAAACCAAAAATTGAAGAGCATACGCCCGACCTTATTCTCCTGCCCGCCACGATTCACGGCAAGGAGCTGGCCTCCGCCCTGTCCGCCGCTTTGGACGTCGGCATGGCCGCCGACTGCGTCGGATTGGACTTTACGGACGGCGAACTGCGCGTCCGGCGGCCTGTGTACGCCGGCAAAGCCTATTCCACGTTGAGCTTCACCGGAGCCGCGCCGCGTATCGCCACTTTGCGTCCCAATGTGTTTCGCGGCCAGTCTGACCCCGCGCGAAGCGGCGAGACGCAATGCGTCGATATTGATTTGCCCGACGGCGCTCAAACTCCCATTCTAAAACTCCGGGAAGTGGTCATGGAAACCGGACGGAAGGACGTCACGGAAGCCGCGATCGTGGTTTCCGGCGGCATGGGGATGCAAGCTCCGGAAAATTTTGAATTGCTCGAAGCGTTGGCCGACACGGTTGGCGGCGCGGTGGGGGCGAGTCGTCCGACGGTGGACGAAGGTTGGCGGCCGTATTCCAACCAGGTGGGGCAGACCGGGCGAACGGTAGCGCCCAATCTTTACATCGCCTGCGGGATCTCCGGCGCGGTGCAGCACCTGGCGGGGATGTCTTCGTCCAAATGCATTGTCGCCGTGAACAAGGATCCGAACGCGGCAATTTTTGAAGTCGCGGATTACGGGATCGTCGGCGACGCTTTGGAGATCGTTCCCCTGCTGACCGAGGAATTCGGTAAGATAATATCCGGCGATGGCGCCGGAGCCAGTTAGCGCCAGGCAAGGGTGAGATGGCATCCCAAACTTTGCCACCGGACGCATATTACGTCATTGCGAACGCAGTGAAGCAATCCAGCCTTCTGGGTCGCCGCGCTCCTTACAGTCGCTCGCGATGACGGATCTTGAGCGGGCTTTGCGTCAATGCTAGGAGTCCTTCGACAGGCTCAGCCTGAAATATCTGCCACCGGGCGCTTGCCCGGCCGCCGGAGGCATTGTTTTTCGAGTGTTCCACGTGAAACACCGGCGAGGCGCCGAAGCCAATAAAACCCCGAATTGAAAACTAAAATTCTAGAAATCCTGAACGATTCCCGTTTGGAACTGACCCTGCCCGACGGTGGCGCGTGTGCGGCGGAGCGTATTGCGGGCTATTTTGCGGTCTGGGAAAAGTGGAACGCTAAAATCGGACTCACGGCGGAAAAGGACGCTCTAGAGGTTTTGCGCCGTCACGTGTTTGATTCTCTGCAATATGCGCGCGCTATATTGCCCGACGGCAAAATCCTCGACGTCGGTAGCGGCGCCGGGTTTCCCGGTCTTCCCGTAAAATTTGTCCATCCGCAAATCGACCTGACCCTGGTGGAGAGTCGCAGGAAGCGTTGTAGTTTTCTGGACAGCGTAATCGCAGAGATAGGTTTGGAACAAGCGACAGCCCACAACTCGAGGATCGAGGATTTGGCGGAACGCGAGGAGTTTCAGGGAAAGTTCGACCAGGTTGTGTTCAAGGCCGTGGCGCCGCTTGGCCAGTGTCTGCAATGGGGCGCGCCGTTTTTGAAACCGGGTGGGGAAATCGTCGTCAAAAAAGAACCCGGAGCCGAGGACGCAGGACGGGACACGGCGTCCTTAAAATGGTCGCACGATTTTGAGTTGCAAAGTTTTTACGGCGTCGAGTCGCGTCTGATGGTCTTTAAGTCTCCGGGCAACGATTGTGATTTATAACTGGCGAAGGCGCCAGGGCCATTTAGCGTGCCGTTTTTGGAAAACGCTATAGGCAACGGTGAGCTTGGCTCCCCAAACTCTTCCACCGGGCGTTGCACGGTGTTCCACGTGGAACAACGGGCGCCCATAATTGATTTCCTCTGGTCGCCGGTAAATTTCTGTGCTATTTTTCCTTAACCTTTAAGGAAATTTCTGCCCATGTGCAAAATCATCAGCGTGGCCAACCAGAAAGGCGGCGTCGGTAAAACCACCACCTCGATCAACCTCTCTGCCGGTCTGGCGCTCTCGGGAAAACGAGTTCTCCTGGTTGATTCCGACCCGCAAAGCAACGCCTCCAGTGGACTCGGCGTCTCGCTCGAAGAGGGACAAAAGGGGTTGTACGACCTGATCCTCGAAAACGCTTCGCGCTCCGAGGCCACGCATGCTACCGGCATTGAAAATTTAAAAATCATCCCGTCCAACGTCGACCTCTCCGGCGCGGAGATCGAACTGGTTCAGGCCGAGCATCGCGAGAAAAAACTTAAGGCGGCATTGAACGGCGTGCAGGAGGAATTCGATTTTGTCGTCATTGATTGCCCGCCCTCGCTGGGTCTGTTAACGCTCAACGCGCTGGCGGCCTCGCATTCCGTATTGATCCCCATGCAAAGCGAATACTATTCGCTCCAGGGACTCAGCCATTTGCTCAAAACCCTCAAATTAGTCAAGCAATCGCTCAATCCGGATATCCGAGTGGAAGGCGTGTTGATCACCATGTACGACGGGCGCACCCTGCTGGCCGCACAGGTGAAAGAGCAGGTAGAACAGTATTTTAGTAAATACCTGCTCAACACCATCATTCCTCGCAACGTGCGCCTGAGCGAGGCGCCCAGCCACGGCTTGCCGGTTGCCCTGTACGATAAGCGGTCCAAAGGCGCCGAGGCTTATATGGAACTGGCGCGGGAGATCATTTCCCGCAGCCCCGCCAGGCCAGCGCCCGCCTGCTAGCCGCAAGGGCAATAGGCGCCAGGCCAGCGCCTGGAGGCAGATAGTGCAACTTATATGGTTAGAGCTACGAGCTTTGGTGAGTTTGCAACTTAAACTTTTCCACCGGGCGTTGCCCGGGATGAGCTTGCATATCAAACGCAATGAAGATTATTCGGCAAGTCGGTAAATCAGACGAAAAAAATTTTCAATCGCCAACAGTTAGGTCCAGCGGCACGCTGGCCCGGCAGGAGATATTATGAATAGAAAAGCGTTGGGCAAGGGCATCAAGGCGCTGATCCCGGATTTTGAAACCGGGGTCGCGGAAAATACGGCGCCCACCCGCTCGCTGGAGTTGCTGATCGACGAAATCGTCCCCAACCCGCAACAACCGAGAAAATTTTTTGACGATTCCAAGCTCGACGAATTGGTGGCTTCCATTAAGGAAAACGGCGTCATTCAACCAGTGGTGGCGCAAAAGAGCGGCGACGGTTACGAGTTAATCGTCGGCGAGCGGCGCTGGCGGGCGGCAAAAAAAGCCGGGCTGAAAAAAATCCCCGTCTTGCTCCGCGAGGCCGTAGGGCAGGACTCCCTTGCCCTGGCCATCATCGAAAATATCCATCGCCAGGATTTGAATCCCATCGAAGAAGCGGCGGCTTACCATCGGCTGGCGGATGAGTTCGGGCTAACGCAACAGGAGGTGGCAGGGCGCGTCGGGAAAAACCGGGCGACGGTGGCGAATTTTTTGCGGCTCCTCAAACTGCCGGGCAAGGTGAAGGAAGATCTGGCGGGCGGACGATTGAGCATGGGCCACGCCCGCGCTCTTCTGGGACTTGCGACGGATAAGGCGATTCTTAAAGCCCGCGCGGAAATTTTAAAAAGGGATTTAAACGTTCGGCAAACAGAGAGTCTGGTGAAAAATCTGGCCGCGACGAAGAAGCCGGGCGCGAAAACAAAGATAGCCCAAAAAGACATATTTACACGAAAGCTGGAATCCGAGTTCGAGCGTTCCCTGGGAACAAAGGTTCAGGTGCAATCCGGGAAAAAAGGCGGCAAGGTAGTGATTTCTTATTATTCCGAGGATGACCTGGAGCGAATTCGTGTTATGATAACCCAGCGCTCCTAAACGATAGCGAGCAGGGGAGCCCATTAAGTTTCAATAATTAAACCAGAGTTGGCGCGCGCCGCCCGGTCCACCGCGCCGACGCTTGGAAGCATCTTTCAAGGGAGCCGCGGGTCGGTTTCCGCATCCTCGAGGTCTACATGGGAATCTTCGGCAACAGCCCACAAGGAGAAAACATGAACGAAAAAACGGATAAAACTATTAAAGCCTATATGGGCGAAGATACTACCTTCAACGGCAAGCTCAGTTTCCAGGGAACGGTGCGCATCGACGGGCGATTTGAGGGCGAAGTATTGACCGAAGACACGTTGATCATCGGGGAGAAGGGCGAGATCAAAGCAGACATCCACGCGGGTACGGTGATTTGCAAGGGAAAGGTGCAGGGTACGATCGTCGCGTCCAAGCGCATGGAGATTTATTCCACCAGCGAGATTTTGGGGAACATCCGCACGCCGTCGCTGTTTGTGGAAGCGGGCAGCGTGTTCGACGGCAACTGCGACATGTCGGAGAACAAGGAAAAGAAAGTGGTGTCCATTCGCAAACCCGGAGAAGCGGAGGGCGCGTCCGCCGGTTGAAAGGGAAAGACGCGGGACTCACGTTCCGCGGATTCCGACGACTTGCAAAACGACGCGGACTTCGACGAGGAGTCTGATTTTGTGGATAAGGACGGCGATGAGGATAAATATTAAAACCTGACCCTGTTAAAGGGGATCAGTATGACAAAATTTTTTTTATCCCCGCCCGGGGCGTTCTGCGTTTATAATTAATATTTTCATTAAGCGCTTAAAAATCAGCGTCATCGGGTCCTTGGTATGGCTGTAAAAATCGAAAGTCTGTTGGGGGGGATGGCGGCTTCGCCTCCCACCATGTTTTTCCACCTCAAAAAAGCCATCGAGGATCCTCGAAGCTCCTTCGAGGTTTACGGAAACATCATCGAAGCCGACCCCGCGTTTTCCGCCCGTCTGCTAAAAATCGTTAACAGTTCTTTTTACGGGTTCCAGCAAAAAATCGAATCCATCGAACACGCCCTGAACATCGTGGGCACGGAAGAGTTGTCCGATCTTCTATTCTCCACCTGGGCAATCGACCGGTTCAAAAATATCCCGGCCGACGTAATTGATATGAAGGAGTTTTGGCGCCACAGCATCGCCTGCGCCTACGGCGCAAAAATCATCGCCGAATATAAACAGGAGCCCGACATCGACAAGTATTACCTAGCCGGACTGCTCCACGAAATCGGCAGTCTGGTTTATTACGAATCCCTTTCGGATCAAGCGGTCAAAATAATCGCGCGGGCTAAGGAGGAGAACAAACCGCTGTGCGAGGTCGAAGAGGAGGAGCTGGGTTTTTCCCACGCTCACCTGGGCGCGGAACTTTTAAAAGAATGGCGTCTCCCGGACGTCGTGGTTGAAGCGGTGCGGTATCATCACAATCCAATGGCGGCGAAACAATTTCCCCTGCACGCCAAGGTGATTTTCCTGGCGGACGTCATTGTAGAAAAAATGAAACTCGGCCAAAGCGGAGAGACCGTTGTCGCGCCCATAGGAAAAGACATCATGAAAGCCGTTGACCTCCCAAAGTTCGTGCTGGTCCATACCCACAACGAAATCAAAAACTCGTTCGATCTTGTGTTCGACATGTATTTCGGCGGCAACTAATTTTTCGTGGACACCCCGCGTTTCCGCAGTCATTCCAACTTAGAACAGAAAACCAAAAACTTAAATCAGCTTTTTTTATAACAATTTTTTCAGCAGGGAAGGAATATCTTCGGCAGGCAGGGGCTTGCTGATCAGGTAGCCCTGGATCAAATCGCATCCAGCACGGCGCAGGAAATTTTGTTGGTCCACCGTCTCCACGCCCTCGGCGACGGTTTTCTTGTCCAGAATCTGCGCCAGCGAAATGATGGCTTTTGTGATCTCCGCGTCGGTTTTCCGCGCCACGTCGTTCACGAAGGTGCGGTCGATTTTCAGCGTGTGAAAAGGCATGATCTTCAGGTACATCAAGGAGGAGTAGCCGGTTCCAAAATCGTCGATGGAAATTTTCACTCCCAGGTCGTTCAACTCCGCGAGCCGGGCGATAGCTTTTTGGGAGTTTTCCATCAGGATCGATTCGGTCAGTTCAAGCTCCAGGTTTTTCGTGGAGATTCCGGCGTCGCTCACGGCTTTGGAAACGGTATCGACCAGGTTATCCTGTGCGAACTGCAGGCCCGAGAGGTTGACGGCGACGTTGACGTCGGGAATCCCCATATCACTCCATATTTTTATCTGCCGGCAAGCTTCGTTCAAGGCCCACTCGCCCATGGGCACGATCAGTCGGCTTTCCTCCGCGGCGGGGATGAACAATCCGGGCGCCATCAATCCGTCCTTCGGATGCTCCCAGCGGATGAGCGCTTCCAGCCCGTCGATCTTCCCCGTGTGAATGTCCACCTTGGGCTGGTAATGCAAGCGAAACTCTCCCCGTTCCAGGGCCTTGCGCATTCCGCCTTCCAGCGTCAGTTGCCGGGAGGCGCGGGCCAGCATGGAGGGATCGTAATTCTCAAAAGCGCTCTTGCCCTTTTCCTTTGCACGGTGCAAGGCGGCGTCAGCATTGGCAAACAAGGTTTGCGAATCCAGGCCGTCCGAAGGGAAAACGGAAATTCCCATGCTGAATCGGACGTAAATTTCATGCCCACCCACGCCAAAGGGAGCGCTCAGGCCGTCCAGAAGTTTTTGCGCCAGGCGGGCGGTCCTGCTTTCCTTGTTAATGGAGGGGATAATGATCATGAACTCTTCTTCTCCCACCCGCGCGACGGTATCTTCTCTGCGCAGGGTTTCGACCAGGCGCTTGCCGATGGCCTGCAATAATTTGTCGCCAACCTTGCGGCCCAGGGAGTCGTTGACGGTTTTGAAATTGTCCATGCCCAGCAAAAAGACGGCCGACTTGTCTCCGTTCCGCAGAGCGCGGGCCGTCGCCAGGTCCAGCCGGTCGATCGCCAGGTTGCGGTTGGGCAGGCCGGTGAGTGAATCGTACAGCGCCATGACGCGGATTTTTTCCTGCATCTTCTTGCGTTCTGTGTGGTCCAGCGCCACCGTGGCAAAAATAGGATCGGTTTCGGTTTGCATCATCTGAATGCGCATTTCCACCGGATACTCCGAGCCGTCCTTGCGAATATGGAACCCGTCGCGCTGAATCATGGCCAGCTCGCCGGACTTTAGCGGCGCCAACAACTCCTCCAGCTTTTCCCGACACATGCCCTTGGCCACATCCGCATAACTCAAGCCGAGTAATTCCTCCTCGCCGTAGCCCAAGTTGTCGCAGGACCGCCGGTTGACCTCCATGAAGTCCAAGGATTCGTCGTAAATGTAGATTTCGTTAGCGGCGTCGTCGAGAACGCGGCGAAACAGGGCGTTCAGGTTTTCCCTATCCTGGAGTTTACCGTGCCCCTTCGCCGCCGCGTCCAGATTGCCGCGGGAATGGTTGGACAGGGTTTGCATCAAGGCCATTAGGGCCGCCGGGCTGGAGGCGAAGTGGGACTGAAACTGTTCCTTGTTGACGACCAAAAGCTCGGAGGCGACGAGAGCCTTCACGGTGGCGGAGCGCGGTTTGGAATTGACCAGAGCCATTTCCCCGAAATAACCGCCCGGCGTCGGGCGATCGATCTCTTTTTTATTTTTATAAACCGAAAGCTCGCCCGAGAGAACGATGAACATGAAGTCGCCGTCGTCGCCTTCGTTGAACAATACCTGGTTGGGGGAGAGTTTGATTCTCTGACAGGAATTCGTCAGTTCAGGGAGAACAGATTCGGGAAGAAACTTGAGGAAATCGACTTTCTTTAAAATATCAAAAATTTCCGCATTGACCATGGGTCGGCGCCTTTACAGGAGGAAATAATGTAAACAGCGCCCTCAATATAGATATTCATGGAAGACGAATCAAGACAAAACGCCATCCGGGGAAGCCCCCGGAGGCAACCGGCGAGGCGCCGGGGCCAGTAGGTGTAACATGTGCGATAAAGCTACAGGTAAGGGTGAGCTTGCAACTCAAATATAATATGGAAAGTTCGGCAGGTTGGGTTCCGGGTTGAAAAGAAACTTTCCAACCGTCAAATAATGAGTCCAGCGTCACGCTGGCGGGCGTTGCCCGGCCACTCGCCGTGGAGGCAATATAGGCGCAACCAATTCGGGTAAGGTTACACGCTTCGGCATCCTTGCACCTCGAATGCAATAAGGAAAGTTCGACAGTTTGGCGTTTTCAAGTTGGGAGAAACCTTTCAATCGTCAACTACTGGGTCCAGCGTCACGCTGGCTGGTTTTATTCAAAAAGGTGGCGTAGCTCCTCCAGGGAGCTGATCGTCCAGTCGGGTTGCGCGGATTCCAGGTCCGCGCGGCTGGACATGCCGTGCGTCGCGGCGCAGGTGGCGACTCCCGCCCGCTTGCCGGTTTCGACGTCGATAGGACTGTCGCCCACCATGAGGACGCGCTCTGGCGAGACGCCGCATTGGCGCATCAACAGAAGCAAACCTTCGGGATCGGGTTTTTTGTTTTCCAGACTGTCGCCGCCCAGGATGGACTCGAAGGCGCAGTCGCAGTTTAGGCCGGAAAGAATTCTTAAAATAAACTGGCGGGGTTTGTTGGAAAGGATCGCTTGTTTCTTGCGGGAAAAGAATTCGAGCGTTTCCCGTCCGTGAGGAAAAAAATCGCTGTGGTCCAGAAGGCGCAGGTCGTAATGTTTCCGGAACAAAGCCACCGCGCCGGGAATATCGCCTTTGCCCGTCCCGTTCAAGGCCTGGGACATTAATTTATCAACGCCGCGCCCCACAAATTTAAAAATGGTATCGTGCGGCTTTTCGGGTAGGCCCAACTCGCGCAAAACGAGATTGACGGAATCGGCAATGTCCCTTTTGGTGTCGACCAGCGTCCCGTCGAAATCGTAAACAATCAGATCGATCTGTTTCATCGTCGGGACGCCCGGTTCAACCCGGCGCCGTCGCGCGGTAGGATCAATCAGTCCGAGTCCGCGGTCTTGGTGTAGCGATAGGCTTTCACGACGTTGTTGGCGTCAAACAACAGCACCAAATCCTTGGAGTGGGTATGCCCCGCCATGTATTTGTCGATCTGGTAAGTCCACATGACGTAGTCGTTCTCCACGCCTTCCTTGAAAGGCAGGCCAAACCATTCCAGAATCTCTGCTTTTGTGGTCGCGTTGTTTTTGATGTCTACGACATGGGTATCGTCGAAATTTCTTCCCATGGAACCGCAACCCACCGTGAGAGCCAGTAACAGTATTGCCAAAAAGAAATGCAGGGATCGTCTCATCGTTCTTCTCCAAAAATTAATTGAGCGTGGATTGATTATAGTTTCGGGCGGCGGATGGAATGCGAAGCCGACCGTAAGGTTTAACGATTTATTCCAACCGCGCCAGTTTACCAAATTCGTTTAAAAAAGTATAATCCTATCCGGGGTAGCCCCCGGAGGCAGATAGTGTAACTTGTTTGTATAAAGTAACGACCTTAGGCGAGCTTGCGTCTCGAACCTCTGCCCCCACGGCGAGTGGCCGGGCAAGCGCCTGGAGGCAAATAGTGTGACTTGTTTGGATAAAGTAACGACCATAGGCGAGCTTGCGTCTCGAACCCTGCCCCCACGGCGAGTGGCCGGGCCAGCGCCTGGAGGCAAATAGTGTGACTTGTTTGGATAAAGTAACGACCATAGGTGAACTTGCGTCTCGAACCCTGCCCCCACGGCGAGTGGCCTGTCTGCTCATGCTCGTTCTGGCCGCCTGCGCGGTTCCGGAAAAGCGCGTCGACCGTGCGCCTCAAACCCCTTCCGTCCGTCAGCAGGAAGTCGCGCGCCCCGCCGATAAAACTTTCGTTCCCGACGGCTATTACGAAAAAGTCCCCAAACTGTCGAAACGGGGATACCTCCTGTCCAAGCTGGCCGACGGCGTTTATTTTTTTTCCACCGGCGCTTATAACACGATGTTCGTCGTCGCCTCGGAAGGCGTCGTTCTGATCGACCCCATCGGCGGCAAGGGACCCCTGCTCAAAAAAGCCGTCCGGCAAGTCAGCGACAAGCCCATACGGTTCATCGTTTACACCAGTCCCCGGCTCGACCGGACCGGCGACGCTTATCAATTTTCCGAAGGCGCGCAAGTAGTCGCCCACATTGAAACGCGCAACATTCTGGAAAAAATCGCCGACCCCAACCGCCCGCTTCCCAACATATCCTTCGGAACCCGCTACACGCTGAACTTCGGCGAGGCCAGCTTGCTCCTTATCTATCCAGGCGAGGGCTACGGCAAGGGAAATATCATGATCCATTTGCCGAAACAAAAAATTCTGATGTTCGCCGGAGTGGCGCCGCCCAGGTCCGTGCCGTTTAAAAATTTTGGCACGGTGGATATCGAAGGCCAGATCGCCGGAATTGAGGAGGCGTTAAAGCTCGACTTCAACCGCTACGTCGGCGGATATTTTTTTCGAGCGGGCGAGAAAAAGGAAATGCGCGAGGTTCTGGAATATTACAAAGCGAGCCGGCAGGCCGACAAACTCGCCATGAGCCGGGTGACGTTTAAAAAAGTCATCGCCAAATCGAAGACCAAGGATATAGCGCGTTTGTTCGGCGAGTACTACGAAGCCGTGGCGGAGGAATGCTACCGGATATTGAAACCCGACTGGAAGCCGCGCTTGATGGGATTCGAAGCCTTCGCCCGCGGCCATTGCGACGTCTGGACCGACTACCACCGCGCCCGCCGCGCCCCATAGCCACCGTGATGCTGGCTACGCGGGGCCTTCGCAGTCGCACAGTTCGCGGATGTAATTAACCAGGCCGTGGATGGTTTCTTCTTCCAGAGTGTGGCCCCAGGCGGGCATGCAGGGTGCTCTTCCAACGGCCAGTCCGCCGAGTTTGATCGCATGGAACAG
>JAJDBB010000055.1 GCA_029261555.1 Nitrospinaceae bacterium | reverse complement strand
ACGGGGGAGCAGGCCGGAAAACTCGACCGCGTCCTTGCCGAAATCCGTTTTCAAGGAAGCGTTGGTGAAGACCACGATGGGCAAGAATTTGTTTTTCCCCAATTTTTCTTCCAGCGCGTTGATCAGGGTCCGGTTGCGCCACAGGGGATTGTAGATCGTTTCCTCTCTGGATATGGACCATTCCCTCTCCGACGCATTCCCTCTCACGTTACCCGATTCTTTGACTTCCGTGATCACGAAAATTCCATAGGGCGAAACTGCAGCGTGGTCGAGGCGCAACATTCCCTTTGGACTGGAAACCTGGACGTCGCCGATAATTATATATTCGGCGCCCAGTTTTTCCAGCGCGGCGCGGACGGCGCCTTCGGGTCGTTTTCTTTTTTTAAATAAAAAGATCGCGACCGCCACAATGGCGACCGCTATTATCCATTCCATATTTTATTATTCCGCAAAAATGGAAAATTATTATGCACCCTCACCCAGCCCGCCGCTCCGTGAGCGCTCCCCTCAAGGAAGAGGCCGGGCCAGCGCCCGGTGGAAAAGTTTGAGATGCAAACTCACTTTTACCTGTGACTCTTTCCAAAAACGTTACACTAATTGCCTCTGCGGCGAGTAGCCAGCGTCACGCTGGCCTGGAAAACGGATCAGGGGGTTCGTAGGACGTTGTTTCCTGTTGCGCGGATGAAGTTTCGGTTTTCGTCCCGGCACCCTCCCCGGCGTCGATTTCCAGTTTCATGCCCGACTCTTTGGGGAACAGGATTGGCGAAGTTTCCGAAGATTTATGATCCAGAGATTTCAATTCCTCGCGAAAGCGCGCCAGAGCGGCGAGCGTGAGCGCCTCGCGCTTGGGCAAATTATTTTTAATCGATTCCGCCGCCCGCCTTCCAAACACCGTAATGTCCAGCAGGGAATTGCCCATCAACCGATTGGTACCGTGCAAGCCGCCAGTCACCTCCCCCGCCGCCCACAAGCCAACGTTGCCGGCGCTCCCGTCGGAGTCGATTGACACTCCGCCGTTCTGATAATGCAGGGTGGGATACACCAGAATGGGCTGTTTGGCCGGATCGATTCCGTAGCGTTCAAATCGGTGGATGAGTCCGGGGAACTGGCGCCTTATCGTTCCTTCGCCGGATTTCAATTCGATCATCGGCGTGTCCAGCCAGACGCCGCGCCGCGCGGTGGGGGTTTTGACGCCGCGGCCTTCCACGACTTCGCGGATGATGGCCGAGGCCACCACGTCGCGGAAAGTCAACTCTTCGACAAACTGTTCGCCATCCTTGTTTAACAACTGGGCGCCGATGGAGCGTATGGACTCCGTCACCAGTTGTCCAACCAACGCTTCGGGATAACTCGTTCCTGAAGGGTGATATTGAAACGTGTGGGCGTGGACCAGCGGACATCCCTGCCGGTAGGCCAGGATCAACCCGTCGCCGGTGGCGCCGAAATGGTTGGAGGTGGGGAATCCCTGAAAATGTAAACGCCCGCTGCCTCCCGTGGCCAACAGGACCGCGCGCGCAGAGACTGTTACCCATCGGCGGGTTTTGGAATTCCAGAACACTGCGCCGCTGGTCAGGCCCTGGCCGTTGTCCAAAAGTTCCACGGCGGAATGATGTTCCAGCAGATTTGCGCTTCCCTGAACGAGGGCGTCGCGCAGAACGCGCATGATCTCCAGACCGGTGTAATCCCGGCAGGCTAGCACGCGGGGCGTGGAGGTTCCGCCGCCGGACCGTAGGCGAAATGACCCCTCGGGATTTTGATCGAACATGCACCCCAGGCCGGTCAACCAGTCGATGGCCGAAGGACCCGCCTCGCACAACGCGCGCAATAAAGCTGGATCATTTTTTCCATGCCCGCCTGCCAGGGCGTCGGCGAAATGCCTGCGGGGAGAATCCTCCGGACCGAGCGCCGCTTGAATGCCGCCCTCGGCCATGACGGTGTTGGAATCGCCCAGGCGCAATTTGGTCGCCAGATGAACCGTCAGTCCGGAACCTTCCAGCGCCAGAGCCGCCGAAACGCCCGCTCCGCCGCCGCCGATAATGAGGACGTCGGTTTCGATATCGGCGCGCGGTTGAAAATCTTCGGGCAGGGGGCTGTCCGCCTCCAACAGGTCGGCCAGTTCGTTGGGAAATTCCTGATCGTCCGCATTGGGTCCCACGCGCACGGGCCGTTTCATGCCCACGAAGTCGGGATGAAACTCGCGGAGCAGTTCGTCCTTATCGGCGTCGCTTAAAACCGGCGGCGCCTGCTTCATGCGTTCGGCGCGGGTTTTTTCGACTTTTTGGATAGAATCGCTCGCCCAATCCATCGGCCTTATAACCTCCCCGTTTCCCGAAAGGACGTTGCGCGGCGCAAGCGCTCGTCGGGGTCGGCGGTCAATAACCAGTCCCATTCCTTCTCCGCGTCCTTCTCCGAAAAGGAGTCGGGCGGCGCCCCGGCGCCCAGCAAATCAGAATCCCGGCTCATTCCTAAAGAGCGGCGCACCCACATTCCCATGTGGTGCGGCTTGACTTTATCTTCGCACACAAAGCGGCACAGTCCGCAGTGGATGCAGGTGGTGAAGTCTTCGGCGACGGCCTCGAAGTTTTCGGATTGCATTCGCAAAACCGAGTCCATGACGGGGATCGACATGGGACAGGCTGTGGTGCAACTTCCGCATTTCGTGCAGCGGTCCAGGGTGGGAAACGCGGCGCGGATTTTTTCCGCCGTCGGGTCGGTTTGTGGAGCGGGAACGGGCTGGGTTTCCACCGGACAGGGGAAAATTTGCATTCCCTCTTCCACGGCGCGCATGCAGGCCAGATCGGTTCCGCCGGGCCGTCCGTCGGAAAATCGAAGCGTCACCGTGCAGGCCCCGCACACGCCGCCGGCGCATCCGACTTCCACCAGTCCGCCCAGTCCCGCAGCCCACAGCGCCCGGACGATGGTTTCGCCTTCGCTGGCCTGAACCGTCTTTCCCGATATGGAAATGTTTACCTTGTTCGGCGTCATGCCGGTTTCGCCTCAAAAGTTTTGTCGTCGCCACAAAGTTTACCGCAGGGCCGGAAAAATTGAAACGCCGGGAAATTCTTATCCGCCTTTTACCAACCGGCTTTCCGTTTATTTAAAATTGAACCCTTACGCAATAAAACATTCTATGGTAAATTACCGACAGAGAAACTATTTTGGAGGTTGCAAAGCGTGTCCGGACATTCCAAGTGGTCTACCATAAAGCATAAGAAGGCGGCGACAGACTCCAAACGCGGCAAGGTTTTTACGAAAATCATCAAGGAGATCACCGTGGCGGCCCGGGTGGGCGGCGGCGATATTGAAGCCAATCCACGCCTGCGCACCGCCGTGCTTTCGGCCAAATCCGTCAACATGCCCCAGGAGAATATCCAGCGCGCCATTAAAAAAGGCACGGGCGAGTTGGAAGGATCGCATTACGATGAAATCGTTTACGAGGGTTACGGTTCCGGCGGCGTTGCCATTTTGGTGGAGGCGATGACCGACAACAAAAACCGGACGGTGAGCGAGCTTCGCGCCTTGTTCGGGAAAAACGGCGGCAACATTGGCGAAAACGGATGCGTGAACTGGATGTTTCAGCGAAAAGGTTTGATCGTGGTGGAGTCCAAGGGCCGCGACGAAGACGAGTTCATGGAACTGGCTCTGGAAGCGGGCGCGGACGATTTGCAAAACAACGAAGACCATTTTGAAATCTTTACTTCCATGGAAGAGTTCCACAACGTCTGCAAAGCGCTGGAGGAAAAAAATATCCCGACGATCTCCGCCGAGTTGGCGCAAATTCCCGACAACACGATGGAGGTAGACGAAAAGCACGCCCGCTCGATTCTCAAACTCATAGACCTTCTGGAAGATAACGACGACGTTCAAAAAGTCTATTCCAATTTTGATATATCCGACGAGGTCATGGCGGCTTTGGAGCAGGAATCCTAGCTTCGGCTCCCGCAAAATTTCCTTAACCCGGCCTTCACTTTAGCTAAATCGATCCTCGACTCCCAACCCCTTTACAATATCCAACCGAAGGAAACGAAACCCCATGATGCGCGTTTTGGGAATCGACCCCGGAAGCAACTGCACCGGATTTGGAATTGTGGAAGAAACCCGGGGCCGACTGGAAGCCGTCGCCTGGGGAGGCATTCGGTCGAAACCAAAAATGAGTTTCCCGGACCGCTTGAAACTAATTTACGACGAATTGATCTGTCAAATCCGGGAGCACGAACCCAACGTCGCGGCGGTGGAGGATTTATTTTTCGCCACCAACGTAAAATCTGTGTTGAAGCTGGGCCAGACGCGAGGCGTGACCTTGCTGGCGGCGGCACATTGCGATCTGGAAATCGCGGAATACTCGCCGCTGGAGGTCAAGCAATCCACCGTGGGCTACGGGCGGGCGGACAAGGGACAGGTGAGCAAGATGGTCACTGCTTTGTTGCATCTGAACAAGGCGCCGGAACCGCACGACGCAACGGACGCCCTGGCGGTCGCTATTTGCCATATTCACAACGCCAAAACAAAATCCCGATTGCAGGCTCACCTTAAATAACCCGATTCGAAATGATCGCCCAACTTCGCGGACAACTCGCAAAAAAATCGCCGGACCTCGTTGTCATCGACGTGAACGGCGTGGGCTATGCTGTGAGCGTTCCGTTGTCCACGTTTTACAAATTGCCGGACCTTGAAGGCTCCGTCACGCTTCACATCCACACGCACATGACGGAAAACGCTCTTCGACTGTTTGGTTTTTTCAGCGAGGACGAGTTAAAAATTTTCCTGGTGTTGATCTCCATCAACAAAGTAGGACCCAAGCTGGCGCTGGCCATTTTGTCCGGCATATCCGTTCCGGAACTGGCGGCGGCGGTGGCGGGAAACGACGTGGTCCGCCTGAGCGCAATTCCGGGAGTGGGACAAAAAACCGCCGAGCGCCTGGCGTTGGAGATCAAGGGCAAGCTGGACGGATTGCTTGAAGGCGTGGAATCTAATGCCAACGGAGGCCCGCTGGAAGGGGCGCTGGGCGACGCCTTGTCTGCTCTGGCCAACCTGGGTTATAAAAAAGCCGAAGCGGAAAAAGTCCTCAAACGCGTTCGCCAGGAAAACCCAGGCGAAAACTCTTTGGAACAACTCATCAAGGAAAGCTTGAAACACCTTTCCTGATACAAAGACCGAACTTATGGACCCCAACGAAAACCTGGACGCCTCGGCGGAGAACGAGGAAATACAATTCGAGGCCAACCTCAGGCCGCAGAATTTTAAGGAATACATCGGCCAGGAGAAAATCAAAAAGAACCTGGAGATTTTTATTTCGGCGGCGCGCATGCGCAAGGAGACCCTTGACCACGTTCTGTTTTACGGTCCGCCGGGCCTGGGCAAAACCACGCTGGCAAATATCATCTCCATCGAGATGGGTTCCAACCTGAAAAGCACGTCCGGTCCGGTGGTGGAAAAATCGGGCGACCTTGCCGCGCTTCTCACCAATCTGGAACACGGCGATATATTATTCATCGACGAAATCCACCGCCTGCCGCGCGCCATCGAAGAAATTCTTTACCCGGCGATGGAGGATTTCAAACTGGACATCATGATCGGCCAGGGACCGAGCGCGCGCTCAATCAAGCTCGACCTGCCGCCGTTCACCCTGATCGGAGCCACCACTCGCGCAGGTTTGCTGACGTCCCCTTTGCGCGATCGGTTCGGCGTGGTGCACCGGCTGGACCATTACACGGCAAAAGACCTGGAAGTCATCGTCAAGCGCTCCGCTTCCATTCTGGACATTCCCATCACGAAGGAAGGGGAAACGGAGATCGCCCGGCGCTCACGCGGCACGCCGCGCATCGCCAACCGTCTGCTCCGCCGAGTGCGCGATTTCGCGCAGGTCAAGGCCGACGGGGTGATCGACAAAGACGTCGCCGACCGGTCTCTGGAGATGATGGAAGTGGATCACTTGGGGCTGGACAAAATGGACCACAAGCTATTGCTGACGATGATCGAAAAATTCAAGGGCGGGCCGGTAGGAATCGAAACCCTGGCCGCCTCTATCAACGAAGACAAGAATACTATCGAAGACGTCTACGAACCTTTCCTGATGCAAAGCGGATTCATCCACCGCACCCCGCGCGGTAGAGTCGCTACGCCAGCCGCCTTTGAGCATTTCGGCTTCGTCCCGCCAAAGTCTGATCCCAACCAAACGGGTTTGTTTTAACTAGCGGAAATTATATTTAGGGTCGCACAGAGAAAAATAAAAAAGGGATATGCCTCAACCCCAGGCTTCTTTGAATTGGTCGAGGAAGGGTGGGAGCTTTTGGGTTGCGCCGAGGTGGTCCGTGCTCTGGGCATAATGAAATCCGTGGAAGTCGCGACTGCCGGTGGCGATCAATCCGTACTTCTCCGCAAGATCCAGAAAAAGTTTTACCGTGCCCGACCTTTCGTGATAGGGGTACACGCATTCCATCCCCAGCAGTCCGTATGCTTTTAATTCTTCCAGATAAACTTCCGCATCCTTCAGACTCCGTCCATTTTTCGTGTTGATGATGGAGTAGGTCCTCTCTCCAGGGTGGGCGAGGACGGGAACGCCTGCGTTTTTGCGGATCAGGTCGATAGCTTCTTCGGCGGAAATGTTGTCTTTCTCCACGTTGTATTTGACGAGGTATTGGTCGAAGGCGGCGGGGGTGTTGGGAACGATGCCGAGGCGAACCATTTCGCGGGCCAGGTGCGGGCGGGCGATCACTCCTTCCGCCGCTTTGCGGACATTGTCAAAGGTAATGGCGCCGCGAAACTTTTCGGGAACAACCGCGTCGATTCTCTCGATCAATTCATGCATGCGGTTCTCCCGCAACTCCTTCATGGCTTTTACCCGGTCGCAAAGGCCGCCGCCGAGGGATTTGCTGTCTTTAAAATAACCCAAAACATGCAAGTTGAAATCGCGAAAGCGCACGGTAATCTCGATTCCAGGAAATGCGAAAATATCCGTCGGTTCGGCGGCGGTTATAAAGTCGTCGATCCCCTCAAAGGAGTCGTGGTCGGTGAGCGATAGAACTTTTACGTCGTTTTTTTGCGCGATCTCCACAAGCCGGGAGGGCGTAAATTCCCCGTCGGAAAAAGTGGAGTGCATGTGGATTTCGGCTTTGGGCGTTTTCAAGACAGGTCGCTCGTTCATTTGCAATGTCTTGAAGTATACCACTTTCAATTAAGTGAAGCTCCTCTGCGGCCCTTTTCTCCTCAAGTTTGCAGTTTTACCCTGCAACGGTTCGGATTGATTTGGGATCTATTTTCCGCTAACCTGAATTGAAGACAATAAACACCAAAATACAACCCGTTTTGGATCTCTCCCGCTTTGAATTCAAAATTTTGGATCATAATTCTGGCCGCTCCGCTCTTGATCTGGACGGGCTTTAACCCGTCGGCGTTTTCCATGGCCAAGCCGCCCCCCCGCGTCGCACACATTTTATTTTCCGGCCTGGCGCTTGGCGAGTTGAAACCTTGCGGGTGCGCTAAGGAAGAAGAGCAAGGAGGTTTCGAGCGGCGCATGACTTTTATCAAGAGCGCCCGCGACAGATTGAAAGACGTCCTGCTGGTCGACGTCGGCGATAATTTCAAGGAACCCACGGAGCAGGGCAAGCTGAAGGCAAAATTTATAACCTCCGCTTTGTCCCGGATGAGTTACGACGCCGTGGCGCTTGGCGACAACGATCTGGTTTACGGGAACGACTTCATTCGCGGATTGAAAAACTTCCCCTGGCTGGCCAGCAACCTGGAGTTTACAAACGGCGCGTCGCTCGCCAAAGTTCGCATAAAGAAAATGGACAACGGCGCGAAGGTCGCCCTGTTGGCCGTGGGCGACCCGGCGCTTTATCATTTGACCGGCCATTCCAACCTGAAAATGACGGATCCAGCGGCAACGGTACGGGCGCATATAAAAACTCTTAACGAAGCGGAAGAAACAGAAAAACCGGACTTGTTCGTAGTTCTTTCCCACATGACGCGGGAGGCCGGTTTGAAGTTGCTGGACGTGGAAGGCGTCGACGTCGTGATCAACGGCAACATCGAAACGGAAATCGACGAGATCGACATGAAGCCCGTGCGCAGGAACGGGGGCATTTTCGTCCAGCCCGGCCCAAAGGGACAGAAGATTGGGGAGTTGAAAGCGACCCTGTCAGCGGGCAGCGAAACGGTCTACGAATTGAAAATGATCCCCATGGATTCGAGTGTTCAATTCGATCCGGAAATGGTAAAATTGTACGAGGCTTATAACGACGGGGTGGAAGAGCTTTTTCTTGCGTCCCTTTCGACTCGGCGAAAAAAAGCCGGGGCGCGGGTTTACGCGGCGGATAAAGTTTGCAAAACCTGCCACGCCAAGGCGCATGAAATTTGGTCGCGGTCGAAACACGCCGGAGCCTACGCCACTTTGCGGAAGGCCAACAAAGCTTTCGACCCGGAATGCTTGCAATGCCACACGCTGGCGTTCAATCAACCGGGAGGGTTTGTCAGCGAAAACGATACGGAAGAACTGGAAAACGTTCAGTGCGAAACCTGCCACGGATCCAGTTTGCAACACGTCGAGGCCCCGGGGCCAGGGTTTGGCGCAAACGCGCGCGACTCCTGCAAGCGTTGCCATTTCGGAGACCACAGTCCTAAATTTAATTTCAAGGGCTACTGGTCCCGGATTCAACATTGATTCATTATTTAATTTGACGCATAGGCAAAGGATTTTCTTATGAAGAACATGAAGTATTTGATCGTTCTGTTATTGATCGCCGTAATCGCAGTTCCTTTTTCCCTCCAGGCGGGAGACGACGCCAAAATCCGGGGGAAGTATAAAGTGATAGGCGACCTGGAGTCCCTGAAAGGGGCCAAACAAATCGAGATGCTCGAGTTTTTCAATTACTCCTGCGGGCACTGCTACAAGTTTCTGGAAGCCTCAAAAAGGCTCCACTCAAAATTCAAAGACAAACTGTTCCATAAAAAATACCCGATCTACTGGGGCCAGCAGGCGCCCTACCCGGCTATGGCCTTTTATATTTCAGACGAATTGGGAGTCGAGGAAAAGTTCACCCAGGAATTGTTTGACACCAACTTTAAATATGGGATTAACATTTTCAAGCCGCGCGCCATAAAAATTCTGGCCAAGGATTATGGCATCGAAAATGAGATGACGCAGGGCATGGAATCGGCGGACATTAAGTCCAAGGTTCAACAATCGCTGGCAATGGCGAAGCAATTCAACGCCAACGAAACTCCGACCATCATCATCAACAAAACGTTGCGGGTGACCCCCAGCCTCTATGGGGGCAGCATAGATAAAATGACGGACGGTCTGGAATTAATTTTGGAAGATATTTTGAATAACGGCTAAAACTCGCGCGCTTCTTAATCTTTATGTTCAAACAAATTTCCGTAAAATTCCGTCTTCGGCTGGCGCTGGCAGTATTAGCGCTCGCCCTGTTGTTTCCCACCGGGTTGTTTCAGTTTCCTCCATCCTGGACCGCTCCCGCGCATGCGGGTTTGTTCAACAGCGACCTCGAAACTCTGGAAAACGTTCTTGACCTGGTGGCGGACAAGTACGTTTATCCGCCGAATTATAAAAAAATATTCTCAGCCGGCATTGCGGGAATGATCGAGTTTATCGATCCTGACAACAAAAAGTTTAAAGCCACGCCCGAGGGCGCCGTCCTCGACGGAAAAACCGACGATCCCCTTTACCAACTGGACTTCAGCCGATCCAGAAATATGCGGGTTTTCAATAGAGTCTATTACGCCCTTTACGATTCGTTTGAAGACAAGACGGATAAATGGGAGCTTGAGAAGGCGGGGATCAACGGGATGATCGACGCTCTAGACCCCTACTCCCAGTTTTTGGATAAAAAGGCGTTTGAAAAATCCATGAGCGACACGGAGGGAAAATACGGCGGACTGGGCATGGTGATCACCATGAAGGACTACAATCTCACGGTGGTCAAGACCATGAAAAACTCCCCGGCTCGCAGGGCGAAAATTCTGCCCGACGACAGGATCGTAAAGATAGACGGCAAGAGCGTTAAAGGCCTCCAGCTTGTGGAACTCGCCGACAGACTGCGCGGCTATCCTAACACTCAGGTGCGGGTGGGCATGTATCGTCCCAAGGACAAAACGGAGCGTTCCCTGGAGTTGACGCGAGAAATTATTTCCGTGGAAACCGTGACAGGAAGGATGCTGGAAAATCGCACGGCGTACGTGCGCGTGTCGAGTTTTTCCAAAAACACGGACAAACAATTGAAAAAGGAACTTGAACGGTTTCGGCAAAACGGCGCCAAGGCCGTTATCCTTGATTTACGCGACAATCCGGGAGGGTTGCTGCAACAATCCGTAAAAGTGGCCGGCCATTTTTTGAAAAAAGATACGCTGGTGGTTTACACCCAGGGACGCGAAAAAGAGGATCAGGAACAATTCCATTCCCGAGACGACGAATCCTATTCCACCCTTCCAGTTGCGGCGCTGATCAATCATTTTAGCGCCAGCGCTTCGGAAATTGTCGCGGGATCGTTGAAGGACTCCGGAAACGCGCTGATCCTGGGGGAAAATTCTTACGGCAAGGGTTCCGTGCAAACTATCTTCAGGATCAACGACGGCGCGGGTTTACGCCTGACGACCTCGAAGTATTACACGCCCTCTGGAATTGACATCACCAAGAACGGAATCGTCCCCCACATACGCGTTCTCCCCGACCTCCCCGCGAACGGGGACAAGGGCGAAGCGGCGGATAAAACCGACGAATCGGCCATCGATTCGGAAACGGTTTTGAAACGATTAGAAATGGAAAGATACCTTAAGGAAAAGGGTTACAAAAAAGAGGAAGGAACGGATTCCCTGATCCAGTTCGCCAGCTTGGTTCTTAGGGAAGGTCCGCCGGGAAACAAAAAACAAACCGTTCAAAAGGCAAGAGAGCTGGCCGCGAACATTCAATACTAACGGATAAAACAGGAGCCGCAAAAAAAGTGAACATCATTGAAATTAATTTTGAAGCAAAGAGCGTCGTCAGCGATTTCTATCAGTGGGAAATAGTTTCCAACAACAACGACGAACATTTATTATTACAAAGAAACGACAATGGACGCTACCGAGTGGCGGAGGCCGACGTAAAAAGAAAGCAGATGTTCGAGGTAAAGGATATCAGCTACAAGGGTCCCAACAACGAAAACTTCTTTCTGGATGAAGAAACGGGACTGTCGATTCTATAGCGAAGTTTTGCGCCCTGGAAAATTCGGGCGCCCGCCTAACGAGACTAAAGTCGGCTCAGGGTTTTGATGTGGGGAAAGGATTTTTTCAGGGCTTTTTTCGTGGCGTCGGCCAAAAAATTACCGCGCAGATCCAGCTTCTTGAGCTTCTCGATCAACTCCCCTGAATTGGCGATCGCCATCCCGCCCGGATCGTGTATTTCGTTCCAGCCCAACATGAGTTTTGAAAGAGAGGGGAAGTTTTTTGAATTAGCGATTACTTCGGCGCCCCCGTCGCTCAAATCATTGTGTCGAAGCTCCAGGGATTTGAGCTTCCTCGCGTGGGGAGATTCTGCCAGATATTTGGCGCCCTGGGCGGTGATTTCATTGTATCTCAAATCCAGTTTGACGATGTTTTTCAAAACCTCGTGAGCGGCCAAAATTTTCACGCCTTGGTCGCCGATTTTTTTCCCCGCCAGATTAAGAGTTTTGCCCCGGTTGGACGTTCCGTCGGAAAATAATTTTTCCAGATCGACGTCCTGCTCGAAAAACTGCGCCTGCGCGGGAAAGGCAAGAACGAACGCCGTGAGAACGAGCGCAAACGCCGCCGTTAAATATTTTTTTACCGCCCGGCGAGGCGCCCCTGAATCCGTCGGACCACAAGCGCTTCCAACCTCAATCATCGTCGTCCTCGCCATAGTCCTCGTGAATATACTCCTCGACCTCGTCGACGTAAAGGTGGCACAGGCGAGTCCGGCATTTGGCATTCTTTAAGGCCTCGACGCCCTCTTTCCTGATTCGATTTGCGTTGATATAGAGATGAGTGAGTTTGGTCAAATGCTCCGCTTCGGCAAGCGCAACAGCCCCGTCGTCCTCGATCAGGTTTCCATACAAGTTTAATTTTTTAAGCTTGAGGAAATTTGGCGACGCAACAATGGCCTTCACTCCATCGTCGCCGAGGACGTTGCCGTAAAGGTCCAGTTCGCGAATATTTGTGAAAAACTCCGATGCGGCCAAAGCCTTGACGCCCTCGTCGCTCAGATTGTTATTCGGCAGGCTCAGCCGGCGCACCTTGCGCAGACTCTTGAGGCTGGCCAAACGCTCCGCCCCCTTGTCGCCGATATTTTGATTGCTCAAATCCAGATTTCTTTTATCGTCGCTTAAGAATTGACTGACCAGGTAATCTACGCTTGCCATAGGATCTCGTCTGAGTTTTTTCGTTAAGATTAATACGGCGATTGCCGTCTAAAGTTTTTACCGGTTCGGGGAAAAGAAAGAGTATATCATATCGAACTCTGGGGCAGCGCACGGAGGCAATGGTTTGAATTTGCATACTCAACGCGGCCCGTTAAGCAAAGCTTACCCCAACGACGCGCCGGCCATTCAGCAGAGATACCCAAAATCAATTGCCGTCTAAAAACAGATTTTTTACCGCCGTCACCTCGTCTTGCCGCGTCTTGATTTTCCCGTTCAACCGGTCGTCGCGAAGTCGCTTGAACACGCGGCTAAAAACTGGACCCGGCTCAAGCCCCAGATGGATCAGGTCTTCCCCGTTCAAAACCACTGGCTCGCAGGAATAATACTGGGAAAAATACAACAACGCGTACTTTTTTATTTCCGCGTCGTCGGCTTCCGCAAGCAGGAACAGAATCCCTTCCGGAGTGAGGCTGGAAAAAATTTCATTCACCTCGCTGGGTTCCTTTTGCCGGTTTTCAGACAATCGCCTTTTCGCCTCGCCGCAACAACGAAGATCAGACCCCAGATTTTTACTCATTTTCCCTGGAATTTGGAGACGATGAACGGCGGAGTCAAGTTCCTTTCCCTGGAGGGGAAACAAAAGCCCCAAAAGATAAAGGTACGGCAAGTCCGGTTGTTTGGGAAAAGGAGAAATCCCCGCCCAGGAAAGCGCCTCGCCGATGCGTTCCAGCGCTTCGAAATCCTTTGGCCGTTTGGCGACCTCCGGGTGGATGAACGTCAACAAATCAAGTTCACGCAGTCGGCGCAGGCATTTCATCGCCGCCCCATCGTCCAACAGCAGGCGCAATTCGTTGAACAGCCGCGTCCCGCTCAGTTTGTCCATCAGGCGTTTATTGATCGCCTGCTTCATAAAAGCTTCCGTCTGCTTTCCCAGAACAAACCCAAACCGTTGCTCAAAGCGAACGGCCCGGAAAGCGCGGGAAGGATCTTCCACGAAGCTTAAATTATGCAGAACCCGGATGCGTTTCTCCTTCAAGTCCCGCTGTCCGTTAAAATAATCCACAAGCGTGTAAGGATTTTTTCCGTTGAGTTTCACCGCCATACTGTTGACGGTGAAGTCCCTGCGAAACAAATCGGATTTGATCGAACTCATGACCACGGTGGGCAACGCGGCGGGCTTGGAATAATATTCCAGCCGCGCTGTGGCGACGTCTATTTTCAATCCGTCCTCAAGAATCACCACCGACGTCCGGAACTTAGCATGTGAACGGACCTTTCCGCCCAACAATTTTCCCAACGCATTGGCGAATAAAATACCGTCTCCCTCCACGACCACGTCCACGTCCAGATTTTCCCTGCGCAGAAGCAAATCGCGCACAAAACCGCCCACAGCGTAAATGGAAACGCCCATGCGATCCGCTACTTCGATCATTTGACCGAGAAAGCCGACGATTCTTTTGGGAAACCGCTCCCGTATCAGGCTTTTGATGTTTTTTACTGGAACGCTTCGGTTCTTTCCCAACAGCCCGCGATCCCAATCCGAACCCGAAACCAGACCGGAATGGAACAAGCGCAACAGGTCGCCCCGGCTGACAATCCCTTGCAATTCCTCGGTTTCCGGATCCACCACGGGAACAATTTTCTGCTTATCTTCAATGATTGCCGGCACAATTTTGTTAAAAAGGAAATCCGGGGCGGCAACGGAAAATTCGAGAATCATGATTTCCCGAACAGGCTCCTTGCCCATTTTATGATGAATCGCCTTCTCCACGATTTGCCTGGTGATCAACCCTTCCACGCGTTTTCCGGAAACCACCGGGAGGGTGTTCAAATTATATCGCGTCAACGTTTTCTCAACGCTCTGAACGGTATCGTCCATCGCAACGCTGATCGCGGGAGCGTGCATGATTTCGCCAACAGTCGTCGGCGGTTTGACGACGTCCTCCAACAGGGCGATCAGTTTCTCCCGAACCTGCACAAGGGAAAACTCCTTGACGCAAGCCGAAGCCGCGACGGAATGCCCGCCGCCGCCAAACTCCCGGACGACCCGGCAAACGTCCACCGATTCCGACCGGCTTCTGGCTATCAAATAAACCCGGGAATCCAATCGGATCAGCGCGAACAACACGGCGAGGTTTTCCATTTCAAGAATTTTTGAAACGGCAACCGAAAGCTCCCCCACATAGTTATCTACCGTGGCGGACGCCAGAGCGACGTCCACTCCGGCGATATTCAACACTTCTAAATTGCGAATGAGATCGTTCATCACCGCCACCTGCTCGCTATTCAACCGGGGCTGAACAAAGTCCGCCACAAGGCTCAAGTCGCCTCCCTGCCGCATCAATTGAGCCACAGCTTCAAAATCTTCCGGAGTCGTCGACGTCGAAGCCAGTGAATGCGTGTCCTGAAAAATTCCCAACAACAAAAGAGAGCTTTCCTCACCGCTAAGTTTCTTGCCTTGCTCGCGCAATATTTCAAACAGAACTGTGGCCGCGGAGCCGCGCTTTTTTACGACCGACTTTTGCGCCGGAATTTTTTGGGAAACGTCCAGGTGATGATCGTAAACATGAACCTCCACGCCCGGCTTGCCCAAAATCGCCTGGAACGGACCAATGCGTCCAGGATCCTGCGTATCGACGACCACCAGCAGTTCGACCTTATCAACGTCGATTTCCTTGACGTTGTGAAAAGCAAACGGGAAGTTGAAATGCTTGAGGTATTTTTGCGCGCAAGGTTCGATGGATCCGGAAAAAACCATCGTGGCTTGCGGATAAAGCTTTCCTGCGGCTACCATGGAGGCCAGGCAATCAAAATCCGCGCTTAAATGTGTCGTGATGATTTGCATAAAAACCAACTCGTCGGAAAAACGCCGCATTCAGGGAAGCGCCGCCGGAGCGCTCAACTTTTTTCAGTTACCCGGAGCCGCGCTCTGAATCCCGCTTCCCTGGGCGCCGTGCATACTTTATTATCGCACGCCCGGTAAACTAAAATTCCTTTCAGCGGATAGTTTCCCGATTTAAGGTCTTCCGGCGCGTACAAGGTAAGAGAAAATTCAGCGCCGCCGACATGGCTTTTGACGGCCTTTTCAATTGCGTCGTCTTTCAAAAGCCCGGGGAGAGACTCTTTCCACTTTCCCCGGCGGGAAAATGGGCCTGGCTCCAGACGAATTCGGGTGGAAAGCGGCGCGTCCAGGTCTGCCAGGTACATGGAATAAATGTGCCAGCCTTCGGCGATGACAACGCGTAAATGAAGAGTAAATTCCGCGCCCGCTTTCAAGGCCGCCGGTTCCGTAGCGACGGAGATGGAAAGCCGGGAATCCTCCAGTTTCGATTCAAGAAACTTTTGAAACGGAGCGTAACGTTCGGCGGATTCGGCGCCGGAGAGACCGGAGCAAAAATAAAGCGCCGCCGCGAAAAAAATAATTATTGAACGGCGCGGCTCACAACCAAACGCTCTAGGATCGGCGCCGTCCATAATTTTTTTAGGGGGTTTTTGCCAAACTGGAGAGTTTGCCGGTTTGACGGGATAACGCGATGTACTTTTCAATTTTTTGGATGAAGTCATCTTCAGAGACGGCCCCGGAAAACATTTCCCCGGCCATGGTTTTTTTATCGGAATCATAAAGTCCAACCACAAAGGTCGGCGTTCCCACAATTCCCAACTGGACGCCGACCGCCACGTCCCGGTTTACTCTGGGTTTATATTTATTCTTGATCGCGCAAGACTCAAACGTCTCGGCGTCCCGGACCCCGGCTTGACGAGCGTAATCAAAAATGACGTCGCGGGTAATAGTTTGCGGAGCGTTTTCGTAAATAACGGATTGCATCTCCCAAAACCGGCCCTGGTCCCTGGCGCATTCTGTCGCCTCGGCCAACTGGGTCGCTTCCTTATGGAAGGGCAAGGGAAAATGCCGGTAACCAAATTGAACCTGGCTCGCATAGCGCCGTCGAATTTTTTTTATCGTTCCCTGGACCCGTTTGCAAAAGGGACATTGAAAATCCGAATACTCCAGAACAATTATTCGACGCGGCTTGGCAGCGTCATCGCTAAACCACAGGGCGGCGGTTCCCAAGCTCGCCACAACGGTAAAATCGTTTGGCGCTTTGAAATAATCTTTCACCCACCCTTTTCGCAACGCCGTCTCATACTGGGACTCGTAGAAAGAATCTATCAGGGTGGCTTCCAGAAACTGCCGAATTTCGCCTTCCATTTCCTTAAACGTCCCAATCTCCTTGATCCCCGGAGTTTTTTGATAAAAACGCTCTATATCCTTACGAGTGACCTGGGGAACATTTTCCTTTTTTATTTCAGGATGATTTTTTTGGAGCATTTGCAGAACTCTCTGCTTCAAAAGACTCTTTTGCAACTGATGAAGGTTTACGAGGCTGTCCTGAATTTTAGCGTTCTTGAGATCGTCCAGCATGATGGGCCGGCCGTCCACTTCCGCCACGATGGGATTATTGGAAAAAACGTTTTTCGCCGGTTCCGCCCAGGCGGAGATGGAAACCAAAAAGAAAAAGAAAAATACCGCTACAACCAACAGATTTTTATTCATACGCATGATTTAATTTTTGACCTCAAAAACGCGGAACGCAAAGATGAAACATCTGCGAAGGACGATTTATTCAAAACCGTTAACTTCCATTATCTCTTAATAAGAAGGCCCTTCGCAACGGGATAATTGGGACGCTGGGCAGGCCGACAGATGCGCCTAATACGGCAATGCCAGCCCCCCTGGAGTTTGCAAATCAATATTGCCTCCAGGCGCTTGCCTCGCCGGGTAAAACCGATTTCAAAATAAACCTGGTTTTACCCGGCGCGATATTTAAACGAAATTTTTCTGGGAAGGTCAACCCGACTTTAGGGTTTCCTGAGGATTCAGAAATTTGTTCAAGTTTTCCGCCAACGCCAAAAATGCTTTTGCCGCCTTGGAATCTGGCCGCGACAAAACCACCGGGTCTCCCTCGTCGGAGCGAATGGCAATTTCCCCGTCGAGCGGTATGCTTCCCAAATAAGGCAGGGCCAACTCTTCGGCGAGCCTTTTTCCGCCTCCGGTCCGGAATACGTCGATCTCCTTGGAACAGTGCGGACACTCGAGCGCGGACATGTTTTCTATGACGCCAACGATGGGAACATTGCTGTCGCGGGCAAAGGAAATCATTTTCCGGGCGTCCAGCAAGGCCAGCTCCTGCGGAGTGGTCACGATCACGGCGCCGTCAACGTCGCCGATAAAATCGATGATGGTGATCTGCTCGTTTCCCGTGCCGGGCGGAAGGTCGAATAACAGGTAATCCAGCGGACCCCAGTTGATGTTGCCCAACAGTTCAATTATAAAATCGTACTTGACCGCATCGCGCCAAGCGATATGCATATTGGGATCCTCAATCAGAAATCCCAGAGACGCCACCTTCATTCCATTCTTGGTTTCATAGGGAATGATCCCATCTTCTTCGGACCGCAAGCGAACGTTTTCCGCGTTCACCAGTTTGGGAACGTTGGGACCATGCAAATCCGCGTCGGCCAAGCCGACTTTATAGCCCTTCTCCGCCAGCGCGAAGGCCAGGTTGGCGGTCACCGTACTTTTGCCCACGCCGCCCTTGTTGCTCCCGACGATGATTTTGTATTTGATATCGCCCATGCGCTTGTTGACCAACCACCGGTTGTGCTCATTCTGATCGGCCTTACAATCGCTCTCATTATTGTATTCGCACATCTCGCAGGTATGAAGAAACCTGCACTCTCCCGTAATGGGTAAATCGTCCGCCATTAAACCCTCCTGATTCGTTTACGTATTAAAATCCGCCGCCGCCCACGGAAGCCTCATAGTCGCGACAACGGAATGCCTGTTTTTGTGTGGAACCAGTATACATTTTTTCCCTTTGCCGGGGAAGCCCCCGGAGGCAGTAGGCGCAAATTAAACGGGGAAGCTGCAGGTCATGGTGAACTTGCGCCTTGAACTCTGACCGCGAGGCCACCTCGTAAGCTAGCCTAATCGGCCTTAAGCGAGGCGGGTCGCGCCCTTTGCTTGGCCCACTCGCGCAACTCATCGATTCTTTCCCGCGCCGTCACGGCCAGGGGAACGGTCTCCTGGATGGATTTCAAAATGTCGTCTGAGTTGAATTCACGGTTTTCGGAGAACCCCCGGTACATGGAAGAAACCACCGCCTCCTCGATTTCCGCACCGCTGAATTGATTGGCCGTCTCGGCCAAACCGGCGATATCGAATTTTTCCGGATCCCGCTTTTTTAACTGAATATGGATTTTGAAAATATGTTTGCGTTCCTCCAGTCCCGGCAGGTCGATGAAAAATATTTCGTCAAAGCGTCCCTTGCGTAAAAGTTCGGGCGGCAACTGTTCGATGTTGTTGGCCGTGGCGATCACAAAAACCGGTTTGGTTTTTTCCTGCATCCAGGTGAGGAAGGTCCCGAACACGCGGGCCGTCACTCCGGAATCGTTGCCGCCAGACCCCAGAGTTCCAGCGAATCCCTTTTCGATTTCGTCCAGCCACAAGATCGTGGGACTCATGGCCTCGGCCAAGGCAATGGCCTTTCGCATATTGGCTTCCGAGTTGCCGATGAAAGAATCAAAAATCTGGCCGACGTCCAATCTTAAAAGCGGCAGGTTCCATTCCGCCGCTATGGCCTTGGCGGACAAGCTTTTACCACAACCTTGCACGCCTACCATCAACAATCCCTTCGGCTGGGGAAGACCGTACTGGCGGGCCTTGTCCGTGAACGCCGTGGAGCGGCGCCTCAGCCAATGTTTCAACGCCTCCAGTCCTCCCACGTTATTCATGCGTGTCGAAAACCCGATAAACGTCAACAGGCCGGATTTGCGGATTAACTGCTTTTTCTCCTCGATGATGTCGGGCAGGTCGTCTTCGGAAAACTGCCGATCGTTCAGCAGGGCTTTGGCGTAAACGTTTTCCGCCTCGTTCTTGGTAAGTCCCAGGGTGGCCCGGACCACCTTCTCGGTCAGCTCCGCGCTCAGATCCACCTTGACGTCCTTGGACTGCTTGTAGGGAGCCAGGAGCTTGTGCAACGTGTCTCCCAACTCCCGGGCGTTGGGAAACGGGAGGTCGAAAACGCTGACGTCTTTCTCCAGTTCCTTGGGAATGGTCAATTCCGGGGAAAGGAGAATGATAGTCTTGAAACTGCGACGCAAGGTTCCAGAAAGGTCTCTCAGCAAACGAACAACGAGTTCTTGTTCCAGAAACGGATGAAAATCCTTGAGCACAAAAACGGCTTTTTCATTACAGGAGCCGATGAACCGCAAAGCATCTTCCGGTTTGTGAAAGCTTGAACCACCCGCCGGGGCGGGATGAATACCTTCGGATATGCTCCAGGAATAGACCTGCTTGTTCAGGTCCTGCGCGACCTCCTGAATAAGGTTTTCAGCGCGGTTTTCCTCCCAGGTCAGTAAATAGAGAATGGAGTACCGGGCGCGTATGCTCAGTGAGATTTGTTTTTTAATTTCATCCATTGGCGACGTTCGATGCAGGATTTATAAAGGTTCCCTATAACTCCAGAAAGGAGGCGCGATCCTGGATTCTTTCCACGTCGGGAACCAGATCAAAAAAATAAAAATGCGAGGCGTCCAGAACCGTCATACGGTTCCCCGATTCGCACACGTCCGACAAGTCCACTCCGGTTTGAAACGCCGCAGTCCAGAGCGGCTGTTCTCCAAATAGTTTATAACAGGAAATGGTCCGCCTTTGAGGAACAATTTCGAGAATATCGTCGGAACAATCGTTTAAAATGGAGTGAGCATTTTGCAAGGCGCCTTCGCTTACCGGGTTCCCGGCGGCGTCAAACAGAAACGCGCGTTTCTCCCGCCCCACAAAAACGGCTTTTTGGTTCAGACACGCTATCGAAACAATTTTTTGCCCGACCGAACGTTTCCATTTTATATTTCCCTCCAGGTCCAGAGCGTAACACTGCCCGCCGACGCTCCCCACATACAATCCCGAAGCGTCCAGACAAATCTGGGAAAATGAATCGTCCAAAGTCACCTTCCGCGCTTTAAAATCTTCCAGGTCCAAAAGGTAAAGCGCGCGGCCCACTCCATTCAAAACGGCTTTCCCCTCGAGTCCGATACGCATGGCGCCTATTTTCTGCTTGATGGAACGCTTCCAAAGCGTTTTCCCTTCAGCAGTGTGGAGCGATAAAAACCCGTCGCGGCAATGGGTCAAAAATTTATCTCCCAGCGGATGCAAGGCGATTTCCCGCAAACCCATTTTAAAAAATGTGAACCGCTTTTCAATTCCCGATTTCAGGTTGTACAAGTAAACAATATTGTCGTTCGCCAGCACAATGGTATCGCCGTTATTGATGAACCAGGACTGGCGGAACCGGTTGAGAAAACTTTTTTCCCAAACCAGATTACCCTGGGAGTCTATGAGGTAAAAGTCCTTGGTCAATCCATATAGAAACCAGCGTCCATCGGGAGAAATTTTCAGCAACCCGCCCGGAGGACGATGCTTTTCGCCGATTTCCTTTTTCCAAATTGCCTGTTTAGTAATCGTATCCTTATAATTCCCCAAATCGAAAAACTGGTTTCTATCCTCGTCGCCCTCGAAAAACCGGAAACAGGAAAGACCGCCTCTTTCGTCGTAAATCAAAGCCTGGGTTCCGTCGCCGTTCAACTTACAAAGCAGAGGCGGGGCCTCCAACGAGCCTTGCCAGAGAATTTGCACGTCGCGCGAAACCAGATAAACGCCGCCCAGGGTGTCCGTAAAAAGCAGACGCCTGCCGTCCCGGCTCACTGCCAGATGGCTCATGGGGTTTTCCAATTCCATATTTTTCAGCGTGGCTTCCAGGCCATTGTAGATATAAGCCCCCTTCTCAAAACAACATATCGCCAGGGTCTTTCCGTAATCCCCAACGTCGACGTCCGAATTGATATCCCTGGAAAGCTGAATTTGAACAGGGTGGTTGGCGCACCATTGGTTGACTCCTCTGGAATTATAAACGCCCACGGAAAGGGGGTTGTGGACGACGAAAAAACCGCCGTATTTCGGCAGAAATTTTAGTTTTCTCAAGGGAAGCGGCAGAGGGATTTCTTTCAATTTTTTACCGGAGCCGTTCAACGCCAGAACGGGGGAGTTCCAATGCCATAGGTAATAACCATTGGATTTAGCTTCAAGCCCCGTCCACTTTGGGTCGAACTTTTTCTCCCATTTCAGGGCCCCTGAAAAATTAAATTTTTTTAATCTTCCGTCGTCCACCAGGACTGTTAGGCATTTTTTAGAGTCGACAATCTTTAAATCGTTGATCGAACGTTTGGAGGCCTGGACTTCCCAAAGCAGGTTCCCAAAAGCGTCCAACATTTGCACGCGACCATCCTCAAACCCTATTCCCACGAGGCTTTCCCTGGGAGAAAAGTCCAAGCACGCGATAGGCTCGGATATGAGTTGAGTCCAAATCTGAACTCCGTCCTTTATTTTTCTGGAACTCATTAATTCCCGTATTCCTGATTATAAGTCTGAAAAAAAATTATGAAATTCTCTACTTTTCTCAAATTTTTCTTAAAACCAAAACCTTGCGCCGCGAATCTAATATCCTGTAAAATTCATAACGAGTAGTCAGTTTATTTTGGTTAATCGTCCAATCCTCAAAAATTACGGCTACCCCCGGTTGCCAAAAAGCGGATTTATAGTTTTGGGCGTTTCTTTATCCTTATTATTTAACATTAAAGTGGAGGTTTGGTAATGAAGAAAGTTGTAATTATGTCCCTGGTCGGGTTTGCTTCGGTTTTCGGTTTTTCCCTGTCTAGCGCGTTTGCCGACGGCAATGCAGTGACCATCACACAGCCCGCAAATGGAGCCACGGTATCCAGTCCGGTCAAGGTTTGTATGGGCGTATTGGGCGTCGAGGTTGAGCCGGCTAAAAAAGGCGTCAACGACGGCAAAGGACATCACCACATTCTTGTCAACGTCGATCTGCCCAAAGATCTCAGCCATGGCATTGGCAAAGACGCCAACCATATCCACATGGGCGATGGGTCTACCTGTAAAGAAATCAAACTGGCCAAAGGCAAGCATATTATCCGCACGCTGTTTGCCCAGGGCAACCACGTTCCCTACAATCCTCCGCTGACCGCAACGATTGTCGTTAACGTAAAATAGAAAACTCGTTGAAGGGAAGGCCGGATCGGCCTTCCCTTCTCCTCTTTCCAGCCCCCGCCCTTTATCCCCCGTTAAAATAATACCAATTTGAATTGGGTTGTATTCCTTTTACCAAGCTTATAAACTTAATTCCAAGCTCGTAAGTTTGGCGGTCTCTCCCACAGCTATTTTAATATTATGGAGACGGGAATCCTGTAATTCATGAAAGTTTTCGCGAAAATATTTTTTTCCCGGCGTCTCCTCGCCGGAATTTTAACCGCACTGATTTTATCTCTCGGCGTTCAATCGGCCCTGGCCGGAGAAGTGAACAAAGGCGCCATTGTGTTGCTGGTCGCTAAAGACGCACAGGGAGAAACCCTTGGAACAGGGGCCGGTTTCATCGTCAAGCCGGAAGGCGTCCTGATCACCAATTACCATGTGTTGGTGGACGCCGTAGCCGTGGACGCTATTTTTAAAGATGGAACGCGCGTCGGCGTTCTGGGCGTTAAAAAAGTCGACCGCCTCAAGGATTTTGCCGTCTTAAAACTGGAAGGCGATTTGTATTCCACCCTGCCGCTTGGAGATTCCGACCTGCTCAAGGAATACGATTACGCCAGCGCCCTGGGCTTTCCGACCAAGGACATAGAGAGCCGCAACGGCGAAACCCGAGGTCGACTGCTCCAGACCTACGGTTTTGTTTTGGGGATCCACCCGCAAGCTCAACCGGATTTCCCCTACATCTATTCGACCACCCCGTTGAGTCCCGGTTTTAGCGGCGGGCCGCTGGTCAACAAGAACGCCCAGGCGGTTGGACTGGCCACCGTCGAGGGCCGGTCGATCAATCTTTCCCTGCCGATCAACTTCGTCAAACCGTTCCTCGACGAAAAAAGCGTCGTCAGTTTTGAGACCTTGCAAGCCGAAGACCGGCGCTCCAAAGAAGCCTTTTACTACCGGGGAAACTTTGCGCTCTATGGACTCGGAGACGCGGACAAGGCCCTGGACTACCTGAAAAAATCGTTGGAACTCGACCCAAACTTTGCCTTGGCCCATTACGACCTGGCCGCCGTTTACCGCGACCAGGGCCGGCTGGACGCCGCCATAGAGGAATACAAAAAAGCCCTGGAACTCAGCCCCAACTTCCCTGAAGCCTTGTCGAACCTGGGTGGGCATGAGTTCCGTAGCGGACGCCTGGACAAGGCGACGGAATATTTTAAACGCGCCGTCCGCGCTTACCCGAATTTCATTCAAGCCCTGTCAAACCTCGGAGCGGCGCTGGTTAAAACAGACAAAGCGCGCGAGGCCGTGCCTTATTTACAAAAAGCTATCGCTTTGGATCCCGGTTTTGGGATGCCTTACTTTAACCTGGGAAACGCCCACTACGCCGCCGGAGAGTTCAAACAAGCGAAGGCCGCCTACCGCGACGCCATGGAATACGGCGTGGACTTTTTATCCCTGCATTGGAAGCTGTACGAAATATATCATAAGGAAAACGATTCAAATTCCGCCCGCCAGGAACTGGAATTGATTTTGAAGATCGACCCTCTCAATGCCGAAGCCCAGGAAAAACTCGACGCGCTACCGAAGGGTTCCTTACAACGATGAAAGCAACCCAGGCGCCGAAACGGCGGTTCAATCTCCTACTCCGCATGTTTCTGGCGTTGACGCTCTGTCTGTCTGCCTGCGATTCAACCCTGGCCAAAACCGACGCCATCGCGGTGACGGACAATTATTTCGCCGCCGTCAGATACGGAGCGCCCGACAAGGCCCTCAAACTTTACGCCCCCTCATTTTTCGAAGACAAATCCAAACGCCGCTGGCTCCAGGAATTGAAAACGGTTAAACAAAAACTGGGTAAGTTCCAGTTCAACCAACTAACGGACTGGCGCGTCGAGGAGAGAGAGTATCGCGGCCAACCGGGGCTCTACGTTATTCTGAGCTACCAGGTTGAATACCAGCGCGAATCCGCCGAGGAGACCATCGCCCTGTTCAAGGCCGAAGACGCCGACCGGTACCGGATCGTCGATCACAATATTCATTCCCCCAGCTTGTCCTGAGCCGTCTGTCTGGATTTTATCAAGGCGTCCATCCCCTCCAGGCTTTTAACCACCACCGAAAACGCCGCGAACAAACTTTCCGGCGAACATTTATCCAACGTGTCGCTCAACCGGTGCCAATAGGGATAATCAAAATCGATCAGCAACACCGAGGGAATCCCAAGGCGATGGAAAGGGGTGTGGTCGTCGTAAATGCTGTGCCGGAACTTTTCGCGAAACTGTGGAAATTTATTTTCCCGCGCCACCTGGAACAAATGGTCCACCAGCCAGGGAGCGCTTTTCTGGGAATTGTTTTCCTTATAAATTTCCAGGTTTTTGTCGCCGATCATGTCCACCACCAGGACCAAGGCCGGCCAGGCCTCCGGTCCCTTCTTTGCAAGATCGGCGGCATACACGGTGGAGCCTAGCAACATCTGCCCGGTATTTTTCTTGCCGTAATCCTCGCCGTCAAAAAAAACCAGTTTGACCGTTCGCTCCGGCGGACGACTGTCCAGGTAACGCGCCAGTCCCAAAAGCAGGGCCGTTCCCGATCCCCCGTCGTTGGCGCCGGGAATGGGTGTGTTGCGAACTCTGGGGTCGAATTCATTGTCCGCGTAAGGGCGCGTGTCGTAATGCGCGCCGATCACTATCGGGGCCTCCGCGCTTTTGCCGCGAAAGGTCAACTCATAATTGGTCATTATAAGTTTGTCGCTTTCGTCCTTGCCGACGGCAAATTTTTGTTCGCGAATATCGTCGGCGTATTGGCTTCCCGCCTGAACGATGAGGGCTTTCATTTTCTCATACCCTGGTCCGCCGGGGTCTCGAGGCCCAAAACCGTCCAGCTTCTCAAGATAATTCCAAACAATTTCGCTGTAGGACGCAAGAGACTCCCCTTTCTCCGCCGACAGCGGAGAGCCATAGAGGGAAATCAGCAAGCAAAGAAAAATGATCCGGGAAAATTTAAAAGATTTCATTCAATGGAATCAGGAGCCCACTCGGGTGGATGAAGCGGGGAGAGTCGGTTTCCAGGGAGCAGGCGCAAAGCGAAGCCGAAAATAATCGTCCAGAATTTGCGCGTGATCAAACGCCAGGCTTTCCGGCAAGGAATCCCTGGTAAAAACGCCCAGGTTTTTGGCGTCCGATCCCGCTTTTGGTTCTCCCGAAGCGCGCGCCACAAAAACGGTGGAAATATTGTGTTGCCGGGCGTCCCTTTGCGGGTCGGAATAGGTATGAAATTGTCCGATCAATTCTGCCTCCAGAGAAGTTTCCTCCCTCGCCTCCCGTCTTGCGGCGGCCTCAAGCGACTCCCCATAATCTACATAGCCGCCAGGCAAAGCCCATCCAAACGGCGGGTTGGACCGCTCAATGAGGACGATACCCCCGCCCTCGATTTCGATGATTATGTCCACGGTGGGAACCGGGTTTTTGTAATCGCCCATAATAACCTGTGAGTTGGAATTGAACGGGTATAAAGATACCGTCCTGAAACCTACCTCTCTAACAACTCCCGGCTCCGGACAAAAGAAGATGAAGCCCGCGGAAACCTTGACAAACTGTTATTTTATATATATTTTGGAATATATTGGATTAATTCTTCAGCCAAAAATTTTGTAAACTATTTCTTAAGTTTCGTTCGTTTAAGCCGATAAATTCTACAGAAGTCGGGTCAGTGAAGTTCAAACTTCTGCGGCCCGGACAAAAGCAGGAAAACTATTACGACTTAAATTTCAATGGATTGGAAGCCATCATGGAAATCCCCGGAAACGAACTGAGAATAAAAAACAAGATTGTTCAGGAAAACTCCAAGGTCAAATCCTCGGCCAAAGGTCCTGACAGCGGGGTCGAGGGAGCCGCCAAAACTTCTGAAAATTCTGATCCGACCGCATTTTCTTCGAAAGCCAAGACCATCCAAAGCGCTTCCGAAGCGGCCAAAAACGCTCCTGAAATCAGGTTCGACAAGGTCAACCGCATTAAAAAAGAAATTGCCGACGGCACCTTTCATGTGGACAGAAACGACCTGGCCGAGGCCATCCTCAGAGACGCCATCACCGGCGCATAAACTAAACGTCTTTCAGCGGAGGGTTGAAAAACCCCCTCCCGCAAGCTTAACGCTAAAATCCTCCAAGTTAAGCCTTGCCCCATTGTCGGCGACTGTGGTAGTATTCCCGTTTGAAATTTTTAGAAGAAATTTACGGAGCGTTGTATGTCTAAAAGATGCGGTGTTTGCGACAAAGGTCCCCAGTTTGGGAATAATGTGAGCCACGCCAAAAATACCACCCGCAGGCGTTGGAACCCCAACCTTCATAAAATGCGCGTGATGTTCAAGGGCTCGGCTAGAACCATGAAGGTCTGCACCCGGTGCCTGAAAGCCGATAAGGTCCAGAAAATAATTTAAGAAGTCTCGTCATCGCTCGAAAGTTGCGCCCCCTGCAACTCGGCCCTTTAAGACAAGGGCCGCTCGCGGTCATGAATATTTCCTTTAGACTCCCTTAACGAAGCGCCGTTTCCTGATCTTCCATGGAACCGGCGTTTTTAGAGGACCGGGCCGACGCTCGAGTCTTCTCGCCTTTCTTCTGGCGATCCCAAACCCGCTCCACATGAATCACTCCCTCTACCTGCCTTATTTTCTCAAAAGATCTTTCTAAATGATCGAGGTTCTGGATATCAATATCCAGATCGAAATAGCCCCGGTTGTTGCCGCCTCGAACGTTGGCGCGGGTGATGTTAACGTCGTTGTCCGCCAGCGCGCCGCTGATGTTCGCCAACTGGCCTGCACGGTCTTCCGCCACGATCGAAATTTGGCAGGAGTACCGCAACTCCTCGATGTTGTCCCACACCACCTCCACCCGGCGTTCGGTTTCCGCAGCTAAACCAGCCACGCTTTGGCAATCCACATGATGAACGGACACGCCGCGCCCGCGCGTGATGTATCCGACGATTTCATCTCCCGGAACCGGATTGCAACATTTCCCCATACGAATTAAAATCTCGGCGTCGAAATTTTTCACCTTGATGGCCGTTCCCCGCGACTTTCCCGGGGATTTTTGCTTAACCTTGACGCGGACTTCTTCGGATTGCTCGACGTTTTCCAACGCCTCCTTCGGCAAGAGTTTTTCCGCCACCTGACGGCCGGAAATTTTCCCGTAACCGACTCCAAGAAACAATGCGTCCAGAGAGTTACAACCGCAAGAGGGAATGACCTCCTCCATGGCGGGGGACTTGAAAATCGCTGCGGGCTTTGATCCCAGTTTTTTGATCTCCTTTTCCAACAGTTCCCGCCCAAGCTTTAAACTTTTACCTCGCTCCTCCTTGTTCAGGAACCCAGAGATCTTGTTTCTCGCCTTGGAGGTTTTAACAAACGACAGCCAGTCCCGGCTGGGCCTTTTATTCTTGGCGGTGAGGATGTTGACATGGTCGCCGTTGCGCAATTTATAACGAAGCGGGACGATCTTTCCGTTGACTTTGCCCGCAAAACAATGGTCTCCAATATCCGTGTGCACCTGGTAAGCAAAATCCACCGGGCTGGCCCCAACGGGCAGGGAAACCACCTCCCCCTGGGGAGTAAAAACGTAAACCTCCTGCGGAAACAGGTCGACTTTAAACGTTTTGAGAAACTCCTTGGGGTTTTTTATTTCCTTCTGGCTTTCCAGAAGTTTGCCCACCCAGGGTAAAGACTTTTCCAATCGCTTTGGCCGGCTTTTTCCTTCCTCCTTATAATGCCAATGGGCCGCAATGCCTTCCTCCGCCACGCGATGCATCTCTTCGGTGCGAATCTGGATTTCCAATCGTTGGCCTTCGGGACCGACCACGGACGTGTGCAGGGATTGATACATGTTGGGCTTGGGCATGGCGATGTAGTCTTTGAACTTTCCGGGAATCGGCTTCCACAGGGCGTGCATCATCCCCAAAACGGCGTAACAGTTTTTTAAGGAATCCGTGATGATTCGCACACCGCTTAAATCATAAACGTCCTCAAACTCGATATCCTGATCGTGCATCTTCTTGTAGATGCTGTAATATTGCTTTGGCCTGCCGACCACCTTGCCGGGAATCTCGGCATCCTCTAATTCCCTCATAAGCGCCTGGCAGACGCCTTCGACATATTTGTTGCGTTGGTCTTCTCCCTGCCGCACTCGTTGACAAATGTCCTCGTATTCCTTCGGAGCCAGGTACTTGAAAGAATTATTTTCCAATTCGGATTTTAACCAACCGACGCCTAATCGATTTGCCAATGGCGCATAAATATCCAATGTTTCCCGGGCAATCCGCTGCTTCCTGATGTCCGAAAGGGAGTCCAGAGTTTCCAGATTGTGCGCCCGGTCGGCTAATTTTATATAAACGACGCGGATGTCCTCCGCCATGGCCAAAATCATTTTCCGATAATTTTCCGCCTGCTTTTCCTCCTGGCTGGCAAATTCCACCTGGCCGATCTTGGTGACGCCTTCCACCAGTTGATACACTTCGTCGCCAAACATACTTTTTATTTCTTCGGACGTCGCAAGGGTATCCTCAATGGTGTCGTGCAATAAACCCGCGGCGATCGCGTTTTCATCCATTCGTAATCGGGTGAGGTTGTAGGCCACGTGGACTGGATGCGAAAAATAAGCTTCGCCGGAATCCCGGCTTTGTCCGCGATGGGCTTTGGCGGAAAACAGGTAGGCGTCAAGAATCACGTCGATATCCGCTTCGGGATGATAAGCCAGCACGGCGTTTGTGATGTCTTTAAGAGAAAACATTGCAAAAATCCCTAAGAATCCAACCAAGCTATACGCTTGTTATAAAAGGGGTAACAAACATAATCATCTAAATCGTCGGATCAACCCAGAATAAGGATACCGTTCACCTCCATGCCTTGTCAATTATGTTTTATTCCAGAGGGTTCCCGATTAAGATACCCTTGTCGTGTTTTCTTTTAAAAGCGGACCTCAAACAAGAACGACCTTCCTCTGGAATAAAACATAATTTTCGGCCCGTGAAAAAATCACCCCTTAAAGATTCCATCCAGTTTGTGAAAGGCGTTGGACCCAAACGGTTTCAGCTTTTTCGCAAAATGAATCTGGAAACAATTGAAGACTGCCTCTACTTTTTACCGCATCGGTATGAAGACAGGAGCCGCATCGTCAATATTTCTGAATTACCGCCGGATGAAGTTTCCACCTTTCAGGGAGAGATCATCCATTCCGGGGTCACCCCCCTGGGCCGGAGAAGAAAAATTTATGAAGTCCTCATAGAAGATAAAACGGGAACCGTTCAAGGCAAGTGGTTCAAGTTCAATTTAAAATACATGGAACAAAAATATCCTGTCGGCCAGAAAGTGGTCGTCTCCGGAAAACCGACACACGGACGGGGAGCTTTCGCGGGATTGGAAATAATTCATCCCGTAGTCGATACCCTCTCCGGCGAGGATTCCGATTCCCTGGAAACCGGACGGGTGGTTCCCATTTACAGCATCACTGAAGGCTTGCATTTAAAAACTCTGCGGAAAATTATGAAACAGGTGGTGGATAATTTCGCCCCGGCAACCGAAGAGTTTTTCCCCGAAGACTTTCTGCAACGCAACAACCTGATGGACAGGCCGAGGGCCTTTGCCCAGGCGCATTTTCCGGAGTCCGGCGCATCGGGCGCCGACCTGAATGATTTTAAAACTCCCGCCCAGCGCCGCCTGATTTTTGAAGAATTGTTTTTGATCCTGTTAGGTCTGGCTTTCAAAAAGCGTCTGGCGGGAGAAGGCGCGGACGGGGTTTCCCTGAAAACACGCGGAGAAACCATTCGCAAGTTCATCCAATTATTAAGCTTCGATTTGACCGGCGCGCAGAAACGCGTTCTGACAAGCATCATGTCCAACCTGGAAAGCGCGCGACCCATGAACCGGCTCCTGCACGGCGACGTGGGAAGCGGCAAAACGCTCATAGCCATGGTCTCCCTGCTCACCGCCGTCGACAACGGTTTTCAGGGCGCCCTGATGGCGCCCACCGAAATTCTGGCGGAACAACACTACTTCAACCTGCTTCCTTTCTGCCGCGAAATAGGCGTGAACCTGTCGCTGACCACCGGAACCCTGCGTCCCAAAGACAAAAAAATTATTTTGGAGAGCATTGAGTCCGGGGAAGTTCAAATCGCGGTGGGCACCCACGCTCTTTTCCAAAAGGACGTGCGCTTTAAAAACCTGGCCGTCGCCGTGATCGACGAACAACATCGTTTTGGCGTCCGGCAACGGGAAACTTTCGGCAAAAAAGGCCCGTCGCCGCATATCCTGGTAATGACCGCCACGCCCATTCCCCGCTCGCTGGCCATGGTCCTATACGGCAACATGGACGTTTCGGTTCTCGATGAAATGCCGCCGGGACGCAAAGAAATTAAGACGAAACTGTTTTATCAAAATCGCCGGGACCAGGCATATGAGTTTCTGCGCGGGGAGTTGGAAGCCGGCAGGCAGGCCTACGTCGTCGCGCCGCTTATTGAAGAGTCGGCTGTGGTGGATTTAAAAACCGTTCAGGAAATTCATCAACATCTTCAAAAAGATTTATTCCCCGAGAGGCGTGTGGAAACCATCCACGGAAAACTAAAAAAAGAGGACCGTCAGGAATTGATGGCAAATTTCAAAGCCGGGAAGATCGATATCCTGGTAGCGACCACCGTGATAGAAGTCGGCGTCGACGTGCCCAACGCAACGATCATGATCGTCGAACACGCCGAGCGCTTTGGGCTGGCGCAGTTGCATCAGCTTCGGGGTCGTGTGGGACGCGGCGGCCACGCCTCCCACTGCCTGCTCGTCGCTTACCCGCCCATCACCGAGGAAGGCAAGGCGCGGCTCGATATCATGGTCCAATCGTCCGACGGATTCGTCATTGCCGAGAAAGACTTGGAGATACGCGGTCCCGGCGACGTCATGGGCGCGCGCCAGTCGGGACTTCCCAGCCTGCGCATCGCCAACCTGATCCGGGACGTGCGGGAAATAGAAACCGCTCGCAACGAAGTTCAAGCCTTGATCGAACAAGATCCCAAACTCGAAAAACCAGAACATCAAAAACTCAAACAAGCCCTGTTCGACGTTTGGGGCGCCGGGATGGATTTAACCAATATCCTTTAACCGGCAAAGCCGCCGTGGGCAAAATTAA
>JAJDBB010000054.1 GCA_029261555.1 Nitrospinaceae bacterium | reverse complement strand
GCTATCTAATGATGGGATTCATGCGAAAATAAAACTCACCGTAAAAGGAATAGACGCCCCTCGAAGAGGACATTTTCCCGAGCCTTATTCTGTAGTGATTGAGATAACCAAGTCAGAATAATTGAACGCGGGGCAACAAGGGTAATCATAGTAATTTGCGGCGCTGTCACGTTAACTTTATTCGACGAAAGTATGCTGGGCTTATTTTAATCGGTCGCTCTTTTTCCTAAGAAGCCAATATATAAAATTGACTCGTCAATCCCATCAATTTTAAGTAGCTTGTTAATTTCGTCGTCATAAAACCCGCAAGTGGTCATGATTGCTAAATTTAAGGCTGAGCATGATAGATAGAGGTTTTGTCCCAGGTGACCAATATCTAGAAAGACATATCTATAGCCTCGTTCACCGTATTTATGTTTTGTGCGAGAGAAGACTCCGGAAATTAGAACAACTACAGCCGCTTTCTTGACATATTCCTGATTTAAACTGGCATTGTATAGGTCTTCCATTGGATTACCTTTTACCAGGAATTCAAGCTCATGACGGGGCACGTTGTAATGGTAAATCCCCTGCTCCAAACCAGCCACGTTCAAAACCCCCAGATAAATCTCAGCCGGATATAACGCGCCCGCCGATGGAACGGCCCTTAAAGGTTGTTTGACGCCATCTTGTAGGGTTATCTCTCCTGTAACGCCATAACTTTGGTAAAGAATTTTAGATAATTCTTCAAAAGTTAAAGGTTTTTTGCCGAAATCGCGGAGCGCTCTTCTATTCGATATTACTTTGTCAAAATCACTTTCTCCAGATACGGAATCATTAAAATCAGGAAGTTTAATTTTTGGAAAGAGAGCGTATTGCTTAAAGGCAAGCGCCGTAGCTCGCGCTTCTTCAGCTGAGTAGGAAAATTCTTTTGCTAACTTGGAAATTGTTGAACGATGGAACTTTGAATTTTCATGATAAAGCTCGGATAAAGAAACAGGGGGTTCTTCGACTTCGGGGCCAAGCGCTTTCTGGGAAAATTTGATTTTAGACATAATCTTTAAATTTTAGGGGAACAGATGCGGATTTTGGTTTAAGGCGTCTTCGAAAGTGGGCGCTTTCGAAAATCCTAAATCATGTGGGACGGAATATAATCTTTCGCCGCCTAAATATCTCCAGTTGTGATTGATATCCAAGGGTTGCATTCCTGGAATGATCACACGAGCGACCTTAAACCCGGCTTCATCTATATCCGGAGTGGTAAGTTCGGCAACGATTACCTCCAGGTCTTTTTCCTTGAGAAAAGATACCAAAGAACGGATGTTTTCCACCAGGCTCGTATTGGAGGCGTTCTCTATATCGTTGATGGAAATTTCCCTTTTACTTTCAGTCAAAAATTTAATGGAATTGCCAAGTTCTGGAAACATGGCATGGGCAAGACCGTGTAAAATTGGCGTTGTTACGTTTCTGTAATGGGGCTCCAGTTTAAAATCCGGTTTGGCGTCTATGTACTTGTACATTCCCAAAAAGGTCAAATAGGCTTCTTCTAATGCCTGAGTAAGCGCTTGCGTTGGATTGAGGTCGGCGCCTATCCCCATGACGGTATAGGGAGGTAAGTTTGAGGCGCTCGTTAAAATAACCTGGATGACAGGGACGTTTATGTCTAGCGTTAAATAATTGACATGGTATGTCAAAGGCATTCCTTCCATAGCGTTTAACAATTTCTGAAAGAAAGGATTTTTAGCTTCCAAAGGATCTAACTTTGGCGGTTCAATTTGATTTTGCCAGGCAATCATAAAGGCGTCTCGTTCGATAACCTCCATAATCCCCTTATAAATGGCAAAGGTTAAATTAGGGCCGCAAGCTAGACCCGTTGAAATGGGATCATGAAAGGCTGGCTCGTCTGGCTGTTCAAACTGATAAGGAACAAAAACGTAAGCGGCAGGAACATAAACTTCGCATTCCCTTGTGAGGGAATAACCTTTAACCCAGTTGCATAAAGTTGTGGCCGTTAAAGGCACGTAGGGAAAGCTTGGGTCTGAGTACTGATTTTGGCTAAAAAGAGCAAACTTATCAGGATGAACCGCCTCGACATCCAGTTGTTCGTAGGTAGAAAGCAACATTGATTCTTTTTCGTATTGGGCGGAACAATACCTTTCTACGCTTTCTCCAACAGCTTTTAAAATTGTCCGGTTTGGATCAATAGACGCGGCGTCGCCAAAATTCAGGGCGGATTGTCCGCAAATAGGCGAAAGGTCGGCAGGGGTACTTCGAGCGAAGAAAATGGATGGGGCGCCTGGAGGCAAATCTTCAAAATGAACGCTGTTGATTATACCTACCCGTTCGCTCACTAAACGTTTAGCGCGCTTTATACCTTCTGAAAGAGAAACAAGGGGCGAATCTTTTAAATATTTTAAATAAGGAGGCTTTTTATCCTTAAACTCATTCCTTTGACGTAGCATTGGCGGTATCCCAAGTTTCTAATTTCGGTTTCCTGGGATTGCAGGCGGGACAATTGGGGACCCGAAAAACCTCGTGCTTTACAGAGTTTGGCGTTTGAGGGTTAAATTCGTAAAAACTTCCAATGGTGTTGGGCGGGGCAAACCCTGAAATTATTCTAGTTATTTCCAAAGAAACCTGACTGGAAATTAACGACCAAAATGGCTGGAGGAATCCTTCGCTTAAATCCGAAGATTCATTTTCTATAACCTCTTTATATGCCAAAAAGCTCTCCAGATCGGCTCTATTGGAGTTTCTTCTGCGATCATAACATTCGTAGCAAGCCGTCTGTTTTGGAACAATAGTAGGACCCAAGAAAGCTGTGGAGCCTTCTATTGCGACATGCAACCACCTGGCGCCTGAGGAAAGGCATAAATTATTTACTTTATCAAAAAACGAAAAACCAGAAGATTCCTTGCAAGCGATTAGAATATCGATTCCTTTTAAGTCATATTCTAAATTTCCTTTTTGAGGAACCCCAAAATCTTTTATATGACCAAGACCCAGCTTGGAAAGGTGGTCGATAATATCCGCCTTTAGCTGTTCATCCCCTAACACCCCTACTCGCGCATCATTCATTAAGGCTATAGCGCCTTGGGGATTTTGCAGAAAATGTGAAAAAAATTGAAATTGGAGTTCATACGCTTCTGGACTCAATTGGCTTTCAGATGGCCTTAAGGAGGAACTGCCTTCTTGAAGGAGGCCATTTGCCCGAAGCATTTTTAATAGGAAAACAACGGTGGTAGGAAGAAAATGGGGACCAACCGTAGAGGAAATATCCTCTACGGTATGGTTCCCATCTAAAAGCAATTTTATTCGGTGAAAAACTTCAATAAATAATGGATAGCGTATTGTGAAAACAAATTCAGATCCGCGAAATTGAATTTGATCGTCGCTCAACTCTACAAATTGTATCCAAGGGGTAAGCCGTGGTTTTTGGGGCAATGGAATGTTAGCGTATTTTACAGCTGAATAAATGTTTTCATCCATTATTTGAGAGGAAAATTATTTTTGAGTTGTCGCTTGTTTTTTATCAGGCTCCAATAGCCCACAACAGCAACAACAAAAAGCGGCTGGCCTAACATTCCCGTCTTTTAAATCAATTTTATCACTTGGATTGATTGCCAGCATATGCTCCACATTAAGGTGGTGATCGCTCATAAGCCTGTCAGGGTCAGTAGTCAAAGAGTTTAAATAGTGATCATCCGTTAAAAGGTGTTTAATTGCTTCTTGAAAATTGTCTTCTTTCATTAAAGCCTCCTTGTTAAGCTAGAATTTTCATTCACAATAAACCTAAGGCTCACCCATTTACCATGATTATCAGTTTTTGTCTATCGAATTTATTTGAGTTTCCGAAAATGAAAAGCGTTTGAAAATTTATCGAATAAACGTTTAATTAAGCAACCATAAGTAAGCCTTTGTTTTTATTTAATAACAGGAGTTTTAAAATAAAACTGTTCAAATTTATTCATAAAAACTTATAATCAATTATCTTTTTTGAATTTTTTTTATTTTGGGAAGAATATTTATTTTTTCCGTAATTTCTTTTCACAATTCAACTATGTCAACCCACAATTTCCCCATGCACTTTGGTTTTTCAATAAAACCTCTTTCCAGGTTTTTTCCCAAAATTTCGAAAGGAATTATCAAACGTTTAATATATTTATTTTGTTTTATTTTTATATTGTTCCCGGCAATGAACGGTTATTCGGAGGAGCAGGACCGCCTGACTAAAGAGCAGAAAAAAATTCTAAAAATGGATTTAGCAGAATTGATGCAATTGGAAACAGAAATCACATCAGTGAGCAAAAGACCTCAGAAAATTAAAAATGCGGCTTCAGCTATTTATGTCATCACGCAAGAGGATATTCGCAGGTCTGGGTCTGTAAATATAATGGAAGTATTGCGTTTAGCGCCTGGAGTTCTTGTCTCAAAGATTAACCAAAATCGATATGCAATTTCCATAAGAGGTTTTAATAGGCGACTGGGATCAGACAAACTCCTGGTTTTGATGGATGGAAGAACGATTTACAGTCCAGCCGACTCGGGAGTATTCTGGATAGGCCAAGATTATGTATTAGAAGATATTGATCGTATTGAGGTGATAAGAGGTCCTGGTGCGTCTCTTTGGGGTTCAAATGCCGTTGCCGGTGTGATTAATATCATTACCAAAAACTCAAAAGAAACACAGGGGTTATTAGTTTCTGGTGGACGAGGAACAGAGGAATTAGGGTTTGTAACCGCACGATTTGGAGGGGAAGTAAAAAAAGATTTTAATTACCGGCTTTATGCAAAGTACCGCGACCGGGATGAAGGGAAAAAACTGGACAATACGGATTCTTTTGATGGAAAAAAAATAGGGCAAGTAGGATTTAGAAGCGATTGGGAAATTAACAACAAGGATACGCTCGTTTTACAGGGAGATACATATAATTTAGACGCTGACATAGACGTTAGCAGCCGGTTTGTTTCTTTAGACGCGGGTTCAGCTCCCTTTAAAGGATCAACCTTGCAAACAGGGGCCAATACATTAATGCGTTGGACGAGGACATTGGACGACTCCTCCTCTTTAAAACTTCAACTTTATTATGATTTTTTGAGGCGAAATTCGCTTTTAGGGTTTGACAACAAAATTCATCAAACTGATTTGGACGCTCAATATGATTTTTTGTTAGGAAAAAAGCAAAATGTTTCAATGGGGTTTAACTATCGCTTCGTGGATTTTGATTTTGAAAAAACCAACATTACTGAAACGCCAAATAGGGACACAAACTTATTCGGAATATTTATTAACGATGAATTTACTATAATTCCTGAAACCTGGAAAATAATATTGGGATCAAGATTCGAGCACAATGATTTTACCGGTTTTGAGTATCAACCTACAGCAAGGACTATTTGGCAGCCAAAACCTAACCATACTTTTTGGGCCGCTTTTTCACGTGCCGTAAGAATTCCAAGTTTTCAAGAGAATGATGGAAGGATAAACCGCGCATTGGTCCCAGGCGCCTTACCTTTATTGATAAAAGAAGATAGTGACGGCGAGGTAACCTCGGAAATTTTGCTTTCTTATGAAGTGGGATACCGTGTGAAAATTAAACCTAACTTGACCTTTGATTTCACAAGCTTCATTTTTGATTATGACGATTTAATTGAGTTTAAAGCGGGCGATATATTTTTTGAATCAAACCCATCTCCCGCCCATTTAGTCTTACCAGGATCAAATGACAATATTTTTGAAGGGGAAATCCAAGGAGCGGAAATTAGTATTGAATGGCAGGCAACAAAAGCTTTCCGTTTAACAGGAAGCTATACGTTTACAAATATTGATTTAAGGGCAACAGGCAATGCTTCCTCCACGGTAACTTCAAGCACTTTTAATCCTGATACTGATTTTGACGCCGAAAACGAACCACAACATATCTTTAACGTTCGATCATATTTGAATTTACCTTATGACTTGGAGTTTGATTCCTTATTTTATTTTGTAAGCGAAAATTCCGCCAGAAATGTTTCCAGCTATAATCGTATGGACCTGAGATTGGGTTGGAAGCCCTCTGATTTATTTGAATTGTCTTTGGTGGGTCAAAACATTTTGGATGAAACCCATTCAGAATTAAATGAACTGCTGGAAGCCGAATCGGAAACTCAAAGAAGCTTTTATGGAAAATTAACATTTAATTTTTAGTTCTTAGATATCCCCCCATCAAATTGGTTTAAAGCCGACAAGTAACTCCTTCCGGTAAAACCGCCCCAAATTTATTTTGCAGACCTGAGGATTCCTCTAAAATATTTCCTTGGTCATGAGCAACTCTGATGAATTAAAAACAAATGAGTAACCTGGAAACTACGCCTGATTTTTAGAGGTCCCCATTGAATTTGAAAATAATTTTGGTTCTAAACGCTAATTTTTTTCTCCATTCCGAATTTATTTGTTTTTGCTATAATCAATGAAGATCTGAGCTAAATACCTTGGAATCATTCGAATAATATTTCCCAAAACAAGTAAAAGGTATATTTTTTAAGGATACGGTTGCTCCTAATCAATTAAAAATCTCGCCATAATTTATTTGTGAATAAAAGAAATTCTATAAAAATTTTTGCCCTCTGGGTCCAAATCGTGATCGTCTTTTTTGCCTATCCTGGATTTGCAGGTGAAATGGTAAACAGAGAATATACTCTTAAGGCTAGCTTTATATTAAAATTCCTAAACTTCATTGAATGGCCTGAAAGAATTGACTCCAATAATTTCGACCTAAATAATAATTATACTTTTTGCATTATTGGTGAAAATCCGTTCAAGAATATTTTGGATTTGGCTAAAGAAGAAGGTTTGATGAAAAGAAAAATAAATTTAAAAAGGAAAGTTTTAATTTCTGAATTAAACCAATGCCGCATACTTTTTATAAATTCTTCCGAAGCTAATCGAATAGGTGAAATTGTCTCCCAAGTTAAAAAATATCCGCTGCTATCCATTTCTGATACTAAAGGATTTGGTGAAAAGGGGGTCGGGATTAATTTTGTTGGAGTCGGCAATAAAATTAGATTTGAAATAAACCGTCTAGCTATTGAGGCCTCTGGATTAAAAATAAGTTCCGAGCTGCTCAATCTTGCAATTAATTTAGAGTAAGCGTTCTTTTAATGAATAAATTCAAAAATTTACCTATTAAAACAAAACTGATAATTATTCTTGTTTGCTTAAGCGGATTTATACTTTTGATAGCAATGAGTCTTGTTGTTTTTTACGACTTGAGCCACTTTAAAAATAGTTTGGCGCGAAACCTAATGGTTTTGGCTGAAGCTGTGGGGGGAAATAGCCGGGCGGCCATTTTATTTGGAGATAAAGACGCCGCTAATAAAATTTTAGGTTCTTTAAAGGGAGAGGAGCAAATAGATTTTGCAGCTTTGTATGACGATAAAAATAATATTTTTGTGACTTATAAAAGAGTCCAGAGATTATCGTTTAAACCTCCAACCATAAAAAACGAGGGTTATCGTTTAGTAGGAGAAAAAATTGAGCTTGTGAAACCAATTTTTTTGAATGGGGAGAGGGTTGGGGAAATATACATAAACGCTAATTTAAATAAATTCGATCAACACCTGAAAACTTATATTGCAATTGTAGGGGCAATCATTTTTTTAGCAATAATAATTTCAATATTCATTTCCCTCAAGCTTCAAGGCATTATTTCTAAACCAATTTTGGTTCTTGCTGCCGCAACCCGGAGAATAACGGGGAAAAAGGACTATTCTTTTCGTGTCAGTCATCAATTTCAAGATGAATTGGGAACTCTATACAATGGGTTCAATGAAATGTTGATCCAAATCGAAAAGCGCGATAAGGAGCTAGAAAAATATAAATGTCATTTGGAGGAGATGGTTGCGTTTCGAACCCAAGAAATTTGTGAAACCAACGAAAAACTTAAAATAGAAATTCAAGAGAGACAAAAAGTAGAAACTGTAATTTTAGAATCGCTAAAGGAGAAAGAAATTCTTCTTAAGGAAATCCATCATCGGGTAAAAAATAATATTCAGATTGTTTTAAGTATGATTAGGCTTCAGGGATCAAAAGTCCAAGATGAAAAATATATTCGAATGTTTCAGGAATGCGCCAACAGAGTTCAATCTATGGCCTTAATGCATGAAAAGATTTATGATTCTCCAAAATTAGGCGCTGTCGATTTTAGCGATTACTTGCAAGACCTGGTTAGCGAATTGGTTCAAGTTTATGACGTTGACTCCAATTTGGTCGAAATTCAAATTGAAACTAATGGAATATCTTTAGATATTGACCAGGGAATACCCTGCGGCTTGGTTATTTTGGAATTGATCTCAAATTCTATAACCCATGCATTTCCAGGAGAGATGAAAGGCTTTGTTAAAATCACCCTCTCATTTTTGGATGAAACAAGCAATTTGTTAGAGCTAAAAATCAAAGATAATGGAATTGGGCTTCCAATTGGTTTTGATTTTAGGAATAATAAATCATTAGGGCTTCAAATTGTTAAGACCCTTTGCGAAAAACAATTGAAGGGGAAAATAGATTTAAATAGAAGCCCTGGAATCGAATTTATAATTCATTTCAAAAAGAACTAAAAAAATGAAAACAATTGAACCGCATATTTTAATAGTTGAAGACGAAGGTTTAATAGCTCTGGATATTGAGAGATGTTTGAATCAGGCAGGGTTTGAATCTACGTCAATGGCGTCGACGGGATCTGAAGCCTTAATGACACTTGATAAGCAACCCGCAGAGTTGGTTTTGATGGATATAATGCTTGATGGGAAAATGGATGGAATTAAAACGGCCGAGGCTATAAGGACAAAATATAAACTACCAATTATTTTCTTAACCGCTTATTCAGACGATAAGACGGTTGATGAGGTAAAAATGATCCAGCCAGATGGCTTTATTACCAAGCCGTTTAAGTCAAAGGATCTGGTATCAATTGTAAAAATTGTATTGTTTAAAAATCAAATTCAAGCAAAGGTCGGAAATGAGAAAGACTGCGAGGAAATTGATCTTTGCCCGTATTGCAAATCGGTAATGAATGAGGATAATAACGAAAAATGGGTTTCTATTGAACAGTTTTTACTTGATAAAACCAGGTTTTGTTCTAATCATTTTGTTTGTCTGACATGCATTGAAAAACTCAAGGAACATATTTCAAAAAATTTAGGGGACTCGCCTCATTACGACAACAACTAAATAAGTTTTTTCTACCTTTTAAAATTTTTGAGGAGCGGCTCCCATAAGGAATCCTTCTAAATGAGCAACCTTTTTACTATCCCCTTCATTATACATAGCGGTTAACATTTCAATAAGACCTTTTAATTTATTGTCTTCCAAGTTATTAACCAACTCCTCCTGATTATTTTCTATCCTTATTTTTGGACCCTCTCCAGTTAAAAGCCAGATCACATTTAATTCAGTAAGTTTGTGTAATCTTGCAATGGTTTCGGCAGAAGGCAATGATTTGTTGTTCTCTATATCAGAAAGCGAACCCTGTGAAATGCTCAAAATCTTGGCCAATTCATAGCCTTTTAAAAATTTTGACTTTCGCCAGACTCTTATTCTTTCCCCTAATAAATCCGCAACACCTATAGGTTCTCTAACTTTTTTATAATTCATTTTATTTTACCTGAAAAGGGAAACATTAATTACATTATGGACTATTATAGCTCAATAAGTATTTTAATACAGTATTGCCATAATTTCTGATTAACGATGAAATGTTTTTTATCCTATCTACGCCCAGTAATTTCTTGTGATGTTAGTTTTCTTGGTTCTGAGTGACCGTTTAAATTTTCCTTAAAATGAAAATAACCACCAGGGCGATTAAAAAAGTCGATTTAAATGTTTGCAGTGAAATTGTATATGAAAGTTTTGGCGCTTTTTCGCGTAGGCACAACTCCTCTTCCGATTTTCCTACCCTTGAATTCACGAAAACACTATTGGGCAATTTGATTGATCATCCATTAATAGATGGGATCGTAGCTGAAAAAAATAGTCGAGTTATTGGGTGTAATTTCTTGGATGAACGCGATCCGATTTTCAGAATGGGACCGCTTTGTGTTCATCAGGAGTTCCAGGGGCATGGGGTTGGGAAAAAAATAATGGAAAAGACACTCGACCAGGCAAAAGTTTCGAAAGGAATTCGATTGTTGGTGGATGTGGCAAATTTAAATGCTATTTCACTTTACACTTCATTTGGTTTTCAAATCAAGGAATTGATGTTTTTAGTTGAAGGAGAGCCTAAAGATATACCCAACACAAAATATGATTTTGCCCCTCTTACTATGGATAGTTTGAAAGAATGTTCGTCCCTTTGCCAGAATATTTTAGGATATTCAAGAGCGCGTGAATTGAAAGATTCCATCACCTATTTTTCCCCAATTATTGTCAAAAAGGATGGGGTTGTTACAGCATATTCCTCAGGCATTTCATCCTGGTTTGTTAATCATGGTGTGGGAGAAACTTTTGAAGATATAAAAAATTTGATTTTAGGGATGGCTTTTTCAGCGCAAAAGCCAATTTCCTTTCTTTTGGCAAGTAGACATGATGAGTTATTTCATTGGTGCTTAAAAAATGGATTTCGAATTAATAAGCCTTTGGCTTTTATGTCTATAGGGCTTTATCAAGAGCCAAAAGGTTATTTTTTCCCATCGGTTAGCGGCTAATATTTTTAGAAATTGTTGCGCAAGCAACAAGTAAGTTTTTTGTAATTACTCTTAAAAAATTAATTACGCTTTAGCGTTAAGTGAAACAAACTGGGCTGATTTTGTGCCAAGCCAAGGACAGTTATTGACGTTTATTGACAAATAGCAACGGGCGCCCCATTACAAGCTATTGTTATTATTGGCTTATTAATTCAACTTGATGATTCGTATTCAGTAGGCCAGAGGTCTCACACTGTAATCAAGACTGATTGCAGAGTTTTAATTTATGGTTCTACTTCGATAGAATTTAGGAGGGCAAAATTAAGTTGGTTTGATGTTGCCATAGATAGAGGGTATGGTTCCATAATTTTTAATTGTAGGCCAAAGTCTCGGTGGCTTTGGATTTTAGTTTGATATTGAAAAAGATGGCGTACAGGACAGGAGTCATGACCAGGGTTAAAAAGGTTGAGACGATTAATCCTCCCATAATAGAGACCGCCAGAGGTCCCCAAAGGGGGCCGCTCACGGCCAGAGAATATAGACCGGCAACCGTTGTCAGGGTGGTTAAAAATATCGGGTAAGCTCTTCGAAGGCCTGCATGAATGATCGCCTCCGTGGGAGGCTTTCCTTCTTCCAGATCGACGTCGATCTGTTCAATGAGAAGAATCGCGTTGTTCACCACGATGCCGGCCAGACTCAACACTCCAAGTTGAGCGAAAAAGCTCAACGGATAATCCATTATAAAAAGTCCGACGACCACCCCAATCAGGGAAAGAGGAATAGTTGTTAATATGATTCCCATTTTTCGGACATTACCAAATTGCATCACAAGAATCATAACCAGAAAAGCCAAACCGAAAGGAAGTTTAGCGGCAATACTCTTTTGAGCTTTTCCGCTTTCCTCTAGTTCTCCTCCATACTCCACCCCATACCCCAGGGGAAAGGAGAGAGTCTCCATTTTTTTCCTAACGTCTTGCAGAATGTCTACGGAAGTTCGAGTCCCGTCTGAATAAGCTTTAATTGTTATTGTTCTCCGCCTTTTCTCCCTCTTTATTTTTCCGGTTTCCCATTTTAGTTTTCGATCCGTCACCTGACTGATGGGAACCATAGCTCCTTGGGACGTCGGTATTTTGAGGTTTTCCAATTTGCGGAGGGTGGTGCGCTCGGATTCCAAGGCTCGAATCATAATTGGAATGGCCTCGTCTCCTTCCCGATAATGGGTCACTTCCTGCCCGGAAAAAACGGTTTGTAATGCGTTAGTAATTGTATCCGTGCTGACTCCTATTCGGCGCGAATTTTCCTGGTCAACTTCCAAAGTCACTAGAGGAACCCGCCGGCCCCAATCGTTCCGGGTAAATCTCGTGCCAGGCGTTTCCTCTACAATATTTTGGATCTGGTAAGCGTAATCATATAATTGATTGAACTCTTTTCCATATATTCGAATCTGTATAGGAGCTCCCACTGGAGGACCTTCCTCCACCGGTCTTAGAATCAATTGGGCGTCTTCAAAATTATTCTCAAAGTAAGGACTCAACTCTTCCAACATTTTTTCCCGCTGCTCATATTGATTGGTGATAATCATGAATTGAGCGTAATTGCTTTTTCTCGTTTCCGGGATCATCGAGTTATGAAACATGGGGCCGCCCTCCCCAATATAAAGCCCTAAGTTTTTTATTTCTCCAGGGTAGGTCTTTAACAAATATTTTTCCACTCTGACAGCCTGCTTCCGGTTTTCAAGAAAATCGGATCCTTCCGGCAAAAACATATCGATGGCAAATTGTCCGCGTCCAGATGGAGGGAAGAATGTTTTGTCCAGGCTTCCCGCGATTGGAGGAACGATAAAAAACAAACCAAGAATTAGAAGCAGGCTCGTGAACCTAAAGCGTAGAGCCAGGGTCATTAATTTCCGGTAAAAGCGGGCAAAAAAGGATTCCTTTTTTTCTTTTTGGACTTTTGGTTTCAACAACCAGACGCAAAGGAGAGGGACCAGGGTCATGGCCACGATAAAGGAAGCCAGTAGCACCGTTCCAATAACAATCGGCAGCGAATTACAATAAACCCCGACGCCGGAACGGGCCATGGCGATAGGGGAAAAGGCTGCGACGGTGGTTCCGGTTGCGGCCAGAAGCGGGAGCATCAGTTCATTCCCCGCTTTCAATGCGGCTTCATCGGGAGCCATTCCCCGATTGATATAGCCGGTGGTGGACTCGGTCATCACGATTCCATTATCCACCAGCATTCCCAGAGAAATGATCAAGGCCGCCAATGAAATCTGGTGCATGGGAATGTCGTTTGCCCGCATAACCAGCATGGTGATCAGATAAGCGCTGGGTATCAGCAGAGTGATGATTATTCCCTGTCGCCAGCCCAATAGAACGGCCATGAAGAGAGCCACGGTCAGAACCGCTTGAATCAAATTGTCTACAAAATCACTGATTTTAACCTTTGTCCATTGCGGCTGAAAATTTACAAAATCGATATCTATTCCATGGAATAAATCGGCGCCAAAAGATTCGACGAGGGATTTGACATTATCGCCCAGTTCGATGATCTGTCCTCCATCTTGCATTTCGACGACAACCCCTACAGCCTCCTTCCCCATGAACCGCATCTGCATTTTCGGAGGGTCTTCATATTCGCGTCGGATTTGAACCAGGTTCCTCAATAAAAAACTATTGGAATTACCGGGGAGGGTTATCAGCGTTTCTCCGATTTCTTCGACCGATTTGAACTCGCCGCTGGTTTCCAAACGGATTCGCTGAGGGCCAAGCTTTATCCTTCCCCCGGGTTTTAAAACATTTTGCTCCCGGATAATTCCCATCATGGTCTCGCCGGAAATTCCCAGCTCGCTAAGCTTGTTGGTAGAGACCTCCAGGAATACGCGTTCCTCCTGTTCGCCGATAACGTCCACGCGGGAGACATAATCAACGTGCTCAATTTCTTTTTTGAAATCGTCCGCGACGTCGCTCAATTCCTTATTACTGAAGCCTTCTCCTGTGATGGCCAGGACGATGGATTTGGTTTTCCCAAAATCGTTATTGAGCCAAGGCTCCTTTACGCCTTCGGGCAGTTGGCCTTTTAAATCATCCAGCTTGTCTCGGGCTTTATCCCAAATAGGTTTATCGTTCCAGTATTTGTTGTCGATTTTCAGGAAGACATAGGAGATTCCAAATTGCGAGGTGGAAGTGATCTTTTCAAATTCAGGAATCTCCCTCAATTTCTTTTCAATTTTTTCTGTGACCAGTTCCTCCACCTTCAATGGGGAAGCCCCGGGAAATTCGGTAATAATGGCGGAGTTCCACTTTGGGAACTGAGGATTTTCCTGTTTTCCCACATCCTTGATTGCCTGCATTCCCATAAGAGCAATCAAGATGAAAAAAAAGAGAACAACCCCTCTATGCGTGATGGAATATCTGACCATGGATTTAATACGTAACTTAAGGATTTAATACGTAAATTAATTTAACCGGATTTTCATTCCGTCCTTCAACCGGTCGGCTCCGGCAATGACTACGCGATCTCCGTTTCTCAGTCCTTCCAAAACAGCCACCTCGTCGCCTGAAATATTTCCGATATTTATTAACGTTTTTTTTACGGTGGATGATTGAACGTCCACCGTCCATACAAAATTTTCGCCCGAAGCTAAATTTTCCACAATTGAATGGATGGGAACTGTTGGAAACGTTTTACCCACGCCTTTAATTTTCAGGGACGCCATTGAAGACATTCCTGGCAAAAAGATTCCTTTGGGATTGGGAATTTTAATAACGACCTGATAGGTGAGCGTTTCAGGATCAGCCGTCACGCCGATCCGCTCGACCCACCCTCTAATTTTTTTTCCTGAAAAATTTAAAAACTCAACATTAGCTTCCTGCTTTTTGTGAATTCTTGAGATCCATTCCTCGGGGGCGCTGATTTGAATTTCGATATGTCTCAAATCGACCAGGGTATAAATTTTCTGACCGGCGGGGACCTGCTCAAAATTGGAAACATGCTTTCCCGCGATTTCTCCGTCAAAAGGAGCTTTCAACTCCGTATCACTTAAATTGGCGCTAGCTTGGTCCAGATTCGATTTAATAGATTCTACTTTGAATGTTTGAGCCCGAACCTCTTCTTCCCGTCCCCCGTGGGTGGCGATCACATATTCTTCATTAGCGGATTTATGATCGAGCAAAACCTTATCCAAACTGTTTTTTGCCTGGTCCAGTCTTCCTTTAGACGCTGCGTCGTTGGCATAGAGTTGTTGGACTCGTTGGTATTCCTGTCTCGCTGTTTTAACGGAAGAATCCAGGCTTGCAATTTTATTTTCCAGAATTCGGATATCCTCTGAGCGAGCCCCTTTCAAAATTTGATCCAACTCCGCTTGCGCTGTGGTCAGTTGACCTTCCAGGTCTTTGACTTTCAGCAGATAATCCCGCTTGTCCAAAGTGGCCGTCACTTCTCCTCTTTTTACCTTGTCTCCCACGTCCACATTCATTTTCTGCAATACTCCAGAAACCCGGAAGCTTAATGTAGAAGATTCGTCGCTTTGAGCCACGCCGCTGAATTCCTTCTCCTCGTCTCCTTTTGGATCGAATTGAATAGTTTTGGTTTTTACAGGACGAATAATTTTCTTTTTGACGGGGGCAGGTTTTTCCTGGGCGCATCCTGCCGCTATAAATACGGAAAGCGTTAACAACGCGAATATATATTTATATTTTAAGAAGTTAATATTTTTCATCATTGGACGGCGGACGGTTGGAAATTGGACGAATTAGAGCCGGAATGATTTTTGAAGTATTGATCAACCTGACTCAAAAATAACTGCAACTGTTCTTTGTTATTAAAGTTTTTTATTAAATCCACTTTCCCCGCAGAGCGAAACAGAGAAAACAAATCCCTATGAAACTGGTATCGAGTTTTCACTGCAGTGGTTCTACTTAAAATCAGGCGACTTTGACTGTCTAACAGGTCAATGACCGGCAAATCTCCTTCCAGGTAAGCCACCTCCGCCAGTTTCAAGTTTTCCTGAGCCGATTCAACGTTCCTCATCGCAAAATCCAGGTTCCTTCGCGAGCGGAATACATTGAACAGTCCCGACCGAGCTTGCTCAGAAAGCGTGTTTTTCAAACCATTGATCCTGGAATCCAACTCAAGGATGCGCACATTGGCTTGATCAACTTCTTTAAACCGCGAGCCGCCTAGAAACAAGGGCAATTCCAATTTCAATTGAACCTGCCACCCGTCCCCAAATCGATCCTCAAAGATTTGTCTTTGGGTGGAGTTAAACGATTGGGTTTCATTCTGGATTTGATTGAAATATTCCGCTTCGACTTGAGCCGTGGGAAAATATCTAGATAGGGCGCGCTCCTTTTCCGCTTGCGCCTGTTTGATATCCGCCGAAAGGACCTTAAGGTCTGGGGAGTTGGATTGGGCTTGTTCATCAAAAAAATCCCTGAAAACTTCCAATTGGTTGGCTGTACTCAGATACTTTGAGAAACGGCCCGCTCTTTTTTTGTAACCATCGACTGAAAAGCTTTGAATTTCATATTTATGAATCGTTTCGCGGGGATAATTCAGGAGGTTGTTGAGACGGACTTGAGCTCGAAATCGCGCTTCTTTGGCGTCCATCAAATCAATACGGGCGTTTTCCAATTCAATATTGAGCCGAAGTACGTCGCTTTTTCCCGTCTCCCGCAATTTGAATTTGAGGTCTGCGAGAGTTTGGTTTTTACGAATAAGATTAAGATAATTTCTCTGGATATTGACCAGTTCCTCGCCCTGAAGGTTATTCAAATAGGTAAGAGCCGTTTCCAGGATAATATCCTGATTAACGAGATCCAGGGTTTCCTGTTCTATCTTTTGCGTTGCCTGCGCCGATTTGATGGATTTCCACTGTTCCCGATCGAACAATTTTTGTTTCAAGGTAAGGTCAAATCTGGTTTCCCCTCTTGGACCTCCCAAGGCGTCGGCTTGATCCTGATTCGTCCTGTTGTGGCTAAGCCCGGAAGATAATTGCGGGAAAAAATCGCGTTCTTCAATTTCAACTTGAAGCATGGACTGATTTTTTACCAGCCCCTGAGCCTTGATATCAAAATTCTGTTTCAGGACGCGCCCTATCGCTTCTTCAAACGACAATTCAGGTCGCTCTTTTTTGGCTCCAAATAATTGAGCTTCGTCCACAAACTCCAAGGGAATGTTGTAGCCTAACTTTCTAGCGGTTTCCCGGTTAAATATCAGTTCGGCGTTTTTAAAATCAATCACTGGAATCTGGGCCGGCGGGGTTCCATTTAGCACGTCAAACAACTTCAGGGCTATATTTCTTCCCAATCGCTTCTCGGCGTAGTCGGCAATGGAGACCAGGGCCCCTTTTTCAATGCCGTTCAGACCGTCTACTGTGAAGGCCAGTATTTTCCGGTCGCTCAAACGTTTGAAGAGATCCTTCATTTCAGAATCTGAAAACCCCTTCAAAGCCTCGACAACCACAAGAGGCGCCCGGAGAGAATCGATTTTTTCCTTGTAGTTCTTTGGAGAAATTATTTCTACCTTCACTTCAACATCGCGCGTCTCCACGAAGGATTCGATTAGTTTCGGAACTTGTGGAACTAAACCGCACATGACCTTGGGACAAAGCACGGCAAACCGATTTGTTTGAATAAGTTTTGGGAAAATTTTTAATGTCTGGTTGACATAGGTCGGGTCAAACGAGGTTGTCCAGTTTGGATTGAGGGGTTTGTAGGTTTTAGGGGATAACATTCCCAATCCTGCGGGAAGGATATAATCCAGGGCCACGACGGGAACAGGAAGGGGGTCCATTTTTGAAAGCAGGTAACTGGAAATCATTCCAAATGAAATGATGACGTCGATTTCTTTGTTTCCAGCAAGTTCTTTGGCGTACCGCTCAATTTTTTTTAAATCATATTGGCCGTTCAGGCTGAAATCTGGGGGATATTGAATGTCAAATTGCCCGTCGTTGACTTTTTCCAATTCCATTTTGATTTGATTTATCAGAGGGGCGTTGTACCAGTAGGGGCCGTCTTGGAGGACGCCAATTTTGGCTGTTGGAAGGGCAAGGACCTTAGGTGGAAAGGCAAAAAATAAAAATAGCGATAATATAAATAAGCTATTCTTAAAAGTTTTCATGGTCCAATCCATATCCAATTAAAATTAGGGAAGAAATACGACGGCATATCCCTGAATCGAAAGGATTTAACGCGGACATCTACTCAAGTCCTGAAAGGGAAGAGTTTTTTAAGTGATTGAATTATAAAGGATACCATAAACCCAATCCCGGATCAATTTAACGCCTTTAATTACAATGCATTTTTCCGTCGATGGGGCGGAGATTAAATGGTCTATTGGAATTACATCCGCCTTTCAAATAAAGCTTAAGTGGCGCTAAAGACCCGGCCCATTCAAGGAGTTAAAGCGAACCACCTCGGAAACGGGGCGGCGGTAAGGTCTGGGCCTGGGTTCGTTTTTCTGATAACCGAGCGTGATCATCATGACAGGAAAATAATCCGGAGTAAGTTCCAACAGCTCCGAGACCGCCACAGGATTAAAACCGATTATTGGGCACGTTGCCCATCCCCTGCCGGTGGCGGCATACATCAAAGTCATGGCGGCCAGGGAGGAGCTTCGGATGGCTTCGTCGCGTTGGAGTTGTCGGTTTCCATCATAAAAATTATGAATCATGGGCAAAACCTTTTCCTGAATTTCCTGCGGCGCTTCTGCGTAAATCTTTGGAGCGTCCTTGCCGGCGTTTAAATGCCCGCAAACCAGAATCGCGATGGAACAATTTTCGACTTGCTCCTGACCCCAGGCGGCTTCCCGTAACTTTTTCTTTCTTTCGAGATCCCTGACCGCGATAAAAACCCAATGTTGAAGGTTGAATGAACTGGGACTCAAAGTGACTTCTTCAAACAAGTTTTTCAATTCCGCGTCGCTGATGGTTTTCTCGGGGTCGTAAGACTTCACGCTACGCCGCGTTTTTATGATTTCAGACAATTCCATATATCCATCCTCGATTTTAAAATTAAGACCGCTTAAAGTTTTGAATGCGCGCCGTCGCAAAAAGGCCGGTTGGATGATTGTTGGCATCCACAGGCATAAACGACTTTATCTTCATCGTAAGTGATCACTTTCGGTTCTGTATCTGTAGCCGAATGAGATCCGTCGCAGTAGGGCCCATTCTTGGAAAGGCCGCACATGCAATAGGCTTTGGTCTCTCCAGATTTAACGTCGATTACAAACGGTTCGTTTTGCCATCCACTCATGGTCGCTCTCCTTAAATTAAATAGTTTTTCAAATGCCATCGCGGTAAAGCGGGTAGTCCGCTTTCGCAGGCGTTTCGATTCCAACAAACCGGAATTTTCCATTGCTGTTCGGTTGCAGGGCGATGATCCCGGAGGTTGCGCCGTGTATCACAACTAAATCTTTCGGATGTAACTCAACTTTGCTCCCCATTGATTTATCAAAAAGCAGGCCGGCGCCGGAGACCGCAACCAGAGCCAGACTTTTTCCCTTTGCAATGGAGACTTCATGAATTCTTCCCTCGGGGATCGACACGTCTTGCATGAGGACGTCAGTATCCAAAGCAACGGGAGAACCTTTTCCCAAGACCGTTTTAATCCTGACTCCCTCCTGATCGCGAACAGGGAAGTTCTTGGCCTCAACATCTTTGTATGTGGGTTGTTGCCTTGTGGATTTTCTTAAATCCGGCTCAAACCATATCTGGAAAAACTCGGTTCGGTCGCCCACGGTCTCTTCTTCATGGGAAACGCCCGATCCCGTTTGCATGACTTGGGCTCCTCCAGCATGCACCCGGCTTTCATTGCCAAGAGTATCGTAGTGCCCGATCTCTCCTTCCAGAGCGTAACTGATAATTTCAAAGCCGCGATGCGGGTGCAGGCCAATTTTTCCATAACCCTCTGCAGTCGCCCAGGCCCAGTAAAAAAGCGGACCCGTGTTTTTTACCAAAGGTCCCTCGTGCGGAAATGGGATTGGCTTGGTCTCCGAAATGCGGCCCTCGTCGAAACTTCCGGTGGTTTGCAGGTCTTTGGGATAGACCTCAATTTCCATTTTTTCCAGGCTTGCGGTTAATTCGTTCTCCATGACGTTCACCCTACAAAATTTTGTTGATCATTTTTTAAGTGTTGGCATGGAGCTCGATTTGGTAACCCTCCGGATCAAAAAAATAAACGGAGGGCCCCCCGCCGTGATTGCGCGGTTGTCCATCAAGCTCCACCTTGTGCTCTTTTAACGCTTCGACCACTGAGTCGAAACGGTTCTTCTCAACTTCAAAGGCTAAATGAAGATAGCCTTGCCGGGTCATGACCTCATGCGCGGAACGAAGGTCCAAGTCGGGATTTTCAAAAAACGCCAGACAAATGTTGCCGGCCTCCATCTCAATATGCCGGTTTTTACCCCGTGTGGAACTGCTGCTGGTAACCCGGAACCCGAGGACTTCAGCGTAAAAACGTTCCGTACGGTCCAAGTCGGTTACATTCAAAGCAATATGATCCACTCCCAATAATTTTATAGACGCTTTGGGTTTCACTGTTGTATCCATGATCATCCTCCGTTTTAAGTTCTATATCTTCAATAGCAGAGAGCGTGCCAAAAATTAAAAATGTATTAACTCATTTAATAATAATCATTTATATGTTTTTTTAAAGACTGACAATAAATACTTAATTTCATATTAATACTAAATTTAGTAGAATAAATACGCATTTTAGTAATTAACTGGAGGCTGGTTATTATGGACCCGGAAACAGAAAGAAAAAACCGCCTGGCTCTGTTTACCTTGGAAAAGGCTTGCGATGGCGTGGTCTGGCACGGTCCAGACGCCCGCTTTACTCAAGCTAATCCTGCGGCTTGCGATTTATTTGGATATTCAAGGGAAGAAATGCTGAGGCTTTCCGTTCAAGATATTCATTCCGGTTCAACGCGGGAGTCATTTTCCAAGGCTTGGGAGGAAGTTAAAGAAGCGGGCGCCCTTCAATTCGAAGAGGAATTGATTACCAAAGACGGAAGAAAATTACCCGTGGAGGTAAGGTTAAATTTCATCGAGTTTGAAGGAAGCGAATATGTATGCAGTTTTATCCGAGACGTTACAGAGCGAAAAAAAATTGAGCAGGAGCGAGAATGCGCTTTCAACGAGATCAAGCGCCTGCGGTCGCAACTCGAACTGGAAAACGAATATCTTCAGGAAGAAGTGGAAGGCTTGAGATCCTTTGGAAATATTATTGGCAAAAGTCCAGCATTGCAAACCATTTTGCGTCAGATAGAAATGGTTGCGGAAACGGACGCCTGCGTTCTTATCTACGGAGAGTCGGGCACAGGAAAAGAACTGATCGCTCATGAAATCCATAAACGCAGCCCCAGGAGTCAACGCCCCATGATCCGGGTCAATTGCGCGTCCATTCCCCGGGACCTGTATGAGAGCGAATTTTTTGGCCATGTGAGAGGAGCCTTTACCGGAGCGGTAAAAGACCGGACCGGCCGTTTTGAACTGGCGGATGGAGGCGCCCTGTTTTTGGATGAAATTGGCGAAATCCCTTTGGACCTGCAAAGTAAGTTGTTACGAGTTTTGCAGGAGGGAACTTTTGAAAGGTTGGGGGATGAAAAAACCCGAAAAGTCGACGTCAGAATCATCACTGCGACGAACCGGGATTTAAAACAGGAAATAGAGAAGGGCCGATTCCGCGAAGACCTTTACTACCGATTGAACGTATTCCCAATCGACGCTCCGCCGTTAAGAAAAAGAAAGGATGATATTCCCCTACTGGCCAACTATTTTTTGGAACTATCGGCAAAAAAACTCAACAAACCCAAACCTCGTATTACCCAAAAAGACGCCATTCAATTAAAAAATTACGATTGGCCGGGAAACATCCGAGAACTGCAAAATGTCCTGGAGCGCGCAGTCATCACTTCTCAATCGGACAAACTAAGGCTGAGCTTTCCAAAGATTAGCGCTGCCAAGCAAGAGCAGAATAGAGAGGAGTTAGGCGTGCCCAGCTCATTTCCTAATAAACTTTTGACCTATCAAGAAATGAAAAGTTTCGAGCGAGACAATCTCTTGGCCGCATTAAAAAGTACGCAGGGAAAAATATTTGGTCCCGGTGGAGCGGCGGAGTTACTAGACATGCCGCCAACGACACTCACATCCAAAATCAAACGAATGGGATTTAAAAAAACCTATCTTTAATGGATTTGAAGTTATTGACGTCGATCAGCATTCATAGGCCGTCACCTCCGTGCAAAAATCACCAGAAGCAACACGGCCAGGGCGATCGCCCAAAGCATGATATAGATCGCCATCGACTGGCGGGCTTTTTCCTTTTCAAACCAGTTCCGGGGCTTGATTCCGCGCGCAAGAAAAACCAATTTGGCGGAAAGGTTCACGCACACGACATTGGCCGCCAATAAAAGCCCCGCGCCCGCCGCAAGATCAAACTTTCCCGCTCCCAGCATGATCCCCAGAGTCGCCGTCGGCGGCAACAGGGCCACGGCAACCATCACCCCCACTAAAACGCTGGAAACCCCCGTCGTTAACGAAAGCGCGCCGGCGGCGCCGGAAGCCAACGCCAGCGTTATAGAATCTATGCCGACGTCGGTTCGAGCCAGTAATTCAGAACTGTTCAAATAGTTTGGCCACAACATGCCTATGGGAACAGATAAAACTAAAGCCAGCCCCATTCCAGCGACATTAGTTGCCAGCGACTCCCACATTAATTTTACGTCGCCCAACGCGGCGGCCAACGCCAACGCGATGTTGGGTCCAAGAAGGGGAGCGATGACCATGGCGCCGATGATCACGGCGACGTTGTCCTCCAGCAAACCGATGGCGGCAACAATCGTTGAAAGGAAAACTAGCAGAAGATGAACGCCGTTCAAACGCGCGCTCTTTTCGACTTCGTTGTAAAGTTCTTCGCGCGTCGCGCTGGGGTCGGTTTTCTTTTTCTCGCTGGGATGGCCGTGGTCGTTTTCCTCGCGTCTCGGCAGGGACGCTTCCACGGGAAGCACCAAAATGCGCGCCGACCCACTAGTCTCCAGAAGGTTTTGGAGGGAGTCCAACAGGCTTTGACAGACGTCGTCTTCCACCAGAATGCGGAATTCCTGCCGCATGTCCTTGCCCGCCGGACTTTGCCAGTAGTCCACGCCATGCTGGGCGGCGAGCGTGTTCAGGGATTCAATATAACCCTTGTCGGCCACCACTTCGATAATCTTCATAGCCCAGTCTCCGCCAAATTATTCAGGCCCGCCGCCGACTGCCAATCTAAATTTCCGGCTCAGGCGTTCAGGGTCACGTCCGTTTTCGGGGCGGTGCAACAGGTCAGACACTTCCCCTCGTCCGGCGCCACTTCCGGCTCCCAAAGATAATCCACTTCGCCGGAAATTAATTCAAGAACGCAATCGCTACAATTTCCGGAGCGGCAACCATAATCCATAACGACTCCGTTTTTCTCCGCAAAGTCGAGCAGGGTTTCGGCCTTTGGATCCCACGTCAACGTAGTTCCCGATTTGGCGAACGTTATTTTAATTTCAGAATCCATCTCGCGCCTCACGCATCCAGAATTATGTCTGTCTTGGGAAAAGAACAACAGGTCTTGTGCAAGCCGGGTCCAAATTTTTCATCGGGGTCGGAGTAAAACGCGATCTCGCCTTCCAGCAAAAAAGAGCTACAGGTTCCGCACTCCCCCGAGCGGCAACTGTAGTCCATGGTTATCCCGCTTGCTTCCGCAAAGTCGAGGAGCGAGCCGGCCTTTGGCGTCCAGGTCGCGGTTTTGTCCGAGCGTTTAAACGACACGTTTCGAGCCAGGGGATGCGCGTCGGGATTGGCGCCGGAGTTCGACATGGAAGGGTCAGGATAAATCGTATTTGAGTTTGAGTTCCTTGAGTTGCTTCAAGTCGACGTCCGATGGAGCCTGGGTCATCAAACAAGTGGCCTTTTGCGTTTTGGGAAACGCGATCACATCCCGGATGGAATGAGTTCCGGCCAGCAACATGACGATGCGGTCCAGTCCAAACGCGAGGCCGCCATGAGGCGGGGCGCCGTGCTGCAAGGCGTCGAGCAGGAAACCGAATTTGGCTCTCGCCTCTTCCTCGTCGATCCCCAAAAGCTTGAACATCTTGTCCTGAACTTCTTTTTGATGAATACGAATGCTGCCGCCGCCGATCTCGTTGCCGTTCAACACCAAGTCGTAAGCGCGGGAACGAACCTGATCGGGAGCGGATTCCAGTTTATCCAGATCCTCGTCAAAAGGCGCGGTGAACGGGTGATGCAGAGCGACATAACGCTTCGCGTCGTCGTCGTACTCCACCAATGGAAACTCGGTGACCCAGGCCAGGCAAGTCTTTTTTTCGTCGATCAGGTCTAACTGCTTCCCAAGGGCCAGACGAATGTTCGCCAGGGAGTCGGCAACCACTTTGGGTTTGTCGGCGCTGAACACGATGGTATCTCCGACCTCCCCTCCAACTTTTGCGATCAACCGGTCCAGCGTTTCCTGGTCGAAAAACTTGACGATGGGCGATTGCAATCCGTCTTCGTTGATCTTGATCCATGCCATGCCCTTGGCGCCGTAAGTTTTCGCCACCTCGGTCAAATTGTCCAGCGCCTTGCGGGAAAGAGCCGCGGCGCTTTTCTTCGCGTTGATCGCTTTTACCTGTCCGCCGGAAGCCAGCGCGTCGGCAAACACCTTGAACCCGCATCCGGCAACGGTCTCGCTCAAATCCACGATCTCCAACCCGAAGCGCAAATCCGGTTTGTCCGTTCCGAACCGGTCGATGGCGTCGCGGTACTTGATAATCTGAAACGGCGTTGCCACCGTCTCGCCCAGGGTTTCCTTGAACAGCGTTGCAACCAACTCTTCCATCAATTCGTAAATCTGCTCCTCGCTCACAAACGAGGCTTCAAGATCAATTTGCGTGAATTCCGGTTGCCGGTCGTGGCGCAAGTCCTCGTCGCGAAAGCATTTGACGATCTGGTAGTAACGGTCCATGCCGGATACCATCAGGATCTGCTTGAACAACTGCGGCGATTGCGGAAGCGCGTAAAACTTTTTTGGGTTGAGTCGACTGGGCACCAGGTAATCGCGGGCGCCTTCGGGCGTGCTCTTGGTGAGCATGGGCGTTTCAATTTCGATAAAACCGTTCTGGTGCAACACCTCGCGCGCGCATCTTGCGACTTCGTAGCGCAGTTTCAAATTACGTTGCAACGTTTCGCTCCGTAAGTCGAGGTAACGGTGTTGCAGGCGCAGGAATTCGGAGACGTCCTGATTATCCCAAGGATCAAACGGCGGCGTTATGGAGCGGTTGAGTAAATGCAAGTCGTCGACGTATATTTCTATCTTGCCGGTTTTAAGTTTAGAGTTGACCATGTCTTCTGGACGCGCGCGAACATTGCCAATCACCGCGACGACGAAATTCCCCCGCAGATCCTGGGCCTGCTGGTGTGCCAGCTTGTCGATTTGCGGATTGAGAACCACCTGCACGATGCCAGACTTGTCCCACAGGTCGACGAAAATCAAGCCGCCGTGGTCGCGCCGGGTTTGGATCCAGCCGCACACCGAGACGCTTTGGTCTATCAAACTTTCGGAGATATCTCCGCAAAAATGGGAGCGCTTAAAATTGTTTTTCATTATGTAATTTGGATTTTCGGTAGAGTTTTGCGGAAAATTTCCAGCGAAGGTAAAACGATCCATAACCTTACTGAAAACGCTCGAAGGTTGCAAGCGGATATTTAATTCTCCGTAGGGCGACCGGAGCAATGGTCGCGCAACAATGAACGTTTTAGGAATCGTTTTCTTCGTCGCGTTGGGCCAGTATTTCCTGGCGCATATCTTCCGTTTCCTCGGCTTTTTTGCGTGCGTCCTCTTCCGCCTTCTCCCGCTCCATTTCCTTTTTGCGCAACTGGCTGTCGATCACCATCTGAGGCTTCACCTTGATCGCCACGGGAATGTTGACGGTACTGCAGGAGCGCACGCAAACGCTGCATCCGGTGCACGCGCTTCTGATAATGGAGGGACGTTGCTCCTGGTCCTGGACGATGGCGCCGGGAATCGGGCAATCGATCACGCATTGCTGGCAATACGTATCGCCGTAGGCCATGCATTTTTCCTTATCAAGAATCGCATAGCCCATTTTAACGTCGGCGGGCTCGGCCACGGGAAGGAGCGCGCCCTCGGGGCAGGCCGGAATACAGGGAAGATCCGTGCACATCACGCAGGGATTTTTAAGCGGATCGATGTAGGGCGTGCCCACCACCAGAAGCCCGAAGGATTTCGGCGCTTTTCTCAAGGCGTCCGGCGGGCAGACGTGGATGCATTTATCGCAACGGGTGCAGGCCTGTAAAAATTGTCGCTCCGTGATGGCGCCAGGCGGACGAATCAACGGCATGCGCTTGGTAATCTTGTTGACCGTTTCGTTGACCCGGTCGACCTTTTTCTGAATGCCGTCCACCGCCGGCTTGGCGAAAAAGTGGAATCCCTCGCGCAACATTTGGCGGCGGCTGACGTCCTTACCCGGATCTTCCTCATCCTCCCCCGGAGAGAGCGCTTCGGCGGGCGCCTGGCTTTCCGCCTTTAAGTTTTCCAGCAGTTCGCGATTGGTTTGCGCCGCAATCCCGGGTTCCGTCGAAGGTTGCCGATCCGGAGCCTCGGCGTTTTCTAAAGCAAGGCCAGGATTTAATTTAGCAAGAACGGCTTGGCGGGCCTGGCGCAACCGGGCTTCCGCCTCTGCCATCTCCTCCAGTTCTACCGCGATAGGATCGCCACACCAGGCGCGAAGCGCCCTCCATATTTTCTTGAAAAATCCGATTTTAACCTGCGGCAGATTTTTGAGTTCCTCCTCCACCAGAGCCGGGTCCAGGGTCGCCTCCAAGCCGGCTCCCGCTTTCTTGGAACCCTTTTTCCTTTTTACCTTGCGCCGCTTCTTTTTTGCCTGCTTTTCAACTTTGATTTTTTCCTCTTCCTGATCCTTGTATTTCCCAAACAGGCTGGAGAAGAGGTTTCTCCGCGACGACTCCTCCGGCGGCTTATCTTTTACTCCCGCCCCGGACTCCGCGCTGGTCGCCTTTTTGTCCAGGCTCAACAGGTTGGTTCTTGGCCGCCCGACATACGCGTCGTCGCCGCGCTGGTCCGCGCTGATATGGTCCTCGTTCGAACGGATTTTGGGCGGAACCTTTTTGCCCTTAAAGGCGTCCTTGGAAAGTTTGTACCTTAAACCCATGCAGGAAATTCCTTAACAAGCAGAACGGCCGGAACGGAAAACCGGCTCAGAGCCATCCCATTTCGCGGGCTATGTTGTCGTAAGAGCGCCAGTTCTCGCCGTCCGCGTTTTCCAGCATGTACTCGTCCGTCGCCAGCACCAGGGGATGCCCCTTGTTCACAAAGGACTGTACGGTGGGGAAGCGGAGCAGGAAAATGACCACGCTGATCCGGGCCAACTCGCGGATGTTTCGATCCGCCAACACTTCCTTTAAAACTTCCTCCACGTTTTCCGGAGTGATTTTTTTGAACAGCTCTTCCGTTTTTTCTTCCAGTTCGGGATGCTCGTCGCAAACTATGGACTGCTCCATTTGCAACTCCAGAATTTTATGATAATCCTCTTCGTCGAACTCGCCGTCCATTTTCCCGGTATCCCACGCAGAGCCGTCCACAATTCTTTCGCCTGGGCTATCCTTACGTTCGGTGATTTCGCTAAATGCCAGGTTTGCTTCGTCCAGCATTATCTTCGCCTTGAATTCGGCGCTAGTTTCTTCAACAGCCATGTCGGGTCAATTCTCCATATTTGCGGTTATCCACGCGAGGCTAATTCCCACGCATGATTATAAAAGGCGCCCTGGCAAGGCCTTGCCGGGCCTTGGGGGCGGTCTGGTCTTGGAAGTCTCAATATTACCATTAACGGACCCTGGTTCCCAATCGAAAATCGAAAAATGCAAGCCAACCGTTCCTGTATTTTCGCGAGGCTGTATGCATGGACTTCGCCGAAGGAAATAATTTACAGTTACCGGAGTCCCGCCGGTTTATTTACCGATTTTAATTATGTTACCATACACCCCATAAAGCCAAGAAACCTCGGAACTCCACAGGGTTCCGATTATTTTTCCGAGCGTTTGCCATGAAAAAAGTTTTACTCCTGTTTCCCCCGGAATGGGTGCCCACCGCGCCCTATCTAGCCTTGCCCAGCCTCACGGCGGTGTTGCGCCAGCACGGAGTGGAGACGGTCCAAAAAGACGTCAACGTCGAAATGTTCGACTATATGTTTTCCAGAAAGTTTCTGGAATTCGTCCTGGCCCGCATCAAAAGCAATCTGAAAGATTTAAAACGGCAGGCCGCCGAGGGAGATCTGGACGAAGAAGAAACCCAGTTGATGGATATCCTGGAGCAATACAAACTCATCGACCTGGAACACCACATACATAAAGTAACGCGGGCCAAGGCTATCATGCGCTCGCCGGAATTCTACGAAGTGGACAAGGCGGAGTGGGCGCTCAACTCTTTTCGCGAGGTAACGGAACTGCTCTCCGTCGCTTACTACCCCGCCAGCATCAATTTCTATCCCGTGGAAAGCAACTTGAACGCCTATCGTCCCTGGGTGTCGGACGAGGTTCTCAAGGCGCCCTTCGATCGCAAGGTAAACATTTACGCCGATATCTGCGAGCAGTTGGTGTTCCCCGCCATCGACGAGGAAAAACCGGATATCGTGGGAATCTCATTGGGCACACCGTTGCAGTTCATGTCCGGGACCACCTTCGCCACTCTCATCCGGCAAAAATATCCGGACGTACACGTAACCGTCGGCGGCAACATCGTCACCCGTTTAAAGACCGAGCTTTCGGGAATGAAAAAGTTTTTCGATCAGGCCTACGACTCGACAATTTTTTACGAGGGCGAACATTCCCTGTTAAAACTGGTGCAAGCCCTCGACGGCCAGTCGCCCATGTCCGAAGTCCCCAACTGCGCGTGGCGGGACGAAGCAGGCGAGGTTCATATCAATACCGCCGTTCAAAACGAAAAAATCACCGACTTGCCCATCGCGGATTTCGACGGCTTCCCCTGGGAGAAATATTTTTCCCCCGAACGCCTTGTCCCCTACCTGGGAACACGGGGCTGTTACTGGGGCAAGTGCACGTTTTGCGATCACGGCGCGGGCTACGTCGACCAATACCGCGCCAAACACGCCGACCAGATCGTGAACGAGTTGGAGTTTCTGGCGAAAAAATACGACGCCAACCATTTTATATTCACCGACGAATCTTTTCCTCCCGCCATGTTTATAAAACTTCCGCCATTGATCGTCGAACGCGGGTTGGACATTTATTGGACCACTTTGATCCGTTTTGAGGAAACCCTTAAAGAACCCGAGATATGGGACATGGCGGCGAAATCCGGTTGCCGGTCGCTTTATTTCGGACTCGAATCGGCGAACGAGCGCATCATCAAACTGATAAAAAAGGACACCAAAATAGACGTCGCCATCCAAAACCTGAATGAGTGTAAACG
>JAJDBB010000053.1 GCA_029261555.1 Nitrospinaceae bacterium | reverse complement strand
ATTGCACATATAATTATCTTTATGTTTTCCGTTGTTCAGCCTGCCGTAGCATTTGATATCCCTGAGAACGCAGAACTCAATTATTCAGGAAAAGGCTGGCAATGTCAGCGTGGATTTTTCCGAACAGGCAATCAATGTCGTGAAGTCCAGACCCCTAAAAATGCTGAATTGGACTACACGGGCCACGATTGGAAATGTCGACAAGGGTATGAAAAAAGGGAACAAAAATGTGTGAAATTCTCTATCCCAAAAAATGCGAATATCCGCCTAGATGGAAACGGGTGGAACTGTAATTTCAATTTCAAGCGTTCAATTGATAAATGTGTGCCAATGACTGAGGAAGAAATCGCCTACCAAAATCTAATAATTATGATGGTTAGAGCTTGTGGCAACAGCTATAACTACGATGTAACGGGTTCCTGTGGTGGAGAATACGTAAGTGGGAATATTGATGCCTGTTCCAAAAGCAAAGAAGTATCAGGTTATGTGACTTTTGATAACGGAGCAGAAATGGAGTTTAATGGTGACTGGGTTAGTAAAGGAGAAATAGAGGGAACAGATGGATTTGGGAACTCTTGTGAATTAGAAGTTGATTAATAGTTTATTTATCCTTTGATAAAGCGAATGAGTTTATCCAATGAACAAGCTAAGAGTTTGTGGGGAAACGCCAAGGATTCAATGCGTCATGCGCTTGAGCATTTTTTGGAATTAACTTTAGCTTCTGACGATAAAGACCACCATAGGAAATGGGTCGTTATAAGCGTTCATCATTGCGCGCAAATATTTTCATGTATGCTTCTAAAGGAGTTTGATTGTAATAATCCAATTTTTAAAAAAAAAGATTGGTATCCGCCCTTAAAAGAAGCAGTATCGAAGTTGCTTGATCCGAATTACCCGAGTAAAATAACTCAGGCAGAAAAGAAGCTTTTTGAGCTTTTCAAGAAATTAGACAAGCCTAGACATGCAATATATCATCGTGAAGGAATAAAGGATCCGGATATTTCCCTTATGGCAATGGCCTTGGTCGGGATTTCGCGTGTGGCCGAGTTAAGATGTGGAGAATCTGCAGAGGATTTAATTGAGGCATCTCCAACGATTTTAAAATATGTTATCGAAGCTATTAGATGGAGCCGATTAAAGAAATATGATGAATTGGCAGAGGCTTTCGTTCGGGAACGTTATCCAAATGAGCATATTCAAGATTGTCCATGGTGCGGAGCGTGTGCAGTTGTGGATACCCGTTGCGAAGCCTGCTTTGAAGAAGTGGAAGAGAAAATATGTCCCAACTGTAACGAGGAAATTATAGTTTTATCCTCCCATCCGGAAGACCAATTTTGTGGGATTTGTAAAAAGCAAATACTCCTCTAGCCTAAAGATTGGTTTTTGTGCAGGGAGCAGCGTTCTATAGTGGTCAAATCGCTTCTAGGGATTTTCTAAAAATTATTTATCCTTCATTTCGTGGACGCCGGTCCAGTGGGTGGGCGGGGTTTCGATGTAGCGCTCGCAACGTTGACGCATGACTTCGCTGGGTGGGTCGTTGGCGTGATCGTTTAAAATTCCGGAAAACAGGCGGCGGGCCTCTTCAAAACTTCCTTTCCTATAATGCGCCAACGCCTCGGAATATTTTTCAATCAACGTCTCCTGTTCCTCAGTCTCTTTCTTTTTTTTCGTTAAGTCCTCTTTCAGTCCCATCAATTCGAAAATGGGAGAGCCTTGTTCGCGTCCCTTGACCTGGACTGAATCGATTTCTCTCGCTACGATTTCATCTTTTGCCAAGGACAGGGTGTTTTCGTCGATCAGGATTTTGGTGCCGTAATATTTATTGAGTCCCTCCAACCGCGAGCCGTAATTCACCCGGTCGCCCAGGCAGGTGTAGTCGCGCGCCGCCTCCGAGCCGATGTTACCGACGATCATCTCGCCCGTGGCTATTCCGATACGGGCATGCACCTCCGGCAAGCCTTCTTCGATCCATTGGGCGCGCAGGGTTGCCAGCCGCGATTGCATAGCCAGAGCCGTTTGGCAGGCCAGGACGGCGTGGTTGCCTTTGGTGAATGGCGGTCCCCAGAACGCCATGACAGCGTCGCCGATGTATTTGTCCAGGATTCCCTCCCGGCTGGTCAACTCTTCCGTCATCGCTCCCAGGTATTTGTTGAGCAGTTGAACCAGCTCGTCCGGGCTCATCTTTTCGCTGAAGCTGGTGAAGCCGGCTATGTCCGAGAACAGGACGGTTTGCACCTGCCGCGTGCCGCCGAGTTTTAATTTGTCGGGGTTTTCGAGGATTTCGGAAACGATTTTCGGGTTCAGGTATTTGCCGAAGGATTCGCGGATGTGTTCTTTCTCGCGCAGGCCCTCCATCATCTGGTTGAAGGCGTTGGAAAGTTTTCCGACTTCGTCGCGGGACTTGTGGCCGATACGGAAATCGTAATTTCCCTGTAACACCTCGCGCGTTCCGGCGACGAGGTCGCGCAGGGGACGGACCAGTCGGTTGGCAAAGATCACGGCAAAGACCAGACCGATGATGAGAACGAGGAGTCCCATGGCGAGTATTTTCTTTTGCAGGGCCATGAAAGGAGCGAGCGCCGCGTCGAGATTGGACGTCAACAGGTACCGGGCGTTTAAACTGCCTTCCTCGAACAAGCCCTGGCGCGCCAGGTGGCGTTCTTCGGAAAAGCGGAAGACGTGGGTCTCCCCCTGTGTCCTGCCCATTGCCTCCAGCGCGATTTTTGATAATCCCTCCGGCACGTTGCCCGCCACCTGATTGGTTCCGCTGAACAGGGCGGCGCTGATCCCCGTAGTTTTCATCATGAGGCCAAGGGTCGCGTTCAGCCAATTATCGTCGATTCGCGTCAAGACGCCTAAAACGCCGACGCCGTATTCGTCGGACAAGGATTCCTTGAGCGGGACGTATACGATGCTGAACAGTTCGTCTTGCATGGGAAGGATGTTGGCGTATTCGGCGCCTTCGTCGAGCGCCCGGGTCAGTGCGAACGATTTTTTATTTTTCTCGAACCATTGATGGGTTGCCTCGTCGGACGGAAAGATTCCCCTAAGGGTGGAACTTTCGTCCACCATAAAAACGACGTCGCCGCCGGAATCCTGGGCGAGCTCCTCGGAGAAGGAATAAAAATTATCTTTGATTTGCTGGAGGAAGGAGCGGAATTTTTGGTCCAAAGAAATGGCGTGGACGAGGTGACGCACTTTTTTCTGCTGGCTTTCCAGCGTGGCCTGGAATCGGATTTGAGCGACGCCCAGGTCTTTGGTGATGCGTTGGATTTCGTGGGATTCGGATTGCTGGCCGGTGAAATAAAGGACGGAACCCAACAACCCGGCGGTGAAGATAAAAAAGGCGAGGAATATTTTTGCGCCGAGGTTCATACCTTTAAAAGTTCATACGCTTAATCATGAATGATGCGGTCGACGGAGAGCGTTTCGTCCAGTTTGATACTTTCGCCCGCCGCTGCGGTCACTTGGTGAACGATCCATCCCAATCGCCAGTGCCAGAAAACGACCTCATAAGATCCTGGGTCGACGTTTTCAAAGGCATAGGAATCTCCGCTGGACAGTCGCTTGCCGACGAGTCCCTTTCTTGAAAGCAGATCGACTATCAAGGAGTCGTCTTCGTCGGAACCGAGTTCCAGAAGGCCTTCCAGTTTGACCGTCAATCGTTCTTCCCCACCGGCGGGGATGGGAGGAAACGCCTGAAAGCCTTCTTCTTCGTCGCTGATAAAAAAGTTATGGGTTTGGGACGCGTTGTTGCGAATCAAAATGGAGTCGCCGGGAGCGAGCGCCAGCGACCTGGGAGAGGGGCCGTCGGGTCCGACTTCCAGGGTATGCAGAGTTTTCTCCCCATGTTCCGGGTCGATCAGGCAGGCGTACAACCCGGAAAGCTTATTGTAGTTGATCATGTTTTTTGTATATTGAATGGCGCCGCCGAAAATGGAACCGCCGCCGTAACCTTCATTGCCGTTGTCTCCGTTACCGCTCTGGGATTTTTTTATGAAATCCTTATGGCTTTGCGCCTTAACCGTTCCATAGATGGACGCTTTTCCGGGAGCGGTTTCAGGTTTGGGCGCCGAGGCGCAGGCGGCGGTGACGATTAACAGGCCAATGATAATTAATTTTTTCATGGGACTATTTCTTCACGATTTCCAGGATGATATTCCCACCGTCCAAGCTTTTAATAGCGACGGGTTGGGGTTTGTAACGGCGGTGAAATACGACGGCGGTCAACTCCCATTCTCCTTTTGGGACCCCTTCGAGGATGAAGTCTCCCGGTTTTTCCAAAACCGCGAAGTAAGGGGAGGGGAGCGCCACCAGCTTTCCTTCCATCCTCTTATGAACGGAGCAATAAAAATTTACCCGTCCCGGTTGGTCGAAATCCTTTTTTAAAATCGAGCCTTTTTCGGCTAAACCGAGATCGAAGGTGGCGGCTTTGCTGAGAGAGTAAACGTTGTGATCGATCTCGCGGTTTTCATCGTTCAGAAAACGAACGCTGTCGCCTCTGTATACAACGATGAGATTCGGGTTGAACTTTCTTCCCTTTTGGCTGACGTCGTGAGTTCGATTGGAGGCCGTGATCTGGCCGGGGCGTTTGGGGATTAAATAGACGACCAGGTTTTTTAGGGCTTTGCTTCCCTCCACCCGCACCGTGCCGTTCAGGCTATGGGCAAAAACGGGAGAAGCCTGGAGGATCCAAAAAGCCGTAAAAAGAAAAGTTGCCTTGAACTTTGCCGAACGCGACGTCATAACAATCCGCCTGTATTGGAACCCCGAGGAATGTTCTTGCCTAACGATTTAATATACCGAAAATGGCGAGCGGGTTGTAGGTAAATAAAGCGCTGAATCAAAAGACGGGCGATGTTTCTTCGAGAGGGGGGGGCAAAAAAAAGCGTTCAACATTTGAGCTGAACGCTTTTTAATAGTTTATGCCGCCGCAGATATTTGAGCCGGGCTGGAGGATTAAGAAATTTTAGTGCGCCGTTTTTTCATGCTCGTTGATGATCTGGGCCATCCGGTCTTTCCCTTTTAGTTTTTGCTTCTGGATTTTTTTCTTTTCCACTTCTTGTTCCGGACTTAAAAACTGCAATTTATTCAAGTCTTCGACCCTTGTTTTTAGCGTGACGTGTTCGGAGTACAGTTCTTGAAACTCCGGATTTTGGTTGCTTAACTTCTCAAGAAGTTCTGGATCAATATCCATGTCCCATGCCTCCTAATTAATGGCGCTTGCAAATTTGGTTTCCGCCTCGGACTTACGAACGTAGTTGACGCCTAGCGAGTCCAGGTCGAAACATTTTTTTTGTTTAAATTGTAAACGGGCGATTTGCCCGCAACCCGCGGCCACGGTCATATCTTTTTGAAGCGGCGCGGGGATGTAATGTTTATTAAGCATTGTGGAAAAATATCCACCGTAAGTTTTCAGTCCGCTTCCCACAAACAAGGTGGGTTCGTCGATTTTCTGGCACAGCGCTTCCGGGGGAAGGACGCTGTCTTCTGACAATCTGGATAAAAAACCGTTTTCCCATTTAAAACGCGCGCAATAGACTTCCTTTTTTCTGGCGTCCAGAACGGAACAAACAGGTTGGGAGCCAGGTTGCGTGCAAGCCGCAATAGCTTCCAGAGTTGCCACTCCCACAAAGGGGATTTCCGTAGCCAGGATCAACCCTTTCATGAGGCTCATTCCGACCCGAAGACCGGTGAAGGAACCGGGACCCGTCGTCAAGGCAAACCCGTCGAGGTCGCCAAGTTGCGTCTCCGCACATGCCAACACTTCATCCAAAAGACCCATCAAGGGCTTGGAATAAGTATCCGTTTTTAACGATAACTGGGAAATAATGCGATCGTTTTCCAGGAGGGCTACGCTTCCCTGGGGAGTGGATGAGTCAAGCGCCAGAATTTTCAATGGGGCCTCGATTGACAACGTTTGCCTTTCGGCAATAACAATAATCTTTGCCCTGTCGCTTTACATTAGGAGAAACCCTGGCAAAAGTCAAATTTTTTCAAAAGGGGTTTTGGCCGCTAAAATCAATGGATTATTGGGGCATGGCGGCTAAATTATTGATAAATAAAATGTAAGCCCTGTGGATTAATTGCCAGGGAAAATTAAGACTCCGTAAGTCTTATCGAATTTGTTTTTCTTCAAAACTGTCTGGAAGGACGCCAAAAACCAGTGGGAGTTTTGATCCAAATTATTGATTTATTTGAACTTATCTCTTGACAATCGTTCCATCTAATACTACCTTTTAAAACTGAAAATATTTTTTAGACGTAAAGGGTTTAATTTCAAAAAGTTATGGGGGAATTTGTGGGAAGTTTTTTCCGAATGTAAACATGGTAGGCCTTGATTTTGGCGCGCCGCCACCTTAGCCGGGAGAAGGTTTATGTTTTACAATGTTAGAATTCTCGACCCAAAGGGAAATTTGAAAACAATCATTTCTTCTAAGAAGTTAAGCAACCGTTTTTGGAAAAAATACGAACAGGGAGAGACCCATCCGATGGATATGGAGGATTATGGTCTTGAATCGGAGAAGGGTCTTGGCAAACCTTCCAGCTCTTCTAAAATGGACGAACGTCAGACTCGGGGATAGTCCCATAAGGTTGGGCAAGAGTCCGAGACCAACCAAACGCCTGGGGTAACTTTTTAAATTTACAAACTCAACGCGACCTGTAGTATTTCTCGCATAAGTGAGTACTGTTTGCTCCGGCGCTTCGCCGGCGGCGAGCAGGCAGGAAAGCGTCTGGAGGCAGCGTTTGATTTGTAGTTGAAGCCTCGCTTGTTAATCACCTATTGGAATTCTAAATGTATATCACTACTCAATCTGAATTAGAGGATTTGGTCCCCCAACTGGAGGGATCGCCCTGGTTGGTTCTGGACACCGAGTTTGTGCGGGAAAAAACCTATTATCACATACTGGGATTGATCCAGGTATCCGCTAACGGGGTGTGCGCGGCGATCGACCCGATAACGATTGACAACCTGGAGCCGCTTCTCCGCTTGATCAGGGATCCCAAAATCCTGAAAATCTTTCACGCCGCGCGCCAGGATCTGGAAATTTTAAACCGGTTGTGCCCGGACGGCGTGCAACCCGTTTTTGACACCCAGTCCGCAGCGGCCATGGTGGGTTGGGGCGCTCAAATTTCCTTTGCCAAGTTGGTTCATAAAGTGACCGGCAAGCGCATGCATAAAACCGAAACGTATTCCGACTGGTGCCGGCGGCCCTTGAGCCAAAAGCAGATAGATTACGCTCTGGACGACGTCCGCTATCTGGTTCCGGTTTATGAAAAGCTGGTTAAAAGATTGAAGAAAATGAATCGACTGGAATGGTTGGAGGCGGAACTGGAGGATTCATCGGATAAGAAGCGCTTTGAAACTCCCGATCCTTACTTGAAATACAGAAAAATCAAAAATATTCGAGGTTTAAAGCCCCGAGTTCTGTCTGTCCTTCGCGAGCTTGCCGCGTGGCGTGAAACCGAGGCCATGCAAAGAAATTGTCTTGCGAAATTCATCGTCCGGGACGAACCCCTGTTGGAAATTGCGCGTTCACAACCGGACAATCCCGGCGCGCTGGCCGCGATCCGCGGGTTGCATCAAAAAGAAGTCAAGCAGAGCGCCGAAACGATTTTTTCTCTGATTCAAAAAGGCATGGATATGCCGGAGGAGGAATTGCCGGTCCTGCCCGATTCGGATATTTATAATACCCGTCCGGGAGTCGAAAACTTATTGGCCTCATACGTCCAAATCCGGGCGGAGGAAATGAAAATCGAGGCCAATGTGCTGGCGGACCGAAAAATGATTCATCAATTCGTCCGAGGATTTGAGCTGGGAGAGAATTTGAACGACTTGGCCGTTTACCAGAACTGGAGAAAAGAAATGGTGGGCGACCTTTTTTATTCAATCTTGTCCGGAGAAAAAGGTTTGATCGTCAACCCATCGGGGAATCTTGCCCTTGTGGATATGTCTTCGCCAGTTCCCGATACCATTCCTTGAATTTTGGTTCCAGCCTGAGGCGCGACAGGTCCGGATCGGTCTCGATTTGCTCAAAGTTTTTAAACCCCTCCTTTATCGATCTTTCCAAAGCTTCAAAACCGGCTTCCGCTTTTCCCGTTATCGAATAGTAACAAGCCAGGTTGTAATGGAGCAAAGGGTGCGACGGCGTTTTTTCCTCCATAATTTTTAAGATCGACAGCGCTTGATCAAAGCGCTTCATCCGTAAATAAACCGTGCTCAGGTTGACGTAAGACTCCAGAATATTCTCGTCGTGGCGGAGGGATTTTTTATATTTCTGCGCCGCCGCTTCAAAGTCTCCTTCCCTTAAGCTTTTGTTCCCCTCGTTGAAATGGAAAAAGCCCATCCTCTTCTTTTTTTCGGGATCGCTGTGGTCGTGATTATGCTCATGGTCTTCATGCGAAGAGGCGGGCCTGGAAAGTTGCTGGATTGCGTCGCCTCCGGTCACAAGCAAAAATATCATGACCAGCAGGTGGGGAAGCAGTCGGCTTAATGTGAAATCGTTGAACATAAAAAGGGGTCTCTAAAATTAATCATTGCCGCGAGAACCCTTACGAGATCCAGTGGCATGCTGGTTGGCGGTCACGCGCGCCAGTTCGCTTATACCGCCCAGAGGTCGAACATGGTTCAATGCGGCGCCGTGGGAGCTTAGAGTGAAAATGGAGACGTTGGGATTAAACTGCGCGATTTCGTCCAGGTTTTTTTGGTAACTGTGCATCATTTGATTGGTGAAGGCTTTTTTCCCGTCGCCGCAATCCGTCGATAAAATTTTTCTTTGCAGGGCGTGTTCCCGTTGCAGTTGATGGAATGTCTGCGGGCCCGTCCGGTCCAGCAGAGTATCGTTTGCCGACACTCCCCGTGAATAGAGCATTCCGCCGGAAAACGCGCAATCTTGTCCCGCCAGCAGGATCGGATTGCATCCCATTTGAATCAAACAGTCGAGTCCCAGGCAGGAAACTGAACCTCCGGATTTGGTTCCGCCTTTTTCTTTTATTAATTCTTTGTCGGAATGAGATGAGCTTTCTTTCACGGCGACGAATTTTTCTCCTTGGAAAGAGTGGAGCAACCTGGCATTGGCCGTAGCTGTGTAAATGAGTTTGGCCGGGTTTTCCAAATGTTCAACAAAATGGAAAAAACTGGCGTCCTGTGGATCGAGTGAAAATACGAATTGCGGTTGGATCCCTTCATTGCATAAAACCGGGTAAGCCGTATCGACGCAAGTTAAAATCGTTTCCTGGGAGAGTTGTTTTAAGTAGGGGAGAGCGTCGTCCAGGGAAGGACCGGCGCTACATAAAATCGCCGTTTGGTTTTTATACTTATCCGCCAGGCTCCGAATGCCCGGGCTTTGCCGGACGATCTCCCGGTTCAAAGAAAAGTTTTCACTTTCCAATCCGCCCAAAACAGCGGGAAAGCGCCGCTCCATCAACAAGGTTTCCAAAGCGTTGGTCAGGCGCTCAAAACGTTTCGGAATAAATTGGTACGAGGCGGCGTGAAACTCAATTGATACCTTTTTCTCCCCGGCCCGCTGGATTAAAAGTTCCATTTTTTCGGACAACTCTGCCGCCACTTCGGCTTCGTCGTCGCCAAAAACCAGCCGAAAACGGTCGTTGGAAAGTAAGTCGCCAAGGTCGCGTAAATGCAGGGCGGCGGAAAGTATGTCCGGGTTGAGTTCGAGGACAAGAAGGAAACCGGAGGGGCCGACTTTTTTCAGGATCGTTTCTGCGTGGTAGCCCAAGCCAAATCCGTACAGGCAAACGGCGTCTCCTTCCTGAACGTTCTCCGCGAACGTTTCGCTTTCCTTGTGAGGGTCGTAGGAACTGTGAAGCGTGGCGCCCCGGTAACGCGCCGTCGGCAGGCCCGATTTGGAAGTTTCAGCTCTGATGGACGGCGACAAAGTTTCACCCAAAAGTTTCCAATGTTTGGTATGGGATTTGAAGATTTGCAGGTTTTTGCGAAAGTAAGGACTCACGGCGAATTGGGAGGTTGGAAATGTTGATTTCCATCATACCATTTTCGGCATATAATCTTGCAATCCTGTTTGCGCCGGGCAAGCGCCCGGTGGCAATATTGATTTGCATACCCAACGTAGCTTGTGGCGTTTATCACAGAAGATGCGCCTACTGGCTCCGGCGCCTCGCCGGCGTCCTATTGGGTCCAGTGTCACGCTGGAGCTCTTAAATTTAAACCAGTCCAAAAAATTCATGTCCCTTTCGTCCGCATCCAACAAATCGTCCCGCATTCGCGCTCTCCCGACGGAGATTGCTAACCAGATCGCCGCAGGGGAAGTGGTGGAGCGGCCCGCCTCCGCCGTAAAGGAGTTGTTGGAAAACGCTATCGACGCCGGGGCGACCCGCATCAAAATAGAAATTGAATCGGCGGGGAAAAAATTGATCCGCATCACGGACAACGGTTGTGGCATGTCTCCGGAAGAGGCGGAGTTGTCCCTCGAAAGGCACGCCACTAGTAAAATACAACGGGCCGAGGATTTGGCGGAGATTTCGACTTTGGGTTTTCGCGGAGAAGCCCTGCCTAGCATCGCCTCGGTTTGTAAATTGCGACTGACGACTTGCGACGGGGAAGGGGTTCCGGGAACGGAGATAATTGTCGAAGGGGGAACTCGGCGATCGGTTCGCGAGGTGGCTTGCCTCCAAGGAACCACGCTGGAGTTGGGGCAGATTTTTTTTAACACGCCGGCGCGACAAAAATTTTTAAAAGCGGACGCCACGGAAACCTCCCATATCACCCAGGTAGTCACCCAACAGGCGCTGGCGCATCCGGAAATCCATATGACGCTGATCAACAACGGGAGAAAGGCGATCGATACCCTGCCTACGGACCAGTTGTTGTACCGCATCGCGGAATTGTTTGGGTCCGACCTAACTCGCGAACTGGTACAGGTGGAAGAAACCTCGGATCAATATCGTCTGGACGGATATATATCCAGTCCGGTGTACACCCGGTCCAACCGCTCCGCGCAATATTTTTTCATCAACCAGCGCTTCATTCGCGACAAGGTGATTTTGCACGCGACGCAACACGGCTACAGTCATTTATTGCCGGGGCGACAACATCCCGTGATGTTCCTCTTTCTCAGGATGAATCCGCGATTGTTGGACGTCAATGTGCATCCAGCCAAGGCGGAAGTCCGCTTTGCCTACCAGCAGGACGTTCATCGATTCGTCGCGCAGAGCGTACGCAACGCCCTGAGCCGAAATTTTAAGGACGGCGCCGAAGAGGCGCAGGAACCGAGCTTAGTTGACAACGTTCCGGTTTCGTCTTCGCAAAAAATTGCGCCGCCGGTTTCCAGAAGCGCGGGAAGCTCTTCGGAGTACGGCGCTCAGAAACCGTTAACCGCTTCTTATTCGCCCGCTCAGCAGGCCAGGCTTTCGGACGCCGTGGAGAAGCTTTATCTACCTTGTCGGGCCGGCGAAACTGAAGGTTCTTCCGTGTCGGCGGAGTCACGGCTTGCGGTGTTCGACCAAAAATTTATTCCCGTTTCCAACCTGATTTATTCCGAATTCGAGCAGCTTGGCCAGTTGAACAATTCGTTCATTCTTCTTCAGGGTAAAAAAGGAATTGTCGTGGTGGACCAACATGTCGCCCACGAGCGGGTGCTGTACGAGCGTTTTCGGGATCAGGCAAAAAACAAGCGCGTGGAAATCCAACAATTATTGTTTCCGCTCGCGATGGAGTTTTCCCCAGACGAGGCGCAATTGATAAGCGACCATCTTGAAATGTTAAAAGGCCTGGGATTGGAGTTGGAGAATTTTGGGAACAACGGGTTTATTTTAAGATCGGTTCCGGCGGCTATCAAAAGTTCCGACCATGAAAAGGTCGTTCGCGAGATTGTGGAAGCCCTTCCCAGGGGCGGAGGGGAGGCGGTTCTTAAGGAACGGTACGAGCGGATCGTTATCATGATGTCCTGCCGCAACGCCATCAAGATCAACCAGAGCTTGGAGCGGGACCAGATCGATAAATTATTATACGACCTGGAACAATGCGAAATGCCGTTCACCTGCCCGCACGGTCGGCCCATTTCACTGCTGATTGATATGGACGATTTGCTGAAACGCTTTTTACGAAAATAACCGCCGCTAGGCTTGGGCCTGGAGGCAGATAGGCGTAACCTTTCAGGCAAATGCTACGGCCGGGGTGAGTTTGCGTCTTGAATGCAATATGGAAAGTTCGATCGGTTGGGATTAGAGTTGGGGATAACTTCTGAATCGTCAACTAACGCCTCCACGGCGAGTGGCGTTGCCCGGTCAGTCTCGCGCGGTGAGGTTTTTTACGTTTTTGACCATACGTTTCAACCGGGTCGCGTTTTTTTCTTTGAGAATTTTTTTTGGGATTTTCTCGGAGGGAAAGGACTTTCTTCGTGCTCCAGGGATTTTTAACGCTTGGGCGGCGTCCTGAACAAAACTTTCTTTTTGGGTTCGGTTCAGTTGCCTGAACCGGTTGAGCAGAGTTTTTTCCGTGGGCCGGACGCAGAATAAATAATCCCCTTTCACTCCCTTGAAAACCAGCCGTCCCTCCTCGACGCCTCCGCCAATGACTTCCAGTTTTACCGGCCATTCCGGTGGCTTCTCGGCGTCCGGGTTTTGCAAATCGCCCAAATCTATCTTTGTAGTCAGTAAGCGGTCGAGGGAAAGGTTTCCCAAGCGGGCTATTTGGATCAGGAGGGAGATGGGAGCGTCGCGTTCCCCGGACTCATATCGAACGTAGGTTCGAAAGCCGACGTCCAAAACCTCGGACAGGGCCGCCTGGGTGCAATTATAAAATTTGCGGATGGTTCTGAGATTGTCTGCCAGTACCGTCATGGATAAATTCCCCAGAATAAAAGTTCGGGGAAAGGCCTGCAAGCGGGATCAGGCCAGTTCCACTCCATTTTTCCTGAGATACTTGTAGGCTTCCTCGATCCAATGCCGTTCCTTTTCCAGTTTGTAATCGGGCAGGCTTTTTGAGGAGCCGATCAGGCTTTTCATATGGTCGATGGCTTCTTCTTTGTTGCCCCGGCTGTCGAGCAACCTGGCGTAGTGGTAATAAGCTTTGAAGAAGTGAAACGAGTTGATCACCTGTTCGTAGGCTTCAAGAGCCTTGTCCTCCAGGCCGGCCAGCCGGTAGCATTCCGCCAGGCCAAATATCGCGTTTCCATAATCGTATTTTTTGTTTATCTTGATAAGCTCTTCCAAAGCTTCCGCAGCCTCTTCGTAGCGTCCCATTCCATGCAGGCTCTTCCCAAGGCCGTAGCGGGCGTCGTCCATCTCCGGATCCTTTTTCAAGGCCTCGGAAAACATGGGTTCGGCTAAAGCGTATTGCTTTTTGTCCAGGTACAACTGGCCGAGTTTCTCGTAATGGTAGGGTTTGCCAAATTTTTTGATCAAATCCTTTAGTTGCAGGGTATCTTCCGTTTCCACCTCCTTGGGAGGAGCGGAGGAGAACAAGGTCGGTTTGCTCGCGGGCGCAGAGGTTCCGCCTTCTTTGGACTTGACCAGAAAAAAATAAGCCACGGCTCCCACCGGGAACAACACGATCATGATGACAATCCAGACAAAATGTTCACGGCGCTGGATACAGTCAAAACACATCCAAACCATAAACACGATGCCGGCAGTGAAGAATATTTCCGTCATTGTTAAATAACCCTTCAAAAGGCGTGGCGCCATTCAAGAAAAATTAAAACCGGGGGGGGTGCGTCCAATGCTTGCGGGAAGGCGCAGTAACTTTCAAGAGGATCTCTTAATTGAATATTTTAGCTTTGGACAACTCGCTGGTCCTTAGGAAATAAGGGCCGCTTATGACCATGATCAAATTTTAGAGACGCTCCTTGGAATACAGCCCTTTCAGAATCTGGTTTTGTTCGTCAAGCACGACCACTCGCGGGTGAAAATCATCTTTCTTCTTTTCATCAATCATACCATAAGCCACGATAATGATGCGATCATTTATCTGGGCCAGCCGGGCGGCGGCTCCGTTCACCATCAGGGTTTTAGTGCCTCTTTCGGCGGGAATGGCGTAGGTTACAAAACGCTCGCCGTTATTGATATTAAAGACATGGATTTGTTCGTAGGGATGGATTCCCACGGCGTCCATTAAATCCTCGTCAATGGCCAGACTGCCTTCGTAATTCAGGTCCGCCAGAGTGACGCGACCTCGGTGTAATTTTGATTTTAAAACGGTGATTTGCATTTTGCATTCTCAAGTAAACAGTTATCGATTAATCTTGCTTTTCCCACTCGAACGGCCAAGGCGATCAGGGCTCCGTCTCCTGTCTCGTCCAGCTCCACAAAACTTTCCGGGTCGCAAACTGAAATGAACTCGATCTCGGTCCCCGGTTCCTCTTCAATAATTTCCCGGATGCGGTCGCGGATCGAGCGGGCGGAAAAAATTCCCGAAGCCGCCATTTCCCGCGCCGCCTGCAATCCCCGATTAAGAGCCAGCGCCGACCGGCGCTCGTCGGGATTCAAATATTCGTTCCGCGAACTCAGCGCCAACCCGTCGGCGTCCCGGACGATGGGTAGGGATTGGACGTCGACGTCGAGGTTCAAGTCGCGGACCAAGGTTTTTATGACTTGCAGTTGTTGCCAGTCCTTTTCGCCGAAAAAAGCTTTGTCGGGCCGGACGATGTTGAACAGTTTGAGGACGACGACGGCCATTCCCTTGAAATAGTCCGGACGGGTCGCTCCGCAAAGCCGCCGGGTGACCTCCTGGACTTCGACGTTGGTTTTGAATCCGGAAGGGTACATGGCCTCTGTGTCGGGCATGAACAGGACGTCCACGCCCATGGTCTCCAGCCTGGCCCGGTCTCCGTCCCAATCTCTGGGGTAATTTTCAAAATCCTCGCCGGGGCTGAACTGAGTCGGGTTGACGAACAGGCTGACTGTGGTCGCGTCGCAGGCGTCCAGGGATTTTTGAACCAGGTCCAAATGCGCCCGGTGCAAATAACCCATCGTGGGGACCAGGCCGACGCTTCCCGAACAGGAGCGCGACCATTCTTTCATTTCGGAAACGCTTTGGATGGTTTTCATTTCAGGCGCCAGGTTTTTCATTTCCCGCGGACCGAAGCGGTTGTCGCGGCATGTCATAGGAGTGATCCTGATCGGGGAAACTGCCTTCCCGAACTTCCTGGACATATTGATTCACGGCGGATTTCGTAAGCTCCCCCAGTTCGACGAAGCGTTTGACGAATTTTGGCGTGAAGTCCCGGTTGAGGCCCAGCATGTCGTTGAGCACCAGAATTTGCCCGTCGCAATGCGGTCCCGCGCCAATTCCGATGGTGGGGATTTGCAACTCTCCGGTGATTTCCCGCGCCAGTTCTTGAGGAATGGCTTCCAGAACCAAGGCAAAGGCTCCGGCTTTTTGCAAATCCAAAGCGTCTTTTTTGATTTGTCGCGCGTCCAGGTAATTTTTTCCCTGCACCTTGTAGCCGCCAAATTGATGTATGGATTGAGGGGTCAGGCCCAAGTGTCCTATAACGGAAATCCCAGCTTGGGCGACTGCCTGTAACCTTTCAGCCATGGGACCCGCGCCTTCCAGTTTGACGGCGCCGGCGCCGCCTTCCTGAATGATCCGTCCGGCGTTCTGTACGGCGGATTCGTTCGAAACCTGATAGGACATAAACGGCATGTCGCCCACCACCAAGGGGTGGTGAACGCCTCTCTTGACCGCCCGAATATGATGAATCATTTCGTCCATGGTGACGGGCAGGGTGCTTTCATATCCCAGGGTCACCATGCCGAGGGAGTCGCCAACGAGAATGATATCGACGTCGGTTTCTTCCAGAATTTTGGCAAAACAAAAATCGTAGGCCGTTAGGGCGGCGATTTTTTTTCCAGAATTTTTCTTTCCAAGAATGGAAGGGATCGTGGTCTGTTTTTTTATCATGGCGCGCCCAAGCGTTTAGTTTAAGGGCCTGGGTGCGGACAGGGGGGCGGGGACGGAAAATTTCTGGCGGCAATAAACAAATTACATACCGGGCCGAGATCGCCGATATGTTTTTCCTTAGCGAGAGTTTATTCGATTCAAAGCCTCAGCCGAGGTCTCCGATCAAAAATTCGCCTGGGAATCTGTATTGCTCCGTCCCGGTCCTGTCAGGATCCAAGCGGGTTGTAATATTCTCTGCCTATTTTATGACTGTTGATCTTATTTATCAACTCCTCCAGGTCGCCTTTTTTTTCGACAAAGTCGATTTCGTCGGTGTTGACGACGAGGAGGGGGGCGTCCTGGTAATAGAAAAAAAAGTTGTTGAACGCTTGGTTGACGTTTTTGACATATTCAAAGTCTATGTCGCTTTCATAGTCCCGGTTGCGTTTTTCAACTCTTTCAATGAGCGTCTCCTCTCCCGCTTGCAGAAAAATAACCAGATCCGGCCTGGGGATTTTCTTGACGATCAAGTGGTAAATTTGATCGTACAACGCTTTTTCATGACCCGAAAGATTGAGGTCGGCAAAAATCCGATCGCGCTGAAAAAGATAATCGATGATAACCACCGAATTGAACAATCCTCTTTGCGCCAGATCTAGGTATTGTTGATATCGGCTCAATAAAAAAAAAATCTGGGTCTGAAAGGCCAGGCCCCTGGGGTCTTCGTAAAATTTGGCGATGAAGGGATTGTCCTCGTCCTTTTCCAACTCCAACTGCGCCTGATACCGTTCGCTCAACAAGCGGGAGAGAGACGTCTTTCCGGCGCCAATGGCCCCTTCAACGGCGATGAGTTTGGGTTCAATGGGATTCGAGGTCATTGGGATGAGGTTTTAAGTTTTTGCGAGTTTGATGATCCTTGGGGCTAAATCGACGACTAAACTCAACTCTATTTTCCGGAAGAAACCAGGATTTCTTTAATAGTGGATTTTAATTCTTTAAGGTCCGCGGATTTTACAACGTAAGCGTCGGAGGACCATACCCGGAAATCCTGCTTGTAACTGCCGTAGGCGGAACAAAGAATTACGGGGACGTCGTTGTTTTCTTTTTTAAGTATCCCCAAAAGTTCCAGTCCGTCCATGCCCGGCATCTTAATATCCAGGGTCACGAGGTCGGGGCGCTCCTCCCGCGCCATGGCAAGGGTTTCTTCGGCGTCCGACGCCAGGCAGACGTCGTAACCTTCATCCTCCAGTTCTTCCTTATATAGAAAGCGAATATTGTCCTCGTCGTCGGCGATAAGGATTTTTTTCTTTTTCTTTTCCTTCATGTCCGCCTCTCGCTACCTTGGAGGTTCATGGAAATTTAAGAAATCTGAAGAACTCAGGTTTGTTCGTCGAAAAAAATTTCGGGCCGTCCGTCGGATGGATGTTCTTTTTTAGTACAGTCGCGGCTGTTTTTCAATGGTAAAAGAATGAAGACCCCTACGCCCTTGTTCTTGAAGTTTTCCACGCGCAAGGTCCCGCCGTGGTTTTCCACGATTTTCCTGCATATAGAAAGTCCCAGCCCGGTCCCGGTTTTTTTTGTGGTGAAAAACGGGTTGAAGATATTGTCCAGCGCCTGATCGGGGATGCCGCCGCCCGAATCTTCGATGTGAATTGTCAGGAAGGATTGTTCTTCGTCTTTGTCAGAGTCTACGAGATAGACGGAGACCTTAATTTTACCGCCACGCGGCATGGATTCCAGCGCGTTGGAAAGGATGTTGTTAATTACTTGTTTGATCTTTATAGGATCGATTAAAGCTGGACTGAGGTCTTTCTGGATGTGGGTTTCAATTTTTACGTCCTGCCCAAGTAAAAGGGTTTTAAAAGCGTCCAGCGATTCCTGGATCAATTGATCCGGGTTGCAGATTTCAAGGTTCAGGTCTCCCGTTTTTGGATAAGTCAAAATATCTTTCAGGAGCCGTTCGAGTTTTTGCGTTTCTTCAAATATGATATTTGCATAATTGAGGGCGGACTCTTCTTCCTGGCGATTTTGAGAGGCTTCGTGATTTTCCATAAATTTATCTTTCAGCCTTCGAGCGAATCCTCCGATTGAAACTATAGGGTTTTTGATTTCGTGAGCCACTTCTGCGGAAAGCCGCCCCAGCGCCGAAAGCTTTTCGGTTTCAATCAACCGGTCTTTCATGGATAAAAGTTCTCGGTTGGTGGCGACGAGTCTGGAAATCAGACGGGAGTTTTCCAATACCCAACCCGCATGGGCGGCGAATCGCGCGAGCAAATGTAAACTGGTTTGGGTGATAGGTTTGGCGTTGTACCTGTTGTCAGTGAAGATCACTCCCAAAACCTCGTCGTGGGCGGTGAGAGGAACTGCGGCGAAAGAATCGACCCCAAACGTTTGGCAAAACTCGTCGGATACCAAGGGGTGGCCGGCGCAGTTTTCCACATGCACAATCTTTCTTTTCAGCGCCGCTTCGGCCAGGACGTTGTCGTTTTCTTTGAGCGGGTACCGGAGGGTCTTGGCGAATTTATTGAAATTGGATTTACTGTACTCGTCCTTCTCTTCTTCGGAGATCATTTTCTGGGCGATTTGGTATTCCTTTCCTTCGCCGTCCAGCTCCGTCCATATCCTCTGAGCGTCCTCCGGAGAGTCCGGACCCAGCCCCATGGTTCCAATCAATTCGCCGTCTTCAACGGTGAACAATATTGCGCGATTGAATCCGCCCGCTTCTCCGCGAGTGATCCCGCTTAAAATTACCCACAATCCCAGTTCCGGGTTTAGGGTCGATTGCGCTCCCAGGCTGACGTCGTAAAGGATCGATAGCTCCTTGATCATCATCTGGTTTTTTGCGTAGACCAAAGCGTTGGAAATGCATCCCGCGACCTGATCGGCGATGGTTTCCAAAACAAGGATTTCCACGGGACTAAAATACCGTTTATCGCGGGTATGGACGTTGGCCACTCCAATGCATTGTTCCTCGCGAAGTATGGGGACTGAAAGCATGGACTGGAACTGCTCTTCCTCCATATTGGGAATAAAAACAAAACGCGGATCCTGCATGGCTTCCCTTAACGCCAGGGTATTTTTGTGCCGCGCCACCCATCCTGTAATTCCTTGCCCCATGTTTAAGGATAAATTAGCCGTTTCGTCGACCCCATAACCGCTGAATGCCTTAAGCGACACTTTTTCCGCGTCGTCGATCAGGAAAATACTGCAGGCGTCGATATTCATTTTATTTTTAACTACGTCGATGATTTGGGAAAGAATCTGATCCAGATGGGGAGTGGAGGAGGCAATTCTGGCGGTTGCTTTCAGAATTTCCAGACTGAGTTTCTGGTCCAGCATGAGAACCCCCGGAAGCTTGTAAGATTCCGTAATCAGGAGAACATTGTTAGAGGCGCCCTAAAACAGTCGCCCTAAAACGCAGGATCATTATACAACTTAGTGTAGAGTTATTTGCGGATCAAATTTTCGTAGAGCCGGACGTATTCCAGCGCAGAACGGTCCCAGCTAAAATCCTTTTGCATTCCATTGCGCGTCAAACGCTTCCATGGTTCCCGGTTTTTAAATACGAACAATGCTCTTTTGATTGCGGAAAGAAACTCGCTTAAATTGAATTCGTCGAACTTGAAACCCGTGCCTTGCTCCGTCGTTTGGTCGAACTCCTCGATGCTGTCATTTAGTCCGCCCACGGCTCGGCCTATGGGAATGGTTCCGTATTTCATGCCGTAAATTTGAGTTAAACCGCAGGGTTCGTATCTCGAAGGAATAAGGATCATATCGCTTCCCGCTACGATTTCATGAGCTAGGCGCTCGTCAAATTTAAACAAGCAGAGACAGTTTTCCGGATAGCGGACGCTCAGCTTTTGCAACTCGTTTTCGTAACGATGTTCTCCTATTCCCAGAACGACGAATTTCAGTCCGCTTTCCAGCAAGGTTGGCAACGCTTCAATTACCAGGTCCACGCCCTTTTGATGGGAGAGCCGGGAAATCATACAAAGGATGGGTTGTTTATTGTCGAAGGTTGAAGAGAACCGTCGTAGCAAGGAGCTTCTGCATAACTCCTTACCGTCCTGGTTGGAGGGTCCATAGGTTTTTGTTATCAAGGAATCCTTTTCGGGACTCCATTCCTGGTAATCCACTCCGTTTAAAATTCCGTACAAATCTTTTTTACGATCCTTTAAAACCCCCTCCATGCCAAATCCGTATTCTTTTGTCAGGATTTCTTCGCTGTAACTGGGGCTTACTGTGGTCAGGCTATCCGAATAAACCAGCGCGGCTTTTAAAAAACTGAACTCGCCGTAATATTCCGCCCCTCCGGGAGTAAACACTTCCTCCGGCAGGCGGGCGAGAGCCAGGGTTTCAGCTTTAAAATTCCCCTGATAGCCAAGGTTGTGAATGGAAAATACGGTTCGGGTAGTTTTATAAAACGCGTCCTGGGAATATAGAGTTTTTAGATAAACCGGGATCAACCCGCATTGCCATTCGTTGCAGTGAACGACGTCGGGTTGAAAGGGGAGGGCCTTGCAAAACTCTAATGCGGCTCGAGAATAAAATATAAACCGTTCCGCGTTGTCGGTGAAAACTTCGTCTTCGTCTCCGTACAAACTATTCCGGTTGAAATAAAAATCGTTGCCTAAAAAATAGACCGGCGTACCGTCCTCGAGCGTTCCGGAAAATATTTCACCCGTCTTGTTTTTCTCGCCTACGGGAATTGAAAGTTTTATGGGCAAAGGTTGTAGAGAAAATTTCTCTCCCTCGACCTGCTTGTATTTGGGCATGAAGAGCCGGACGTCGTGACCCAGAGAGTGGAGGGATTTCGCCAGGGAGGCGCACATATCCGCCAGCCCGCCTGTTTTGGCGAACGGTTGGATTTCCGGGGAGACCAGAAGAATTTTCAGCGGGGTTCCCATTTAATTAAAGACTACAGGGAGAGGTTTCGCAGATTCTCCGCCGCGACTTCGGGAGAAGTGGGATTGATGTAACATCCCGAACCTTGCTCGAACCCCGCAAGCTTTGTGGTCTTGGGAATGATTTCTATATGCCAGTGATAATAGGCGTCGCATTCGGTTTGCAACGGAGACGTGTGCAGGTAAAAATTATAAGGCGGCGCGTCGAGGTATTTTCGGATGCGCGACAACACGTCTTTGAACAACCGTGCAAGCAGCGGAAAATGGTCCGTGCCGTTGGCTTCAAAGCGGGCGGAATGGCTCTTGGGAAGGATCCAGGTTTCATAAGGAAAACGAGGAGCGTAAGGGCAAACGGCAACAAACCCCTCGTTCTCCGCGACGATACGCCGTGTATCCCCTAGTTCCTGGGCTAGCAGATCGCAAAATATGCAACGCTCTTTGTATTCGTAATGCCGCCGGGCCGCGACCAGTTCCTCGTGTACCATTTCCGGGACGATGGGCAGGGCGATCAGTTGCGAGTGAGTGTGCTCCAGCGTTGCTCCGGCAGACTCCCCATGATTTTTGAAAATCATGATGTAGCGAAACCGGGGATCCTTTTTAAGATCGTTCAGGCGTTGCGAGAAGGCCCAAAAACAATCCTCGAGGCTTTTCTCCGGCAATTGTTCCAGGGATAGCTCATGGTGCGGACTTTCAATAATGACCTCGTGGGCGCCCAGTCCGCCCATTTTATCGAACATGCCTTCCCCGACCCGGTTGGCCTCTCCGTCTATGGCCAGGGCGGGAAATTTATTTGGGACCACCCTGAGGCTCCATCCGCTGGAATTGGCGGAAGAACCGGCGGGACGATAAGCCAGTATTTCGCCAGGCGTTTTGGTTTCATTGCCGTAGCAAAACGGGCAGAATTCCCCTCGCAAAGACGATTGGGGATTTGGGTAATCGACCGGGCGTTTCCCGCGCTCTTCGGAAATGATCACCCACCGGTCAACAATCGGGTCTTTTCTTAATTCGGCCATAAGATTAGGGAATGAGTGAGAGGCTTGAAAAGGTCAAGAAGCAAGATACTAGAAAATGTTGGGGGTATTGTCAATTGATTCGGTTCATTTTAAGTACGGAAGCTCCGATCCTGGTTTATAATATTTCACAAACAATAACCGGCGCTAAAGCGCCAGACGCTGATGACTTTAAAAAATAAAAAAATTGTTCTTGGAGTTTGCGGAGGCATATCCGCTTACAAGTCTGTGGAACTACTCCGCTTATTGACGAAGGAAGGCGCCGAGGTTTATGTTTCCATGACGCGGAACGCCAAACAGTTCGTCGGTTCGCTTACGTTTGAAACGTTGTCAGGCAGGCCGGTTTACGACGAGGTATTCGATCAAAGTTCCACAGCGGACATGGAGCACATACGCGCCGCCGAAGGGGCGGACCTGTTGATCGTTGCTCCCGCGACCGCAAACATGATCGGCAAAATGGCCAACGGTTTGGCCGACGACGCATTGTCCACCTTGGCGGTTTCTTTTAGCGGACCTGTGATCGTGGCTCCGGCTATGAACGATAAAATGTATTCGCATCCGGCGGTCCGGGCCAACATCGGAATTTTAAAATCGCGCGGAGTGAAAATCGCCGAACCCGAAACCGGCGAGCTGGCCTGCGGGACGACGGGGCAGGGGCGGCTTGCGGACCCCGGGGCGCTGATGGATGAAATAAAAAAATTGTTGTCGGGGAAAGCCGATTTAGAGGGCGTTAAAATTCTGGTGACTGCGGGACCCACGCGGGAACCCATCGACCCTGTGCGTTACATATCGAATCCATCGTCCGGGAAAATGGGATACGCCGTCGCCGAAAAAGCCCGTGACCGGGGCGCGGACGTCACGCTTGTCAGCGGACCTACGCATCTGGCCCGTCCGGAAGGAATGCGAGTTTTATCCTGCCAAACGGCTTCCGAAATGAAGGCCCTGGTGTTGGATCATTTTCCCTCGGCGGACGTTCTGGTGATGACTGCGGCTGTTGGGGATTTTGCTCCGGAATCCGTGCTCAAGGAAAAAATAAAAAAGCGGGGCAAAGAATCGCTTCAATTAAAGCTTCAACCTACCACAGACATTCTCCTTGAAGCTGGTCGCCTGAAGACCCGGCAAATTGTGGTCGGGTTTGCCGCCGAGTCCGAAAATGTGACCCAAAGCGCCCGGGAAAAAATGGAGAAAAAGCGCCTGGATATGATCGTGGCCAACGATATTAGCGCGCCGGGAATCGGGTTTCAGTCGGACGCCAATCAGGTGACGATATTGACTCCAGACAGCGAACCGGAAAGCCTACCCCTCCTCAAAAAAACCGAAATCGCCGACCTCCTCCTCGACCGCATCCGCGCCGCGCGCTTGGGGTAGGCTTTGCTAATAAATGCTAAGAAAAGCTCGTGGTTTTTTAGTTTCCCCCGTCCCTGACGCAACGAAAGCCGAGGAAGTTGGCTTTTAAATTTGGAATGGATGCGTTGCGATAGGTCATTCTTACGTCTTGGGCGCCGCTTTTCCAATGCCCGCCGCGAACGACCTTGTACTGCCGTTTTTTAGGACCCTGCGGATTCTTTTTGGGCGAAAACATATAAAACTCCGCCATGTGCCAGTCATGAACCCATTCGGAAACGTTGCCGCCTAGGTCGTAAACGCCGTAATCGGATTTTCCGTTGTCAAAGGATCCGACCGGCATGGGTTTTCCTGATCCATTGTTAAAGTTCAAGCGGCTCTTGTCCGGTTCCTCGTTTCCCCAGGGATACTCGATGTGCCTTTTACCGCGCGAGGCTTTTTCCCATTCCGCCTCCGTCGGCAGGCGCTTTCCCCTCCAGGCGCAATACGCGCTTGCGTCTCGCCAGGTCACGCCAACCACCGGCTGGTTGGGCTGGTTGAAATCCTTCCGCTCCCAGAACGTTGGCGGCGGAACTTTTTTATCCTCGACGTATTCTTTATATTCCGCGTTGGTGGTTTCGTATTTATCCATATAAAAAGCGTCGATCTCAACATTATGCGCGGGATCTTCCGGTCCCAGCATGTGGCGGTCTGGATTCAATATGTCCATGGGATTGAGTTCGTGTAAGGACTTTCGGCTTCCCATTTCAAAAACGCCTCCGGGGATAAGGATCATATTTTTGATTTGTCCTTGAGAGGGTACGGTTTCGGAAAATGCGGGAGGAGTTGTGGAAATTAAAATTAATAAAAAAAGCGAGCTGATTATTTTCATGAACGATTCCATTTGAACGGCCGTTTGAAGTTTTGGGATTAATTTGCGGTCAAGCTAATCGTCCCGTTATAAAGCGCCGGATTTTTCTTTGCGCGTTGACGCCTTTAAGCAATCATTATACAATTATTAATTCCTCACACATAGATCCGGTTGGGATGAGTTTATTCCCATGATATAACGGAAAGGGATCATGGAAAAACCCAAAAAAGAACCCATCCTGGTCAATCAAGATCAGGATTACAAGCTTTGCCTCAATTGCGGATTCCCGAATCGCAATTCCGACAAATCCTGCATCTATTGCAGTTCCAGCCTGATTGAGGACGAGGGTCTCTTCGCCTGGTTCCGCCAAACCTATTATGTGCTCCGTTGGCGTTGGCAGTTAAAACAAAAACGCACGAATTTGAACAAGGAATCCCAGTCGCCCTTATTTAAAACCCTGGGATATTTTTTAATCGGCGTCGGCCTCAGCGGAGTGAGCTTGTATATTTTCACCCTGGCGGTGAACGAAAGGTCGTTTTCCAACGGTTTGATCGCCGCTCTGTTTTTTCTTTACGGGTTTTTTACTCTCAAAAGTTTATTTTTCCGCAAATAGCCTTCCCCATTTCGCCGCCGCAAATTTTTAATTTTCGTAAGCTCCCCTGGCGGCCCAATGCCTTCTTTTCCGCTTCAATTTTGAGCAAACCCCAAAGATATAAAATATAATCTAACATGTAATGGGCTTAGCCGTTCTGAATGCTTTTATGTACTTGGTAATGCTTAATGGAACAGATCCTTTCCCAAGAACGCTCCGATAAAATAATTTTTCCCGTCAGAGGAATGTCCTGCGCTAGTTGCGCGTCGCGGATAGAAAAAAAACTCGGATCTCTGGCCGGAGTTTTCCTGGCGGAGGTCAACTTCGGCGCGGGGCAGGCGACGGTGGAGTATGATCCTGAAATTTTCCCCCCAGGCTCCATTCCAGGAGTGATTGAAGGACTGGGTTTCGAGGTTCCCGCCAAAAAGCAGACCTACTCCGTGGAGGGAATGACCTGCGCTTCCTGCGTATCCCGCGTGGAAAAAAAACTTGAGACTTTGGCGGGCGTAAAAAATGTCGCGGTCAATTTTAGCGCCGAAAAAGTTTCGATAGAATTTTTTTCCGGCCAAACGGGACCGGAGGAATTCGAGCGCGCCTTGCGGGATATCGGCTACACCCTGCGAATGATCGAAGAGGCGGGCGAAGACGATTTGCAGGAATCCCAACTCCGAGAATCGCAAGTCCTTAAATTGAAGTTTATCGTTTCCGCAACCGCCGGAGCCTTGATCATGGCTGGCGGGATGTTTTGGGAATTCCCCCATATTTTATTATTTGCATTGGCCACGCCCGTACAGTTTTGGACGGGATGGCAGTTTTACCAGGGGGCTTGGGCTGGGCTGCGTCACGGGTATGCGGACATGAACACCCTGGTGGCGATTGGGACTTCCGCTGCGTATTTCTATAGCGCCGTCGTCGTTTTTTTTCCGTCAGTCGTCTCTGTCGGCGGCCAGGCGGCGGAAGTTTATTTCGACGCCTCCGTCATGATCATTGCCCTGGTGTTGATGGGACGCTGGTTGGAAGCGGGAGCCAAACAAAAAGTTTCGGACGCTATAAAAAGCCTTGTCAATTTAAAACCCAAAACCGCGCGGATTGAGCGCGACGGAGATGAAATAGAAATTCCCGTCGGCGAAGTTCATAAGGGAGACGTAGTAATCGTTCGTTCGGGAGAAAAAATTCCCGTCGATGGAACCCTCATTGAAGGAAACGGCGCTGTCGACGAGTCTATGGTGACGGGCGAAAGCCTTCCCGTCGAAAAGAAACCGGGAGATGGAGTGATCGGCGCCAGCATCAACCAATCGGGATATTTTAAAATGCGCGCCGAACGTCTCGGGAGCGAGTCCGTGTTGTCCCAGATCATTCAACTGGTTCAGGAGGCCCAGGGTTCCAAGGCGCCGGTACAAAGGCTGGCAGACAAGGTGGCCGGGATCTTCGTTCCCATCGTCATGGGCGTTGCGGTTCTGACATTTTTGATCTGGCAGGGCTGGGGAGCGGAACTGGCCGGTATAGAAAACCCGTTTTTGTTTGCGTTGATGGCTTTCATTTCCGTTTTAATTATCGCCTGTCCATGCGCCTTAGGATTAGCCACTCCCACGGCGATCATGGTTGGGACGGGCAGGGGAGCGCAGTTGGGAATCCTCATCAAGGGCGGCGCTGTCCTGGAGCAGGCGCAAAATATAGATACCGTGGTCTTCGACAAAACCGGTACGTTGACCCAGGGCAAGCCTAAAGTGACGGACGTTTTTTACTCTCCGGAAACGGCGTTGTCCGTCGACGCGGTTTTGCGGTTGTCCGCTTCTCTGGAAAAAGGATCGGAGCACCCCTTGGCCCAAGCCGTCGTCCAGGAGGCGGAGGAGAGGGGTTTGAAATTGGCTCCGGTCGAAGATTTTCAAAATCAACCGGGATTCGGCGTGAAGGGTTGCGTAGAGGGAATGGACCTGGCGTTGGGGAATTTGAATATGAAGCCGGACTCAACCGGCGGGGCTTCGATTTTGCGGGACAGGATGGAAGAGTGGTCGCGCAAGGGAAAAACGCCCATGTGCCTGTGGGTGGATGGAAAACCGGCAGGAGCCTTGGCCGCCGCAGACGCCGTGCGTCCGGAATCCGCGTCGGCCGTCCAACGCTTGCGGGAAGCCGGCATGGAAGTGGTCATGATGACTGGGGACCGTTTAGAAACCGCGCGCGCCATCGCGGATGAAATGGGGATCGAAAAAGTTTTCGCCGAAGTAGCGCCAGGCGATAAAGCCGGAGAGGTCAAAAAGTTGATGGAACAGGGACGGTTTGTGGCGATGGTTGGCGACGGCGTCAACGACGCTCCTGCCTTGGCCCAAGCGCAGATCGGGATCGCCGTTGGATCGGGAACCGACGTCGCTATGGAAGCTTCCGACATTACTCTAATGACACACGATTTGCACTCGGTTGCGGACGCAATTGAACTGAGCAGGCAAACCTTGCGCAAGATACGCCAGAACCTGTTCTGGGCGTTTTTTTACAACACACTGGGGATTCCCATTGCCGCCGGGATTTTATATCCCGCTTTTGGGATTTTGCTCAAGCCCTTGTTTGCCGCCGCCGCCATGTCTTTAAGTTCCGTTTCCGTGGTCGGCAATTCCCTTTTGCTCAAGAGGTTCAAACCCTCTCGTCGCGCTCCCTAGGGGCTGGAGAAATTGTGCCGGAATTGTTTGCCTGCGTCGTCCACCGCCAGCGCTCCAGAGTCCGGGATTGATTTCAAAAATTTAACTCCCTTTTCAATTCCCATTACGAACGCCGCCGTGGCCAAGGCGTCTGCCTGCATGGCGGTGGGCGCGGTTACGCTAAATGACATGACTCCGCGCGCGGGCCGTCCCGTTGCTGGATCGAGTATATGGTGGTAGCGAACGCCGTCCTTCACAAAGTAACGTTGATAATCTCCAGATGTGGCAATGGCGCCATTGCGGATGGGAAGCGTGGCTAAAATTTCCTGCGGTTTTCTGGGGTGCTGAATTCCCACCACCCAGGGACGCTTGCCGTCTTTGGTTCCAAACGCCCGGAGGTCTCCGCCCGCGTTGACGAGTCCGTTGTGGACTCCGTTTTCGCGTAAGACCTTAACCGCCTGATCGACGGCGTATCCTTTAGCGATCGATCCCAATTCCAGCGCCATGCCCGGTTGGGTCAGGCGTATCTTGCCGTCTTTGATTTCGATATTTTGAAAGCCCGTCCGGGTCAGCGCTTCTTTTAGTATTTCGTCGGAAGGCGGGGCGTTTGCTGCGGCGTCGAAATTCCAGAGTCGAACGACTGGTCCGAGCGTTATGTCCAATGCGCCTTTGGAGAGAGTTTCCCAATGAATTCCCGTGTTGAGGACTTTCAATAAATCCGGGGAGACTTTGATGAATTCGCCGCCCGCGTTCTGGTTAAGACGGGAAGTTTCCGAGTCGGGTTTGTGGCCGCTCATCAAGTCTTCAATCCGGGAAATTTCGTCAAAGGCCCTGCCGATGGCGGACTGAGCCAACGCTTTGTCTGAGTGGTGGACGGAAATTTCCACCAAGGTTCCCATTTGCAATTGGGCGCGGCGGGTAATATTGGGATCCGATTCCTGGGACTGACAGGCCCCGCAAGCCAGCGATAGGGCCAAGAGCAGGAGTCGTAGAATTATGTTTCTTAATTTGGGCTTCAAAACTGGCTCATAGAGTTGATTTTGATACGATGACTTTCCATTCGATTTTAGCAGTTTCACCCTTGGCGGCGTTTATATTTTTCAGGACATGCATGGGTGGGTATGCTATCCTCGTTTGATTTTTTAAGGCCGTAAAGCCAAGATAATTATTACCGAATGCCGTTGCGCATTGTGAGAAAAAGGACGCCTTTATGGTAAAGATAGCGCCGTCTATATTGGCCGCCGATTTTAGTAAGCTGGGCGAGGAAGTCAAAGCCGTTGAGGAGGCGGGCGCGGACTGGATTCATGTCGACGTCATGGACGGGCATTTTGTCCCCAACATCACCATCGGCCCTCCCGTCGTCGAGTCTATCCGCAAAGTTACCGAACTGACTCTCGACGTGCATTTGATGATTGAGAATGCCGACCGGTACATTCCGGAGTTTGCCGACGCGGGCGCGGATATTATCACGGTGCATATGGAGGCGTGCCCGCATTTGCATCGCACCATTCAAATCATCAAGGATTTGAAAATGGGCGCGGGCGTCGTGCTCAATCCCGGAACCTCCCTGTTCACGCTGGATGAAATTCTCAACGATATCGACCTGGTGTTGTTGATGTCCGTCAATCCCGGATTTGGCGGGCAAAAATTCATTCCCGCCGTGTTGGATAAAATCAAACTGTTGGGAGATACGTTGGAGCAATGCGAAAAGGACGTCGGCCTGCAGGTCGACGGAGGAATCAAGGTCGATAACGTCGGCGAGGTCAAGAAAGCCGGGGCCGACGTTATTGTCGCCGGGTCGGCTATTTTTGGCAGCGACGATTACGCCGCGACAATAGAGGCGTTGCGGAACGGTTGATCCGCCGCCTTTTCGGTTGAATTTCATAGGTCAAACCAGTTACACTGGCCAAAATCAATAAACAACGAAATAGAATATCTTGGGGTTCCGGCCTCGCTCGAGGCGCTGGAACTTTTTAATACGTTTTAACTGGAGGGTTTAGAGCTATGATGGGAATTGGTTTTCCCGAGTTGATGATCATTCTGGTCATCATTATGATTATATTTGGGGCCGGAAAACTGCCGGAGATTGGTTCCGCTTTTGGCCGCAGCATCAAGAATTTTAAATCCTCCATGAAGGAAGCCGAAGAGTTGGAAAAAGCGGCTGAAAACCCTGAAGGTGAAATTGCGGAAGGGCAGGAGGGCGCCCAATCAGATCAATCAGCCCAATCGGAACTCGATAAGGCCCAGGAAGAAGAAAAGGCTTTGAGCGACGAGGAGAAGGAAAAACTGGCGCGGGAAAAAGCCCAGGCTGAAGGCGAGGCCAAGGACAAGGCGATGAAGGATACCGCCGACAAGTTTACGGCCAACTTGCCGAGAAAAGGCAGTTACGATTACGCCGAGGACATGAAACAACAGGAAGCAAAGAAAAAGAAAAAAGTCTGACGTCTCGTAGATTTAGTCGTCGAGAAACAAAAAGGCCGCCGATCTCCGGCGGCCTTTTTTTTGTGAAAACCGGGAGGCGGGCTTCCCCGGCACGGCGCCTATCTTTTTGACGGGTTGAACATATCTAATATAAAAGTTGATCGCTCGCTTTTAGGCCGTTTATTGAAGCTCCTGAAATGCAGGCGTTTCAAGATTAATATAAAAACCGGGATTGAATCGACTTCAACGTAAATTTCCTTTTGAAAGGACCCTGCCAATGGCAGCTAAATTTGAGTCACCTGAATTGCTCGGCTCATTCCAGTTGGGCGATCTGAAACTGGAAAACCGGGTCGTACTAGCTCCCATGACACGGGCCAGAGCGGGCGTGGAGCGAATGCCGAACGATTTAATGGCCGAGTATTATTCACAAAGGTCTTCGGCGGGTTTGCTCATTACCGAGGCGACGGTTGTATCTAAACAGGGTATAGGTTGGATCAATTCACCTGGAGTTTATTCGGACGAGCAGGGCGAGGCCTGGAAAAAAGTTACCGGGGCGGTGCATGGCAAGGGATCAAAAATTTTCCTTCAATTGTGGCATTGTGGTCGGGCTTCACACAGCGCGTTTCATGACGGCGAACCGCCCGTAGCTCCTTCGGCAGTGAAACTAAATGGGGAATACATTCATACTCCACAAGGAAAGAAAGATAACGAGACTCCTCGGGAACTTGAAATTAATGAAGTTCCAGGAATTATAGAGGACTATAAACAAGCGGCAAGAAGGGCCAAAGAGGCGGGGTTCGACGGGGTGGAGATCCATGCCGCCAATGGCTACCTCATTGACCAGTTTCTACAATCTAAAACTAATAAGCGAACCGACCTTTATGGCGGAAGTCTGGAAAACCGTTTTCGCTTCCTTCAGGAAATAGTCGGCGCTGTCGCTGAAATTTGGCCGGCAGATAGAATCGCCGTCCGGTTGAGTCCCAATGGGAACTATAACGATATGGGTTCAGAAGATTACCGGGAAACCTTTTCCTATGTCGCAAGCCAACTTGAGAAGGTCGGCCTGGCCTACCTGCACGTTATGGACGGGGTGGCATTCGGTTTTCATGAACTTGGCGAGCCTATGGAGTTGAGCGAATTCCGCAAGCTTTTTTCAGGGCCGATAATGGGGAATTGTGGATACACGCAAGAGACGGCGGAGGCGGCGATTAAAGAGAAAAATACCGATCTGATAGCGTTTGGCCGACCCTTCATCAGTAATCCGGATCTTGTGGATCGATTCCGCAACGGTTGGCCCCTGGCTCCTGACGCCGGAATGGAAATATGGTTTTCATTTGAAAAAGAAGGTTACACCGACTTTAAACCTTATGAAAAAAAGTAGGCAATTCTACTTTTGCTCATCCTGGATATCATTGCAAATCTTCTGTTTTGTTAAATCCGTTATCGTCCTTTTTGCATTAGAGCAATTTATATGACCTTATCCCCACGAAAATTTTCTTCCATAGCGCTGGCCAAAGAAATAGAGTCTCCGGAAAATCCCGGAGCGTTGGAAAAACGCGTGGCGTTGACGCCGACGGACGTCGGCAAACTCGCTCAAGCGGGTCTCAAGGTTTACGTCGAGTACGGTGCGGGAGAGGGGGTTGGATTCAGCGATAGCGAGTACGAGCAAAACAACGCCGTCATGCAAACGCCGGAGAATATTTATCGGGATAAGGAGTTAATCATTAAGTTTAAGGGGCCCGCGCTCGCTTCCATTGAAGAGATGCGCGAAGGATGCGCCTTATTCTGCATGGCGCATTTTCATTCTTATCCAGATCGGGCAAAACTGCTTCAGGACCGGCGCATCAATGTAATTGCAATGGAAGAAATATGCGAATCGCCAAAGATCAATTCTGATCGGGAAATTCTTGGCCGCCGGGCCATGGCCGAGGCTTTAAAGCCATTTCTCGAAAAAAATATCATGGGCGGATTGCAAGTCAGGGTCGTTGGATGGAGCGACCGACTGCGCAGCGCCATCCGGCGCTGCGGCAATCGCAATCCCCGCTCGTTGCAGATCGTTCAACCAAAGCTTTCCTTTGAAGAGCTAAACGCGGTTGGACCGACGGCATTATATTTTTATGACAGCCAGGACTTTGAAGACCGACAAGGCGTTCTGGCTAAACTGAAAGATAATGGCGCTCACATTTTTGATCTTTATGAATTTGAACGCCAGTATGGCGAGCTGGCCATTGCGGATTATCACGCGAGCCACCCGCCCCTGGAATTTGGGTTACGCCGTATTCAATGTCTGCATGAGACGGGCAGGGCGGGCGCTAGGTACGGCGTGGAATTGTTGAAAGAAAACAAACCCGCCCTGGACATTGCGGATGCAAAGGCGATTGTTCTGGGTTATGGCAATGTGGCGCAAGGGGCGTTGCATGAATTGTATAGCCAGGGGATCAAAGTCGTCCATGTGCTGGGTCGCACACATACTGCCAAGGGATGCATTGATTTTTGGCTGAAGGACGTGGATCTGGTAGTTAACGGCGCGGAACAAGCCCCGGAGTTACGGGGCGTAAACTTTTTAGTCAGCAACCAACACTTGAAAGAACTTGTTCCCGACAAGTCCGTGGTTATCGACCTGGTTGGGGGTAGCGCCACAAACCGAAGCCCCGTGGAAGCCGTTGTCAGTTGCAGCTTTCTGACGGAGCCGCATTTTGTGCGGGACGGCGTCATTGTTTCGGCTTTATGGGGATGGCCAATGATGGGCATGATGCGGGAGACAGCCGTTCGTTATTCCGGGCAGATCGTCGACGTCCTGATCGCCCGTGAAAAACTCATGGACGGACTTCATTCGCTAACTCCCGGAGTCCAGCGGGCGCTGGTTTGCGGCCCTTTTAATCGGTAGATGTGAAAACCAGTTCTGATCAGTGATGGTATTAACCTGACAGTTGATCGTTTTCAAAAAGGAAGTGGTGATTGGCCCCGGATTAGGTAATATGTTGCAAAAATTATTTAGCTAATTGCGTTAACGGCGATCAGTCGCAATGCATATCCCTGCAAAGAAATAGAAATAGCTGAAAGACTCACCGGGAAAAACGAATCGGGCCGGTTCAGTGAGATTCCTAAAACCAAAAAATTGGCTGTCATTGAAATGAGCAGGGTAAAAAAAGCTTGGTTTTCCATGCCGACCTCATTGTTTTTTGTTTCCAACGGAAAAAAAGATGAAACATGATTAAATTGTTTTTTTACATCGGAGATTGTTTGTTCGCCTTATTCAAGTTGCGGTCAATTCTATTGACCGTCATTTTTACGTCCGTGACTGATGACTCCAAATAACCCACTAAACGCTCTAACGTAGCCAGGGTTTTTTGGTTATTCTTTGAATTTGCCAATATTTCCGAACAATTATTTTTTGGGTTGTCTCCAGATTGGGCCGAGGCCCGCTCAGTGGCCGCATTTGCAGGATTGGTCCAGGGGTTCAATCCGTAAGCTAGAAGGGCAAAACCCAAAGCCGCTATTAATATTTTAAGGTGATGGTCCATTTTTATCATTGCTTGATCCTCTCTTGAAACGATATAGAAGTTATCCAGAATATCGTTCGCTTAATTAAGGCGTTCACTCTCAAATGGAAGCGGTTGCCGTAGTTTTAATTCAATAGGAGGCTAAAAGAAAATTTTTGCCGTTGAAGGGTTTGGCGAAAATAGAATAATAGGAAAAGGGTTTTTACGCCTCGAGAGGTTTTGCTGAAGGTCTTCCGGGGCGCCGTTTGTTTTTTTTGAATAGATGAGGGAATGCCAGCTGTTTTTTAGAGCGAGCGTTTAGTTTACTTATTGAAATCACTTTTTTTAAATTTCCTGAGCTGTCGTACACCTTGACTTCATACATAAAGCCGCCTCTCTAATGTTCGCTCATGTGACGCCGCTCATGATTGTTGCAGGGGTCAATTAGATTTTTATGAATAAATGGAGAAGTCATAGCCGCCAGAAGCCCGCCATAATCAAGGTCAAATTTAACTTCATCTCCTGCTCTATATTTATATTTCTCGTTGTCAAAGATAATATGGTCGCTGCTGACGCCGAGGATGGCTAGCTTATTTTCAGGCAATATGCCTGAAACCCGAATGTCCTGCCTGCCTAGAGCAATTATGCCTCTCTCGCGTGTTCCTCGATCAAGAAAGCTGGGGATATTTCCAAAAGCATCCTGGCAGGTTTCCCCAAATGGCAAAGAGGGTTTTCTCTTGGATTCGATCACTTCGGTAATTAGTTTAAAAGCTCCCGTGTGCAAGCCGGGAATTGGTTTTCTGCTTACAGTTTCCCGGCCCAAAAGGATGGATTCTCCAAGCCGAAGGTTGTTGATTTTGCCCGCATCCTGAGTGGATAGGTACCATTCATAATTTGCTGAATTCCCGCCTGAAGTTAATTGGAAATTCAACTGAAACTCCTTTTCAATTGCGGTTGTCAATTGGGATAGCTTCATCATGTTTTTGCTGTCTGGTTTAATCCCGCCATGACAGGCCAAATTGCAACCGAGGCCAATAATTTGGATATTTGATAGAGGCAGGATTGTCTTAATAAATTGAGGAAGGTCGCATGGAAGTATCCCTTCACGCAAATCGCCCAGTTCGACCATTAATATTACTTTGTGGGATTTATTATGTTCTTTTGCGTAAAATGAAAGTTTTTTAACCGTTTCAATTTCAGTATTCAGGCTTATGTCCACATTTTTAATAATAGCTTCTGCCTGGCTTGGAGGCGTGCGCAATAGAACGAATTGAGTGTCGGTTATTCCGCCAACTCTCATTCTTATTATGTTTTCAATGCGAGAGTCGGCAATAAACTCTACTCCGCCCTTTATCATTGCCTCGGCAATGGCAGGCTCCCCAAGCACAGCCTTAGTAACCCCCATTAGAGAGATCCCCTTCAAGCCGTATAACCTGGAAAGAATCCGGGTATTGTCCTGGATTTTGGACAGTGAAATTTCAATTCTAGGGAGGACTGAATCCAATGGAGCCTTTATTGTTATTGAACAGACTCCGCCGCTATTCTGGGAAGGATTTCCAAAATCTTTCGATGGGGAAACGGAATCAATTGTGGAAAGCGATCTGTTAATGCTTCAACGAGTTTCTGGGAGCCATTGGTTAATACATCGGTTGTCGGCAGTTGAAGCTGTTTCTCAAAATTCTGTAAGTATTTTCCTGTTTCTTCTTCAGTCAGCCCTTCATGACTTAAGGCGATCGCGATTACCTTTGTTGAAGACATTGACTCAATCAGTTTGATTTCGCTTTCAACAGTCGGCATTACCAAATGGGGGAAATCGCACCTGAATCTCCTGGCGGGTGGATGCTGGAGAATAACTCCATCTGGCTGGCTTCCTTTCAGGATACTAAGCGAGCCCATAAAAGCGGGGTGGCTGACAGCGCTCTGCCCCTCAACCAAGATAATATCCGGCTTTTCGTTATCGAATGCTTCGATAATAGCATTTTCAATTTCGCCAACTACAAACTGAGAAACAAGCGCATCAATGGATACTCCATATTTTGCTCCCTGCATCAGGCTGGTTTGACCTGTTGCGACCAGTACCGAACGTATGCCGAGCTTTTTAAGCGCTTTGTTGAGTTCAACTGCCGTGGTCATCTTTCCACAAGCGCAATCTGTTCCCAATACGGCGATTACAGGAACATTTACACGTGAAATTTGGCCTGTATATACATGCAAGTCTTTTAAAGGAAGGGCTTTTCTAATGTCTTGAATTTGAATTTTGTGTTTAACAGCTTTTTGGGCGAACTCTTGATCTTCAGAGAAAAATTGATGGAGTCCGTTGATGATATCCATATTATTTTCCATGGCTTCCAGAATGAGCAGTCGTTCTTCAGAGGATATGCTTGTCTCTAGCGGCGCCTTACCATAGATATAGCAGTTCGGAACTTCTGGAAGTTGGTGTAATGCATCCTTTAAATTACAAAAAATAGGAATGCCACTTTTGGTTCCACCTAGTTCTTCGCCGGCGTCTTTCCCGGCTAGGGAGCTGTCAATGATCCCAACAATTGAATAGATTTCTGAATGACGTACAAGAGCGGCGGCTGTTTTACCGTCAACGCGGCCAAATTGTTTTTCACAATAAACCAGCGCGGTTTTCTTCTTTTGAGTTCTGAACTTCAATCCGAATTTCCGCTTACGTTGGGCAAGCGGTATAAGACCTTTACTAATGTTTTTCGGTATTTCTTGAGTTTTCAAAGAATCTCCTTTTGGGATTTCCCGGCCGTTGTGATCTTTAGTGTTTTGCAACGCTCCTGGACAGACTGATAGGGCATACCTTCGGTAAGCACGTAACGCTCAGCGCGAACAAACCAAAGCGCCAATCCGCCGGTGTTATGGTTAAATTCTAAGGAATTGTTATTGGCTCGGACGCCTAGAGATCCTTTTCGGCCTGTTGTTTGCCAGCCGCGGGCCTCCATAATCATTCGGACCACAACGCCAATGGCCTGCCTTAATCTCGTGCTTTTCTGATTATTCTTCGCAGCTAGAGAGCTATCAATAACTGGATAGGACTCAAGTTCCCGAATGACGCCAGCCAAAGGAGGTCTGTCATGGTGCACTTCAGAATCCTCCATCCTTCGTTGCCTGTTTTCATCGTTAAAGAATTCAAGAATTGCGTCGAAAGGTTGCCCTGGATCATTCAAGACGTCCGCAAATGTTCGGCCTTGAATATTTTCTTGGAACTTCTTGCGGGTAATGACGACAGTTTTCACTTTGAGAAGGAATGTTCGAGGTAACAATAGTTAAACATACAAATAAAATACCTACAAAATTTGAAGGTGTAAATATTGTAACTCAAAAAAAAGGAAAAGCAAAGGTCCGTTTCGCAGAGATCCGTTTCGCATGGAAAAGGACAATTATGCCTTGCAACTTTTTATTCTTAAGGCTGTAGCCAAAAACCGCAGAATAGTGGGGAAAAAGACGGGAAAAGGAGGGGGAAGTAAAAATTGGTAAAAAAGATGGCGGAGCCAGGAGCCCTAAAGTGGTTTACTTGTAAAGGTTTCTAAGCCTCGAGAGGTTTTGCTACAGGTATTCCCGGCGGCCTTTTTTTTGTTTAAAATCCGTTCTCAATTCCTTAAATAAAGCAAAACATATTCCTATCATTATGATAGCGAATGGAAGCCCGGAGGCGATCGCGGCGGTTTGCAATGCGTTTAAGCCTCCGGCCAATACGAGCGCCGACGCAATCACTCCTTCGGTTACGGCCCAAAAAACCCTCTGGTTTCTGGGCGGGTCCTGATCGCCTCCGGCGGTCAATATATCGATCACCAGACTGCCCGAATCGGACGAGGTCACAAAAAACGTGAGGATAACCAATGTCGACAGCGCCGCGGTTATCTGTTCCAGAGGAAGGTGTGCCAGGGTTTTAAAAAGGGCCGTGCTTACGTTTACTGAAACAGCGGCGGCAATGGGAGCGCCCTGGACGGTTTCCAGGTAGAGCGCGGTTCCGCCAAAAACGCTCAACCAGATAAACGTCGCCAAAACGGGAGCGAACAATCCGCCAATAATAAACTCACGGATCGTCCTTCCTTTGGAAATTCGCGCGATGAACATACCGACAAAAGGCGCCCAGGCGATCCACCAACCCCAATAAAAAATGGTCCATGCGCCTTGCCATTCCGGGGCGGCCACCTGTTCACTCCAGTAACTGAAATAAACGATATTGCTCAAATAATCCTTCAGTCCCGCGCCAAAGGTCTCAAGGATATATTCGGTAGGGCCGAGAATAAAAATGAAAGAAACCAGAGCTACGCTCAGGCATACATTAAAATAGCTGAGTCGGGCGATTCCTTTCTCCAGGCCCAGAACCACGGAAGTTGTGGCGCATGCGGTGATCAACGCGATGAGAACAACCTGGGTTGTTTTTGTTTCCGGGCAATCGCCGAGAAAATTGAGGCCCGCGTTGACTTGCATGGCGCCCAACCCGAGCGAGGTGGCCACTCCGAACATGGTTCCCACCACGGCGAATATGTCGATGAAATTTCCCCACGGGCCATAAATTTTTTTTCCGAGGAGGGGATAGAAACACGAGCGAATGGTTAAAGGCAGGCCTTTACGGAAAGAAAAATACGCAAGCGAAAGTCCCACGACCATAAAGACGGCCCAGGCGTGCAGGCCCCAGTGAAAAAACGTGAGCGCCATAGCTTGATCAGCCGGGGCAAACCCTTGCATATTTTCAATGGGAGGATTTGAGTAATGCTTGATCGGTTCGGCAATACTCCAAAATACCAGTCCAATCCCCATTCCGGCGCTGAACATCATGGAAAACCAGGAGGTATAGCCGAATTCCGGTTTTTCATCGGGCCTTCCCAGGCGAATGCCGCCAAACCGGCTCAGGAGGAGATACAAAACAAAAAAGAGAAAAAAGACAGTTGAAATTGTAAACACCCAACTGAAGTTCTGAACGATTCCCGATTGAACGGCGGTAAAGAAACTTTTAGATGAACGTGTAAAAAAGGTCGCCGCTAAAATGAATGCGAGCATGATGAGGGCCGAAAAGATGAACACCGGAGGATGGGTTCTTTTGAAAAATAGAACCGGTTTGGTTTTTATTTCATGCTGCATAAAGGAATTCTTTGTTTAAGGGAAAGAGTGGCAACTGGATGGTTGCATTAAAAAATTGCTGGTCGCCGATTAAGCTTACGCCGTAAACATAGAAAATCCTCCGCTAATTTGCAAAGATCACTGTTTTTATGTATGATGGCCTTCTTCGAAGAAAATTCCCGGGGATTTCCCCTTTTTTAATAAAACCAAATAGGTTATTTGGGCGTTTTTGTTGTTTCTTTAATGTTGTATTTGATGGAGGAATGATTGCGTCTGAATGCTATTCCTGAAATTAATCTAATTAAAAATAAGGAGGCATTCATGAATACTTCTACTGAAAAAACCGCTGTTGATAAAGCACAGGATTATTACAACAGCTCTCCCGCCGACGAGTTTTACTTTAAAATCTGGGGCGGCGACCACATCCACGTTGGTATTTACAATCATCCTGAAGAACCCATCAAAGACGCCAGTCCAAGAATTGTACACATGATGGCGAAAAAATTAAACTTAACCGCCGATACCAAGGTGCTGGATCTTGGCTCTGGTTACGGGGGAGCCGCCCGGTACCTCGCTAAAAAATTTGGTTGCCAGGTTACCTGCCTGAACCTCAGCGAAACTCAAAACGAAAGAAACGAGAGCCTGACTAAAAAAGCCGGTCTCAACGATCTGATTACAATCGTCGAGGGCAATTTCGAAGACATACCATTCCCCGATAATTCGTTTGACGTCGTTTGGTCTCAGGACGCCATTGTCCATAGTTCCGAAAGGGAACGAGTTGTTGCAGAGGTGGTTCGAGTTTTAAATGAAACAGGCGAATTTATTTTTACCGATCTGATGCAGACCTATGATTGCCCCAAAACCATTTTGAAACCTGTGCTGGACAGAATTCATCTGGATTCCCTGGGTTCCTTTGGTTTTTACGTTGAGCAGGCTAGAAAGCTTGGCGTGAGAAAATCCGAAGTGTACGATCTTTCCGAACATTTAACGATGCATTACCAACGGGTAATGGAAGAAACCCAGAAGCGGTACGACGAGATGGTCGAAGTCTGTGGAAAAGAATATATCGATACAATGATTCAGGGCTTAAAACATTGGGTTGAAGCTGGCAAGAACGATCACCTGTCCTGGGGGATTGTTCATTTGGGTAAAATCGAAGCGAGTTAAAACTCGTTACGCAGGAACTATTTTTTAGAAAAATGCCCCCAGAATCTTTCGTGATTTTGGGGGCTATTTTTTTATTTCAAGTCCAGGGTTCTTGCAGGTTTTCCATGGTCCACCGAGTCAGGCCGTCCACGTCCTTGTAAATTCCCCCCGTGAAAAAATTGAAGGGATCGAAAAACCGGATTCCTTTTTCCGGGTCGATTTCAAAATTCACGTTATTGGCCTGCTGCGGAACCTGTTTGCATTCCAGAAATTTCTCCCCGTCCACTTTGGACAACTTGAATAATTCTTCCATGGTCTCCGGCGAGTAATCGTTTTTCTCGACGACGAGGCCGACTTTTTCCATGACGACTTTTACCTCTTCGTCCGTCAAGTGATTCATTTTCATTGCGGGACTCCAAAAATTCGGGGTGACAATAGTGTGGTAATTATATTGGACGCCCGGGGGGAATAAAAGATTCCGACGGGAGAATTACTGGGCGAGGGCGATGACGGGTCCAGGGAAAATTCCCAACTGGATGGTTCCCAATACGGCGATGGCAACTACCAGCAGGGCGTATGGGCTGAACGTGGGTTGGAACTCGACTTTTTGTTCGGTCATGTACATATAAACGATGACCTTCAGGTAGTAGTAAAAGGAGACGACCGAATTGAGCACGGCAATGACGACCAGCATCACGTAGCCTTCCTTGAGAGCGGCGGAGAACACGTAGAATTTCCCCACGAATCCCGCAAAGGGCGGCAGGCCTCCAAGCGATAAAAGAAAAATCGCCATGCTGAGGGCCAGAAGTGGATGCTTGTACCCCAGTCCGGAATAGTTTTCGATCTCCAGGTTTTCATCGCCCTTGCGACCCAGAATGATAACGATCGCAAATGCGCCAAAGGTCGTGAACGCATAGGCCAGCATATAAAAACCAAGGCTGGAAGCCCCCAGGCTGTTCTTCGCAATGATGGCGACTAGGAGATAGCCCGCGTGGGAAACGCTGGAATAGGCCAGCAGACGTTTGATATTGGTTTGCATGATGGCGCCCAGATTGCCGACGAACATGCTGAGCACGGCGACAGCCATCAACGCGGTTTCCCAGGAGGCGGCGACGTCGTGAAGTCCGTCGGCAAACACCCGGAAAAATGCGGCTAAAACCGCGGCCTTGGGTCCAACTGCCATGAATGCGGTGACGGGGGTCGGCGCGCCCTGATAGACGTCCGGCGCCCACATGTGGAACGGCACCGAGGCGATTTTGAATCCGAACCCGATCATCAAAAGCACGACGCCGCCAAGCAGGATCGCCTGGCTCTTCACTCCGCCGGCGACCAGGGTGGATGAAATCTCGGCCAGCTTGGTGCTGCCCGTCGCTCCGTATACCAGCGCCATTCCGTACAATAAAAATCCCGAGGCGAAGGCGCCGAGCAAAAAGTATTTCAAGGCCGCTTCGTTGGAACGCTGATCGGTCCGCCGGATTCCCGCCAGGATATACAGGGAGATCGAAACGATTTCGATTCCCAGAAAAATCATGATCATGTCCGTGGACGAGCAAAGAACAATCATCCCCACGGTGCAAAACAGAATGAGGGCGTAGTATTCGCCGATCTTTATTCCAACCCGTTCGTTGTAGTTTATGGAGAGAAGAATGGCCAGGGCGGAACTAATCGCGAATACAAAAGTAAAAAAGATCGAGACATTATCGACCACATAGGCGCCATTGAACGAGGAAACCGGCAAGTCGGCGTGGCCGAACGAGCTCATGGCGGAAATGAACAGTCCGATAATGCTTATATAGGCCAGGATGGTTTTGTTTTTACCGATGAACAGATCCAGAACCAGAACGCCCATAGCAAAGACGCTGAGGACCAGTACGGGCGCCAGGCTGACGAAATCAATTTCAGGGGCGGGGATCATGTTCATTGTAGTTCCTGATTGTTAATGGCTTTTCTTATGAGTTTGTTTTTCAATTTTTTTTAACGCCTTGTCGATTTTGGTCGAAGCGTGCGAGCCGCCAATTTTTCCGGGACGAAAATTGTCCGGACTAACAATGGTGACCAAATGGCTCACCGAGGCGTCAAAGGTTTTTAGAAACGGCTTCGGGTACAAGCCAATCCAGAAAATCAGAACGATCATCGGGGCGATCAATATTTTTTCACGCAGGTCCAGGTCCGTCAGTTTTTCGTTTTCGGGATTGTTGGATTGCATGAACATGACCCTTTGAAACATCCAAAGCATATAACAGGCGGCAAGTATAACGCCCAGAGCGGCTCCGGCGGCATACATCTTATTGACCTGGAACATACCCAGAAGGATCAGGAACTCGCCGATAAAACCGTTCATCCCCGGAAGGCCGATGGACGACAGGGTGACGATCATGAAACAAATGGCGAACTTGGGCATATAATTCGTCACTCCGCCAAATTCCTTAATTAAGCGGGTGTGTCTCCTGTCGTAAATCACCCCGACGAGAAAAAAGAGAGCGCCGGTACTGATGCCGTGATTCAGGTTTTGCAACAGGGCGCCTTGCAGTCCGTATTCGTTGAGCGCAAAGATCCCCAGCATGACGAATCCCAGATGGCTGACGCTGGAATAGGCGACCAGTTTTTTCAAATCCTCTTGAACCATTGCCACCAGGGCGCCGTAGACGATTCCAATGACGGAAAGGGTGGCTATAAAGGGTATGAATTCGTAGCTGGCATGGGGGAACAAGGGCAGGTTGAAGCGCAGGAAACCGTAAGTTCCCATTTTCAGCAAGACCCCTGCCAGAATAACGCTCCCTGCCGTCGGCGCTTCGACATGCGCGTCCGGCAACCAGGTGTGGAAGGGAAACATGGGCACCTTGATGGCGAATGCCAGGAAAAACGCCATCCACAACCATTTTTGAGTTCCCAGGTCTACGTCCAGATGTTTGGTGATGAATATCAGGTCCGTGGTGAAAACGCCGGTGGCGTCTTCAACAACAAAATAAATCCAGATGATGGCTACCAGCATGAGCAGGGAGCCGACGGCGGTGTACAAAAAGAATTTGACTGCGGCATAGATTCGGCGCGGGCCGCCCCACACTCCGATGATGATGTACATGGGCACCAACTGGAATTCCCAGAATACATAGAACAGAAACAGATCGAGCGCGATGAAGACTCCCAACATGCCGGTACCCAAGGCCAGCATGGCCATCATGTATTCCTTGACGTGTTTTTTAACGTTCCAGGAAACCAGAATGGAAAACGCCGTCAGAAAGGTGGTCATCACGTACAAGAGAAGCGAAATACCGTCGATCCCTACGTGATAATTGACGCCCCAGGCACCGATCCATGACGTGGAAAACTCAAACTGCATGGCGTGGGTGGAGTTGTCAAACCCCATCCATAACCCCAGTGAGAGAACGAAGTCGACGAGCGCGACTCCCAACGCCGCCTGCTTGATGGTTCCCTCGTTTTCCTTGGGAATGAAAGCCAGGGCGAAGGCGCCCAACAGAGGTAAAAATGTGACAAAAGTTAGAAACATTTCTTAGCGCTCAATAGACCATTATAAGGATGGCGAGAAAACCGACCACCATAAACAATGCATAGTTGCGGACGAATCCGGATTGATAGGGGCGGGCCAGCTTGCTGAACCAGTTGATCACAGCAGCCGCTCCGTTCACCGCTCCATCGACTACCTTGGCGTCGCCCTTCCACAGATAAAATGATCCCTCCACAGTGGGCTGAACGATGTATTCGTCGATATGCTCGTCCACTTCGTATTTATTTTTAACCAGCTCAAGTCCCCATTGTCCGCCCATGACAGTGTCCGGAAGTTTGGGGAATTTAATATAGAAAAAGTAGGCCGCCGTGATGCCGCCAATCGCGATCAACAGGGAGACGCCCATCAAGGAAATTTCCAGAGGAACGTTGTGCGACGGCTCGTGGGTCAACGCTTCGAACGTAGGAACATGATGGCCTGCCGCAATCATATGTTGCGTCGAGTAGTCAATGATCGTCTGCGAATCGACGTGAAAGACCGGCTCCAGCCAATCGTGCAACACGTGCCAGCCGTGAATAATTGGAATCCCCAACAGGCCGCCAAAAAAAGCCAGGCCCGCCAGAATTACCAGCGGCGTGGTCATGATTTTGGACGGTTCATGCGGATGAAAGCTCAGGTCGTATTTGGCCTCGCCGTAAAACGTCATGAACACCAGGCGAAACATGTAAAACGCAGTCAGAAATGCTCCGGTAGCGCCCATACCCCATAGAATAATGTTGCCGTCCATCAAGGCATGAAACAGGATTTCATCCTTGCTGAAAAACCCGGAAAGCGGAAATATCCCGGCAATTGCCAGGGTCGACACCAGAAAAGTGATGTGGGTGATGGGGAAATGATCTTTCAATCCGCCGTACTTTCTCATGTCCTGTTCGTGGTGCATGCCGTGGATAACGCTTCCGGAACCAAGGAACAGACAGGCTTTAAAAAATGCGTGGGTGATGAGATGGAAAATCGCCGCCGTGTAGGCGCCGACGCCGCAAGCCAAAAACATGTAGCCGATCTGGCTGACTGTGGAATAGGCGAGCACGCGCTTGATGTCGTTTTGCGCCATGCCAATGGTGGCGGCGAATACAGCTGTGCCGCCGCCGACGAAAGCGACTATATTCATGGACAGGGGCGACAGCGCGAATAGAACGTTGCAACGGGCCACCATGTACACGCCCGCGGTGACCATCGTCGCGGCGTGGATCAAGGCGGATACCGGCGTCGGTCCCTCCATGGCGTCCGGCAACCAGGTGTACAGCGGAATCTGCGCGGATTTGCCGGTGGCGCCGATGAACAGGAAGATACAAATCAGAGTCGCCGTTTCGCTTCCATAAACCAGCGTGGTGGGCGCCGCGGAAAATACCGTGGTGTAGTCTATGGAACCGAACTGATTGAAGATGAACAGAACGCCTAAGATGAACGCGAAATCCCCGACCCGGTTGACCACGAAAGCTTTGGTCCCGGCGTCGCAGGCGGATTTTTTATCGTAATAATAGCCGATCAGGAAGTAAGAGCAACAGCCCACGCCTTCCCAGCCAATGAACATCAATAGAAAGTTGTTGCCCATAACGAGAATGAGCATGGCGCCGAGGAACAGATTGAAATAGCAAAAGAAGCGGTAAAAACTGTACTCCTCGTACATGTAGCCCACGGCGTAAACGTGGATGACGGAGCCGACGCCGGAAACCACTAGCATCATCACCAGCGACAGAGGATCGATCTGGTAGCCCCATTGCACGACAAAGTCGGCGACCGGAATCCAGTTAAACAGAACCTGTTCCCAGACATGAACGCCCTCCGGCAGGAGCAAAAAGCCGAGCAACACTATCAGGGTGAGGAGGAACGAAAGGATCGGTCCGCCGCAGGCAATTTTAGCGACCTTGTCTTTTCCGAGTTTGAGACCGTATAAGCCGCATACAATGGATCCCAAAATAGGGATCAGCGGAATCAGCCAGGCTAGTTGGAGCATGTCTTGATCTTCCTCACCACTTCATTAGGTTGAATTCGTCCAGATTGATGGTCGGCTTGTTCCTGTACATGGAGATTACAATGGCGAGGCCGACGGAAACTTCGGCGGCGGCGACGCACATGACCATGAAGCTGAACACCTGGCCGTCGTGCTGGTTGTTGTAGCGATCGAATGCGATCAAAGAGATGTTCACGGCGTTCAACATGATTTCCACGCACATGAAGACCACAATGGCGTTGCGGCGCACCAGCACTCCCAGCACGCCTATGCTGAAAAGTATTCCGCTCAGGATCAAATAATATTCGAGTTCAACCATGGTTCAGTCTATTTTTGTTTTGGCCAGAACGAGGGCGCCGATCATCGCTACCAGGAGCAGGATCGAAGCCACTTCAAATGGCAATACATAATCCGTAAACAATACGGTTCCCACCGCCTCGGTGGTTCCAAATCCATCCTTCACCGGCATGCCCGGTCCGAAATTGGAATCCATAGCGATTTCCACCATTTTGTAAGCCAGTCCCAGAACTAAAAACCCGGTCAATACGGACAACAGGGTATTGTGCTCCCGCGACTTCCAGACAGAATCCTCGGCGGTTTTCAGGTTGAGCAACATGATCACGAACATGAACAGAACCATAATGGCGCCGGCGTAAATCAAGACTTGGAGAATGGCCAGGAAATGAGCGGATTGAAGAACAAACACGCCGGCCAAACACAACATCATTCCGATCAGGCTCACGGCGGAGCCGATGGGACTACTGTTGAACACCACGCCGAGCGCCAAAAGGACGCTCAGAAGGGCTATCGGGATGAAGAAGAATAATTCCATTTTCCAGACATTTGTCTTGTGAATTCGATACGGTCCTTGAGATCTTCCGTGGAGACCGCCAATTGTTCCTTGTTGTATTTCATTTGCTTGCGATCCAGCATGTCGAACTCGCACATATCGCTCATGAAGATCGCTTCCTCCGGGCAAGCCTCTTCGCAAAAGCCGCAGAAGATGCAGATCGCCATGTCGATGGTGAATTCATCAGGCCAGCGTTCCAACTCGTTTTGCTTGCCGGGGTTGGAGCCGGGAATGATGTCGATACAGTACGCCGGGCAAGCCGCCTCGCACAATCCGCAGGCGACGCAGTTGTAGTTTCCCTTTTCATTGACGGCCAGCACCGGACGGCCTCGATAGGCCATGGGATACTTGACAGTTTGCTCGGGATAATAAACCGTGAATATCGGCCGTTCCTTTTTCTGTCCCAAAAGAAACGGAATGAATCCAAACAGGTTCAAAAAGAAATGTCGGGAAGTGATGTACATCCCGCGTATGATTTCCGGGAGGTAACTCTTTTCCCACCATGTCAATTTGACGTTTCGGTCAACGTAGTAAGCCATGGTCCTGCTCCTTTAATACCGGTCAGGCGAGCGCCAGTATAATAATTCCCGTCACAACAATGTTGATCAGGGAAAGCGGTAATAAAATTTTCCAACCCAGGTTCATAATCTGGTCGTAACGAAACCGGGGAAGGGTCCAGCGAATGGTCATTTGCACCCAGATGAAAAACGTCACCTTAGCGAAAAACACGCCGACATGAAACAACATGGCGACAATGTTGGAGCCGGTGGCGCCGAGAAAATCAAACAGCGAAATTATCGTTGCTGTGCTTAGAAAGGGCACATGCCAGGCCCCGAAAAATAATAGGGTGATCAGGGCGCCGATGGTGACCATCTCGATAAATTCAGCCATGAAGAACATGCCGAACTTAAGTCCGCTGTATTCGGTAAAATACCCGGCTACCAATTCCGATTCGGCTTCCGGGTTGTCAAAAGGTATTCGTTTATTTTCCGCGATGGACGCGGTGAAGAACATGAAGAAACCGACGGGTTGTAAAAAGATCCCCCAACGAAAAAAGTTTTCCTGGATGGCGCCGATTTCGGTCAGTCGCATGGTTCCAAAAACCATCAACACGCCGATGATGGTCAGCCCCATCGTGACCTCGTAGGAAACCATCTGCGCGGCGGTGCGCATCGACCCCAGCATGGACCAGTTGTTGTTGGAACTCCATCCGGCGATGACGTAGCCGTAAGTCGCAAGCGAAGCGATGGCGAATACGAACAGCAATCCGACGTCCAGATCCGAAATCACCAGGTTCACTTCTTTGCCGAAGAGGGTGTACTGGCCGCCAAATGGAACCACCGCAAAGGTGATGATGGCGGGGACCAAGGCGATGATAGGACTCAGCGTGTGCATGAACTTGTTGGCGCCGTCGGGAATAAAATCTTCCTTGGTAAACATCTTCAGCGCGTCGGCTATGATATGAAACAAACCCAGAGCGCGAAACCCCATAACGTCCGCGCGGTTAGCGCCGATCCGGTCCTGCATGATGGCGCTCTGCTTGCGTTCCACCCAAGTCAGGATCGGAGCGAAAAACCCAACGGTGACGCCCAGGATAAAACCTATTTTAACCAGGGTAATGGCCAGGTCGATGAGGATATCAGTCATATCAGTTCAACGGCCCTATCAGGGGTTGGCGTTTGTTGATGGGATAATCCTTGCGCAGTGGATGGCCTTTAAAACCCTCGTACATAAGAATTCTTTTCAAATTGGGATGGCCTTTGAAACGGATCCCGTACATGTCCCAGATTTCGCGTTCAAACCAGTTGGCGGTTTTCCACAGTTCGCAGACGGTTTCCAGAATGCAATCTTCCTCGGAAACGGGAATTTTAACGCGAAAGCGCGTGTTGTATTTAGAGGAGTAGAAATGATAGACGACTTCATAGCGGACGGGATTTTTTTTGAGATAATCTACCGCGGTGAGGTCCATGAGGAAATCGAAAGCCAACGCTGGATCGTCCCGCAAAAACTGGCACAGGGGAACGACGGCTTCTTTTTTTGCCGTGACAGTTTGGTCGCCGCGAAAATTATGCTGGTCCAAAATCTGGTCCGCAAACTTCGCCTTGACCGCGTCGATGATGTCGGTTTTATCCGTCATTAAAGAATATGGTTACTCCCAGTCCAAGCCGCCGCGCCGCCAAACGTACAGCAGGCCGACGCCTAAAATTATCAGAAAAAGTAACATCTCCACAAAACCGAACACGCCAAGCCGTTGGTATAAGACCGCCCAGGGAAAAAGAAAAACCGCTTCGATATCGAACAAGATAAACAGCACGGCGACGAGATAAAATTTTACGGAAAACCGCTGGTGGGGCGAGACGATTGGACTCTCTCCGCACTCAAAAGGTTCTGCCTTGTCCGCGAATCTATGTTTGGGGCCAAGAATGGAAGTGGCTACCACCATGCCCACGGCGATGCCGATGGCGATGATGAGCATCAAAAAGGCGCCTGTATATTGTTCCAGCATTTGATTTCCGGATTAGATGGATAGCCTTGGCCTGACTGGCGAAAACGGAGACGCCGACGTGTTGAATCCGAAAAAAAAGGGATCATGAAAGGCAGTTTTCCGCCACAAATCCCAAATACCGGTCTCGGTCAATCAGACGGGGGGGATACTACTCCAATATCGGTGATATTGTCAACGAAAAACCTTTTGAAAATGGGGATTTTTTGGGGCAGGGGAGGGGGTGGGGCGCGATGCTTTGGCGGTGGCCCGAAAAGAGTTAGTGGACAGGATCGACAGAATAAAAGCCGGAATTAAAAGGCTGCTGTTTTTTGGCGAACGCCTTCACTGAAAACAGACAATAATTGTCGGGGCTGTCCCGGAAAACCAGCCCATATTTTTTTACTGCGATAGAAACGATTTGAGTTTACATATTCTACGCGATTTTAACCAATTGAAAGAAGGCGTACGTCGGTGCAAGTACAAAAGCCATCCGGTATACTATGTCTTCTCGGAAACGGGGACTTTAACCTTGCAAATACTGCACGAACGCCAGGACCCCGATCTGAAACTTTGAAGAGGCGACCTCAAAATAATGTCCCGCCCGAATTTGATGGAAAAATTTTATTTTGACTTGCCAATCTTCAAGGATTTTAAAGGCGTCGCCGACGACGAAAATTTTCACGACGTCCCTGAGGATTGGCTGGTAGTCGTTTCCGACATTAAAGGGTCCACCAAAGCCATCGAAAGCGGGCGCTACAAGGACGTTAATATCGTCGGGGCCTCCTCGATCATCGCCGTTCTCAATTGCGTCCAGGACGTCGAAATCCCGTTTGTATTCGGCGGCGACGGCGCGTCATTTGTCGTTCCGGAGTCCTGCCGCGAGCCGGTAACAAGGGCTTTAAGGGCCGCGCAGAGATTGGCCCGCGATCGTTTTGACATGGAACTGAGAGCGGGAATGGTTCCGGAAAAAATCGTCGTCGAACAAGGTTTTCGGACGCGAATCGCCAAGATGCGGGTTTCCCCCTGGGGAACGCTGGCCATGTTTTCCGGCGGCGGATTGGCCTGCGCCGAGAAACTCATAAAAAATCCCGAAACAGCGCCGACTTATGAAATCTCGGTCGAGGCCGATTCGGATTCCAAACAGGACGACGATCTCTTTGAGGGGTTGGAATGCAGGTGGGAGCCTATCCGCAATAGAAAAGGCGAAACCCTGAGCCTCATGCTCATGGCCAGAGATAGTAACGGGGATAAGAATAATTCAACTTATTCAAAATTCATCGACGAAATCCAGAAAATTTACGGCTCGCAGAAGGAATACAGTCCGATAACCCGTGATCAATTGAAGGTGACGCTAAGCTCAAAACTACTGGCGCCGGAAGCTAAAGTCCGCACTTTTGGCAAAAATTTGTTGACGCGCCTGATTTATCCTATTTTTTTGATCGCCACCTGCATTCTGGGGCGGATCATTTTTAAGTTCGGGTTGCGCGTCGGGGACATGGATGGAAACGAGTATCTCAGTACGCTGACGAAAAACTCCGATTTCCAGAAGTTTGACGATACCCTGCGAATGACGATCGACAGTTCGCCCGAGCAACGAAAAAAGCTGGTCGATTACCTGGAAGCTGAATGGAAGGCGGAAAAATTATATTATGGAATACAAATTTCCGATTCCGCTTTGATGAC
>JAJDBB010000052.1 GCA_029261555.1 Nitrospinaceae bacterium | reverse complement strand
ACCGTGCTTGAACGCGAACAACGAAAAGTGAAAACGCCGCTGGGAACGGTGACCGTTAAAGTTGGCATAAGGGATGGGCGCGTCTTGCACACGACGCCGGAATATGAAGATTGCAAAAAAATTGCCCGCAAGAAAAAACTCCCCCTCAAAAAAGTCTACGAGGAATTTTTGAAATACGGTAAATAATTTACCCGCCCTAATCAGCCTTCCAACTAGTATCGTCCTCTTTTCCGGGCGCCCACATAAATTCGGTCTCGTTCAAATTCTTTGACGACCAGCGAGCAAGGACGAACAGGCAATCGGACAATCGGTTCAAATAAGGCACATCCCACTCCCCCACCGATTCCTGCTCCCTCAAATCCAGAGTCCGCCGCTCGGCCCTCCGGCACACCGTCCGCGCCTGATGTAAAAACGCGGTCACCTGTCCGCCTCCCGGCAACACAAAGCTCTTCAAGGCGGGCAAATCCGCGTTCAGGACGTCCATCACCTCCTCCAGCCATTGAACATTCTTCTCGGTAATGGAAGGCCCCTTTTTATTTTCTTTGTCTGGCGACGTGGCCAACTCGCTTCCCAGGTCAAACAGTTTTTGCTGAATCCCCTGCAGAATTTTTTCCAGTTGGTCTCTTTCTTTGGACTCACGCTTTAACAGGTTATGGCTTCGGCACAGCCCGATAACGCTATTCAACTCGTCCACCGTTCCGTAAGCCTCCACCCTGGGGTGATTCTTGGCGATGCGCCCTCCCCCCGCGAGCGAGGTTTGGCCCTTGTCGCCTCCACGGGTGTAAACTTTATTGATTTGAACCATGATTCTCTCCATCGGTTGATTTTTCTTGACCGCGTAAGAAATTAAGCATATCATCCCTAAAAGTTAAGTGGCTAACTCTTTAAAACAATCCTGTGAGATTGTTAAGGAAGCTGACCGAATGACCTGTCGTAAAAATCCTGAAACCTCCTCTGCGTAAATTTTAGAGGGGGATTTTTTTTGCTCAAAACTGATCCGACTCATAACGAATGCCTTCCACTTTATTAAATTCCCAGGAGATGAACCGCGCCATCAGCCGGATCGCGCATGAAATTCTGGAAAAAAACCATGGAACCGAAAACCTGGTTCTGGTTGGGATTCGTACCCGCGGCGTGTATCTTGCGGAACGGTTGAGGGACAAGATCGCCGCAATTGAATCCACAACTCTTGAAATGGGACTTTTGGATATCACTCTGTATCGTGACGACGTCGGGCAAGCCGCGCAAAAACCCATTTTAAAAAAAACCGAAATTCCATTTTCATTGAGCGATAAAAAAATAGTTTTATGCGACGACGTGTTGTTCACGGGTCGTACCATCCGGGCCGCCATCGACGGGATCATGGATTTTGGTCGTCCAGCCTGCGTGCAACTGGCCGTTATTATCGACCGGGGGCACAGGGAGTTGCCCATCCGCCCCGACTTTGTCGGCAAGAACATCCCGACGTCCCGCGACATGATGGTTAAAGTTAAATTCAAGGAAGTGGACGGAGAGGACAAGGTTGTGGTCCACGAGGGCGCGAGCTAAATGAGTCTCAAGGGAAAAGACATTCTGGGAATGCGCGACCTGACGGAAGAGGAAATTGTCGATATTTTGGATTCGGCGGATTCGTTCAAAGAAATTTCCGAGCGGGAGATCAAAAAAGTTCCCGCCCTGCGCGGTCGGACCATCATCAATTTATTCCTGGAACCGAGCACCCGCACCCGCACCTCTTTTGAAATTGCCGGCAAGCGGTTGAGCGCCGACGTGATCAATATTTCAGGATCTGGAAGTAGTCTCGCCAAAGGGGAAACGTTGATGGACACGGCGAGAAACCTGGAGGCCATGCGTCCGGATATTCTGGTCCTCCGGCACTCAGGCCCCGGGGCGCCGCACATGATAGCCAAGCTGTTGAAAAGTTCCGTAATCAACGCCGGCGACGGAGCGCATGAACATCCCAGTCAGGCTCTTCTGGACCTATTAACTATCCGTCAGAATAAAAAAGAATTGAAGGGGCTGAAAGTCGCCATCGTCGGCGATATCAGCCACAGCCGGGTCGCCCGATCAAATATTTTAGCCATGAATACTTTGGGAATGAAAGTTACAGTGGTCGGCCCGCCCACCATGATTCCGGTGGAAATAGAGAAACTGGGCGTGTCCGTGGAGTACAATCTGGAACGGGCTATTCGCGACGTCGACGTTATCCTTATGTTGAGAATTCAACTGGAGCGTCAGGAGAGCCTGTTATTTTCCAGCTTGCGGGAATATTCGAATTTATACGGTCTGACTTCAGAGAAACTTAAAAAAGCCCCAAGCGACGTGTTGATCATTCATCCCGGTCCCGTCAACCGCGGGGTTGAAATTTCTCCCGACGTCATGGACGGTCCGCATTCCTTAATTCTGGATCAGGTCACCAACGGCGTGGCCGTTCGTATGGCGTTGATGTATCTTTTGCTTGGAGCCAATCTTGAAACTAATAATTAAAAACGGGCGCGTGATCGATCCCGCCAACGGGTTGGACGGCTTGCACGACGTCCTGATCGATAAGGGGAAAATTGCCGCCGTTGCAAAACCCGGCGGGTTATCCGGCGAGGAGTCCGGCGCTAAAATTCTGGAGGCCGACGGAAAAGTGGTCGCTCCCGGATTTGTAGACATGCACGTTCATTTCCGCGAGCCGGGTTACGAGTATAAAGAGACCATCCAATCGGGATGCGAATCCGCCGCCGCCGGAGGTTTCACCACCGTCGCCGTGATGCCCAACACCGATCCGATCAACGACAACCGTTCCGTCACCGAATTGATTCAAAACGTGGCCCAGGCGAAAGGCGCCGTGAACGTTCTGGTGATTGGCGCGATAACAACAGGTTTGAAAGGGACAAAACTGGCGGAAATGACGGACATGAGAGAAGCCGGAGCGATCGCGTTTTCCGACGACGGCAAGCCGGTGATGGACAGCGAAATGATGCGCCGCGCGTTTGAGTACAGCCGCCTCTTCGACGTTCCTTTGATCCAGCACAGCGAGATTCTCGAACTCACCTCCGGGGGTTGCATGAACGAGGGAGCCGTTTCCACCGAGTTAGGCTTAAAAGGAATGCCAACCGAAGCTGAAGATATCATGGTCTACCGCGACATTGCCTTGCTTGAACGAACCGGCGGGCGTTTGCATGTGGCTCACATCTCCAGCGCTGGAGCGGTTGATTTGGTTCGCATGGCCAAGGCCAAAGGACTCCCGGTCACCTGCGAGGCGGCTCCACACCATTTCACCCTGACGGACGAGGCTGTGCGAGGCTTTGATACGAACGCCAAGATGAGTCCTCCCCTGCGCGCATTGAAAGACGTTCACGCGATCAAGGAAGGCTTGAAGGATTCCACGATAGATATTATTGCCACGGATCATGCGCCACACGACGTGGTGGGTAAGGAAGTTGAATTTGACAAAGCCTGTTTCGGAATTATCGGTCTGGAAACCGCTCTGCCGCTGACTTTGCGATTGGTTGACGATAAGACCATTACCTTGCGCCAGGCCGTGGAAAAACTCACCTCCAGACCCGCTGAAATTTTCAATCTCGACTGCGGTTCGTTGAGCGTTGGAGCCAACGCGGACGCGGTAATTTTCGATCCGGAAGCCGAGTATGTATTTGACATGTCTCATATCAAATCAAAAAGTAAAAACTCTCCTTTCCTGGGTTGGAAAATGAAAGGCAAAATTTTGCATACGCTGGTCCGAGGCAAGACCGTATTTAAGGCGGAGATTTAGAATGAAAGCGACTTTGGCTCTGGCGGACGGGAGAATTTTCTATGGGGAGTCTTTTGGCGCCCCCGTAGAGGCGTCCGGCGAAGTGGTCTTCAACACCAGCATGTGCGGTTATCAGGAAGTGATCACCGACCCCTCCTATTGCGGCCAGATGGTAGCGATGACCTATCCCCTGATCGGAAACTACGGAATCAATCTGGAAGATTTCGAAGCCGTCCGGCCATTTATGAGCGGATTCATCATCAAGGAATTGAGCGGTATTGCAAGTAACTGGCGATCAAAAATGGGCCTCGACGAATTTTTGCGCGAGTTTAATGTCGTGGGCATTCAAGGGATCGACACCCGCGCTCTCACCCGCCATATCCGGGATAAAGGCGCCCAGCAGGGGATTATTTCAACGACGGAAACCGACCCCAAAAAACTTGTAGAGCAAGCGAAACAGCTTCCCGGCCTGGAAGGTCGGGATTTAGTTCAAGAAGTCACCTGCTCCCAACCCTACGACTGGGTAGAAGGCGAGTGGGATATTGAGCGGGGTTACAATAAATCTCCTTTGGAAAATCCGCGAGAACCCGGCAAAAATTATTTTGTGGTGGCCTACGACCTGGGTATTAAGTTAAACATTTTGAGGAAGCTGACCCAGGCCGGTTGCCGGGTGAAAGTAGTCCCCGCCCATACGGGATGGGAGGAAGTGTTGGCGATGAAACCGGACGGGGTGTTCTTTTCCAACGGACCGGGAGACCCGGCCGCAGTGGACTACGCCATAGAAAATGCTCGCAACCTGTTCGGCAAGGTTCCTATATTTGGAATTTGCCTCGGGCACCAGATCGTTAGCCTCGCCCTTGGAGCCAAAACCTTTAAACTGAAATTTGGCCATCATGGCGGCAATCAACCTGTCATGGATCTAATTCAAAAAAGAGTGGAAATAACCGCGCAGAATCACGGCTTTGCGGTCGATCCCCAGTCGTTAAAGGGCGACGCCGAGACTGCCTCTATAAATTTAAACGATAAAACCCTGGAAGGCGTCCGGCACAAAAAATTCCCATTGCTATCCGTTCAATATCACCCGGAAGCGTCTCCGGGTCCCAACGATTCTTCCCACCTGTTCCATGAATTCGTAAAACTCATGGAAGAAAATTCTCCCAATGGACCTGCTGAACGAACTGATTGAATACGCCACCCAGGAAAAATTTTCGGAAGAAATAACCCTGGCAAAAAAAGAATACCAGAAGCGGGCGGGAGAAATATTTGAAGACGATTCTTCCTATGAAAACCGGGCAACAGCTTTTCTGGAATGGTACTTGTTCGACCATGCGGCGCCGGATTCCGGGAAAAGTCGCTTACAAATCTATATGGATGAAAACGCCGGACGTCTCTCTGAGGAACGGTCTCACTCTATTAAAAATTTTCAGAGTAATATCCACGGTATATTCATTCCCAAAAAAATCAGGGAAGATTACGTCGTCGCTTTAAACCTTTTTGACCAGTTGGAGTATCAGGTAAAGGAGCGACAGGCAAAAACTCTTTTTACAAAAAACGACGTATTTGAAGCGCGACTTTTGTCTCATGAGGACCGCTATTGTTTTTCCGGATATTTTGGGTTTCACCCGCCGGAGGCTTTAAAGTTTATCAAGAAGGAAGCGGGAACGGTTTCAAAAGCCTGGAAGGAAGCCTGCAAGGAGTTATCCAGGAAACAAAACGACTTGAAAAAGCTGGAGGCGCGATTAAGAAAAATAGTATCCAAGCGCGAAAAAATTAAATCCAAATTGGAATCCAAAGATAAGCCCGGCCTGAAGGAACAATTGGACGAGGTGGAATCTCTGATGTTTGGGTTAAAGTCGGAAATTTCCGCGATGGAAAAGAGCATAGAGAATTGGAAGGAGCAAAAACTTGGAAATGAGCACAGCCGCGCTTGTAAGGAATTGATTTTAAATTTTTCATACATGAATTTGAAGTGGGAGCGATCCCGTAATATAGCCATTAACGACATCTATACAAACTAATGCCCAAACGAACCGATATAAAAAAAATATTGCTGATAGGGTCCGGTCCAATTGTCATTGGCCAGGCTTGCGAATTCGACTATTCCGGAACCCAGGCTTGCAAAGCGCTCATGGAAGAAGGCTACGAGGTAATACTGGTCAACAGCAACCCGGCGACCATCATGACCGATTTTGATTTTGCGACTAAAACCTACATTGAACCTGTAACGCCTGAAATGGTAGAGATGATTATCGACAGGGATCGGCCCGACGCTTTGTTGCCCACCATGGGCGGGCAGACCGCCTTGAACACCGCTATTGCTCTGGAGGAATCCGGGGTTCTGAAGAAATTCAACGTGGAAATGATCGGGGCAGATATCGCGGCCATTAAAAAGGCCGAGGATCGAAAACTGTTTAAGGAAGCCATGTTGGACATTGGCCTGAAAGTGCCCCCCAGCGGTTACGCGCATTCCACAAAAGAAGCCATCGAGATTGTGCAGGAAACCGGGTACCCGGCCATCATTCGGCCCTCATTCACCCTCGGCGGCGCCGGCGGCGGAGTCGCCCATACAGAGAGTCAATTGGCCCACCTGACGGAATGGGGATTGAGCGCCAGTCCGGTAAAAGAAGTGTTGATCGAAAAATCCCTGTTGGGTTGGAAAGAGTATGAGCTCGAAGTGATGCGCGACTGCAAGGACAACGTGGTGATCGTTTGTTCCATAGAGAACTTCGATCCGATGGGCGTCCACACCGGAGACAGTATCACGGTGGCCCCCGCGCAAACCTTGACGGACAAGGAGTATCAGATTCTGCGCGACGCCTCTTTGGATATCATCCGGGAAATTGGCGTGGAGACGGGAGGGTCAAATATCCAGTTTGCCGTCAACCCTGAAAACGGCGAGTTTATCGTTATCGAAATGAATCCCAGAGTATCGCGCAGTTCCGCTCTGGCCTCCAAAGCAACCGGCTTCCCCATTGCCAAAATCGCTGCCAAATTAGCTGTCGGTTACACGCTGGACGAAATTCAAAACGACATCACCCGCGTCACCCCGGCGTCGTTTGAACCCACCATTGATTACTGCGTCGTAAAAATTCCTCGATTCACTTTTGAAAAGTTTTCAAAAACTTCCGGCGTTCTTTCGACTCAAATGAAGTCGGTCGGCGAAGTCATGGCCATTGGCAGAACGTTTAAGGAATCGTTGCAAAAAGCTCTGCGCTCCCTGGAAATCGGGGTGAGCGGACTGGAAGAACATTTTAAATACGATATCGGAGATTCGTCCCAGGACAAAGACGTCCAAAAGGAGAAAATCCGCAGCCTACTCAAGGAACCTTATTGGGAGAGGTTGTGGATGGTCGCCGCCGGATTGCGCCGAGGCCTTTCCATTGATGAGATAAATGAAATTACGGGGATTGACCTTTGGTTTCTGCAAAACCTGAAAGAAATCGTGGATTTTGAAACGGCGATTAAAGAAAAAGGAATTATTAAAAACCTGGACGGCGACTTTTTGCGTAAAGCAAAACAGATGGGGTTTTCGGATAAGTACCTTGCAGGCCTTTTAAGTTGCCGGGAGGCGGACGTCGCCGGAGCGAGGGAAGAGTTTAAAATTCACCCGGTGTTTAAGCGCGTCGACACCTGCGGCGCAGAATTTGAAGCGCACACCCCATATTTATATTCCACCTACGAAGAAGAATGCGAAGCCAAACCCACCGCGAAAAAGAAAATCATGATTCTGGGCGGCGGACCCAACCGCATCGGCCAGGGACTCGAATTTGATTATTGTTGCGTGCATGCCGCCTTCGCGTTGAAAGAGGACGGCTTCGAAACCATCATGGTGAATTGTAATCCAGAAACTGTTAGCACCGATTACGACACCTCCGACCGATTGTACTTCGAACCGTTGACGTTTGAAGACGTCATGGCCATTGTAAACGTTGAAAAACCCGACGGGGTGATCGTCCAGTTTGGCGGCCAGACGCCGCTGAAACTGGCTCTAGCTCTGGAGCAAGCTGGCGTCCCTATTATTGGAACCAGTCCTGAAAACATCGACCGAGCGGAGGACCGAAAGCGCTTTAAAGAGGTGTTGGAGAAACTAAGTTTGAAACAATCCTTGAACGGCACGGCAACCTCCCAGCAGAAGGCCGAAAAAATTGCCGTGGAAATTGGATTTCCCGTGATGGCGCGTCCTTCATACGTTTTAGGAGGGCGTTCCATGGAAATTGTTTATAACATTGAAGACCTCCGGCATTATATGAAAACCGCCTTAAATGTATCCCCGGAGCATCCTATTCTTATCGATCAGTTTTTACAGGAAGCCATTGAGTTGGACGTCGACGCTCTGTCGGATGGAGACGACGTGGTGGTTGCCGGAGTGATGGAGCATATTGAAGAAGCCGGGATCCATTCTGGGGACAGCGCCTGCTCCCTGCCTCCCTTTTCCGTGGATGATGAATGTATCGACCTAATAAAAAAACAAACAGCCGCGCTGGCCAGGGAGCTTGGCGTCGTGGGCTTGATGAATATTCAATTCGCCGTCAAAAGCGGAGAGGTTTATATTATTGAGGTCAACCCAAGGGCTTCCCGCACCGTGCCCTTCGTCAGCAAAACTATAGGCGCGCCCCTGGCTAAAATCGCAGCCAGAGTGATGGCGGGCAAGACCTTGAAGGAACTTGATTTTACCAAAGAAAAGACTTTCAATCACATTTCCGTTAAAGAGTCAGTTTTCCCGTTCATTAAGTTTGCCGAGGTGGATATTTTATTGGGTCCGGAAATGAAATCGACAGGTGAGGTCATGGGAATCGATACCAGTTTCGGGCGGGCGTTTGCCAAATCGCAGTTGGCCACGGGAGTGGAGTTGCCCTCAAGCGGGACGGTGTTTATAAGCGTTAAAGACAAGGACAAACCCGTTGCGCTGAAACTGGCGGCGGGCTTTCGCGATCTTGGATACCAATTGACTGCGACGTCGGGAACGGCCAAATATTTAAACGAAGCGGGATTCGACGTCCAAATGGTCAATAAGGTGAAAGAAGGTTCTCCTCACATCGTGGATTCTATCAACGCTGGCGAGGTTCAATTTGTGGTTAACACTACGTTTGGGGAGCGGGCGATCCGGGATTCCTTTTCCCTGCGGCGGACTTCTTTAAATTGCAACCTCCCCTATTGCACAACCATCCCGGGCGCCTTGGCGTTGTTGGACGGCTTGCGAGCCGTAAAGGAAAAAAACCTGAGCGTGAGGTCGCTCCAGGAATACGGCACGTCGGGATAACTATTTATTTAGCGCGAAGCCACCGTAGAAATCCCACCAGGGAAGAGCGCGTCGTTTACCAGAAATGATTTTTCCAGAACCGCGAACATAGTTGTTCCATTTAAGCCGGGCAAGATTTCCGGGTTTAAATTTATCACCCGCCACAATATAGCCTTCGGAAACTTTTTCAAATACGCGTTTGATTTTAACGGCGCCCAGTGGAATTTGAATTTCGCCCAGCGGTTCGCCCGACCAGGGATCTTCCATTTTGGAATCAATCTCGTAAATTCTAAAAACGTCCAGAAGGCCAATTCCGTCGTCCGTGCCGGCGCTGATCCTGACCATGTTTTCTTCCATATCAACAGACAAGACGCGGGTTTCGAATGTGATTTTATCCACAAGCGGCTGAATCACGGTTAATGTTTTTCGAGCCGCTTCGACCATTGCTTTGCCGATGGAGGTTTTCATAATGACCCCCGGGTGTCCATCGGCGGCGGCGAAGAAAATGTCTCCGTCAGAATTCACAGCCTCCAAGACTTCGCGGGAAATGAGCCTTCCGTTGCGGGAATGAAAAATTTTCAATTCAACTTTAAACTCGGCGCTTTCGGCGAACGCTTCTTCAGATGGGTTTTTAGGATCGGGGACAACGGCGTTGGGAACGAATTTTAAAATCTTTCCTTCAATCGCCGCCTGGCCGGAAAACTTGGGAGATGTCGAGTCGCTTCCGGAGGACTGTTTAACGTCGCCGACGTCGTAACGGACGATCTGGAAAATTTGAGAGGCCTTCAATTCGTCCCGGACAAGTTTCGAAAAGAATTTTTCTATTTCCAGAGAGCCTTGGTACGCAGAATGGTTGGCAAAAGGCTGAACGACGATTTTAATTTTCAAATCCGCACAAGCCGAACTCTCGCCAAGCCATAACCCGGCCAGCACGCAAATAAAAAGGAAAATACATTTGTTCAATGCAATTTTCATGGTCCATTTTTTTAAATTAGATACTTTATAATACCAAAAATTTGATAAGTTGTAAGCCTCCTTGTTATAGTAACAACTTCGTTTGAATTCTCTGTTCTAATCCAGGTTGTATAATTGATCATGAAACTCTTGAAATTATTTTTATTTTTACAATGCGTCGCGTTTTTTATTCCCACAAATATAATTGCAAGCGAAGCTCCTCAAAATATGGTTTTGGTTAAGGGAGGATGCTTTTCGATGGGAACCGACGAGGTGTACCACTACGAATTAGGTTGGGAAAATATTAGCGAAAGACCTGCGCATAAAGTATGCGTGAGCGATTTTTTTATGGATAAATATGAGATCACCCAGGCCGAATGGCAGGAGGTTATGGGGAAGCATGTCTCTAACTATTCAGGAAAAAATCTAGCGGTGGATCGAATTACCTGGAAAGACGCCGCGAAATATTGCCTGCGTGTTGGAAAAAGGTTGCCTTGGGAAGCGGAATGGGAGTTTGCCGCCAAGGCTGGGACGACGGGCCAAAACCCCTGGGAGGAAGGCCAGTCTAACGATTTCGCATGGACCGCAAAAAATTCCGCAAGAAAACCGCATCCTGTAGGAACGAAAAAACCGAACGCCTTGGGGTTGCACGATATGATGGGTGGAGTTTGGGAATGGGTTCTGGATTGGTACTCACTCCATTACTACGCTAAAAGCCCAGAAAAGGATCCTCATGGACCTTCAAGACCGCAAAGCTGGCGAGTTATTCGAGGGTTGTCCTGGGTCGATGAATTGGAAGATTTTCGATCCACCATTAGATTGAACGGAATGTCCGACCGGACTCAACATTTCTTTGTCGGGGCGCGGTGTGTCAAACCCGTTAAAAAATAATTCCAACCCCTTCCATAAAAGCGCTATCCCCTTTGGATTCCAAAACCGTAAACAAACTATATGAAAAACTAAAACGAAGCCTGCCCGACTCCAAACCGGAATTGAATTTCCAGAACCGGTTTGAGCTGCTATTGGCGGTCATGTTAAGCGCCCAGGCGACAGACAAATCCGTCAATAAAGTCACCGCAAAACTATTCCCTAAATACTCCAATCCCGAAGCCATAGTAAAGTGCGGTCAGTCGCGCTTGCAAAAAATGATCAAGACCATTGGATTGGCTCCAACCAAAGCAAAAAACATCGTTGCCGCCTGCAAAATCCTGATCGACGAGCACAACGGCGAGCCTCCCGGCGAACGGGAAGCCCTGGAGCGATTACCTGGGGTGGGGAGAAAGACCGCCAATGTGGTTTTAAACGAAGGATTTGGCCAGCCTACCATTGCCGTGGACACGCACGTGTTCCGGCTGGCTAACAGGAGCGGGTTGGCTCCCGGTAAAAACGTCGAGGAAACGGAACAAAAACTGCTGAACGTCACGCCAAAAAAATGGCTTCAAACCGCACACCGCTATCTTATCCTTCACGGCAGATATGTCTGTACGGCAAGAAATTTTAAATGCGGCGAATGCGCGATAAAAAATGAATGTCAGTATCCAGAAAAATTATTATGAGTTCAACGTCGCCGTCAAAATATATCAGAAATTATCAGGATTATTTAAAACGCTTGCGAGCCGCTTTGGAATCGCCCGATGATCTGTTAAATTTCATTGGTTCGATTGAGGTCGACGGGAAAAACTATCCCATCCCAAAACTGATTTTTGGAGCCGGCAACAACAGACGGGTTTTAATTTCAGCGGGAATTCATGGCGACGAACCGGCGGGCGTGGAAGCTCTTCTGGTCTTTCTTAAGGAAAAACGTTTTCAACGTTATGAAAACGAGTGGGAGTTGACCTTCCTGCCCTGCCTCAACCCCACGGGATACGAACTTGGAACGCGCAACAATCACGCAGATAAGGATTTAAACCGCGAGTTCAAATTAAACGCGCCTTCTCCGGAGGTCGCTTTAATCGTCAACGAATTTAAAAACCCTTTTGATCTGACCCTGGAATTGCACGAAGACGTGGACAGTCCAGGTTATTATCTTTATCAAAAGGAGGGGTCCAGAACAGTAAGCGATTTAGGCCGAAAAATTTTAAACAGGGCGGCGACGGTCTTGCCCATTAACATGGACTCCGAAATAGACGGCCTGGAGGCTGATAAGGGCGCGCTTTACCGTCTATCCGATCCGGAAGAAATGGATTGGTGGCCCATGGCTCTGTATTCATTTTCACGAAATACACGAGTTTGCTTTACTCTGGAAACTCCCACAAGTTTCCCCATGGAGGCCAGAGTGGGCGCCCACCTGGAGGCTATGGACGTCGCTTTGATGGAGTTCTCAAACCGCGCTTGAGGGGTGTGAAGGCGCGCTAAACGTCGGTGGATTAAGAGCTGGAAATAATTGGAATAACGATTGAATCGCCGGTGCGCAGGGAACTCACGTCTGTTTCAGGATTGTAATTACTCAACAGCCAAAATGGAATGAAATACTTTTCGTTGCAAATTTCCCAAAGCGTTTCGCCTTTGACGACGTTTCGAACCAGGGTTTTGTTGACAACGTAGTTGTTAAAAAAATCTTCCTGAACCGCCCGGTGAAACTCCTGCCTTTTACGAGTGAAATAACTCGCCCGCCTGCCGGTCAAGGCGACTTTGATTTTTTGATTAAGATGAATTTTCTTTTTACCCGGTAAATTATTTACCCGGCGCAACTCCTTTACGCTCAATCCGGCCCACTCTGCATAGTGACTCAGGGTTTCATCGAAATCCACTTGGATGATTCCGATTTGCCTTTCATCGCTTTTCCCGTCGGCAAAGGAAACCGGTGAAAAGCCTGGTCGGTTCGTATTGATCTTATTCCTAAAAACTGCCGCCGCCGTTCTAACTGGCTCCGGTTTAACTTCCTTTTTTATTTTGGGCTTTGGAACCTCATGCTTTTTGATAACCAGGCGGCGTTTCTCTGCGGTAACCTTTGCGGGGGCAACCGACACTTTAACCGCCTGAGCCACTACGATGGATTTAGGTATCGTCAGGCTTTGCCCTGGGTGAAGCGTGTTGGGATCGGTAATACGGTTTGCCATTGCAAGAGTGGCTGGCGTGGTGCCAAATTTTTGAGCGATGCGCGATAGGTTGTCGTATTTGCGCACGTTATAAACCACGTCCTTTGTGCGCAATTCAGCCGTCCTTATTTTGGAAGGTGGAGGGACGTAACCTTTATTTCCCCAGTCTGGAAGGCGCAAGACCTGTCCCTTATAAATCCGGTTATGGCGACCGATACCATTTACCATCTTTAGTTTAGAGACGGAAGTGCGGAATCGCATGGCGATCCCCGACAAAGTGTCGCCGCGCCGAATGGTGTACCATTTCGATCGTACCTGCCCCGAATGCCTCTGGGTTTTAGGAATTCTTTTGTAATTGTACGCCAGATTGGAGAATTTCTCGGAAGGCGCCTTGAACACAAAGCCGGGCGGTATCCTTTTGCTTCCGTTAAGAACGGGAGAACGCAACGCGGGATTGTACGCGGCTATTTCGTCGCGGGTCATTTTAAAATATTTTTTTGCGGTATTGATGTGGACGTAATCCTTAAACTCTACGGACACAAAAGGCTGGGGTTTGTCGAACGTTAAACCCGGAAAATATTTGTTCTGATTCCGGACAACGTCCAGAGCCGCGAGAAATTCCGCATAAAAATTCTTGGAGGCGAACCCGAAAGACCGTTTTCGAAAAAACCGGACGATGCGCACGATATTGTCGCCGTACAAACGTTTGGCCCTTTTCATACCGTTCAACCCGTGATTGTAGGCGGTAAGGGCCAGAGGCCAACTGTGCAGGGCCTTAAAATTATGAGCCAATAATTTCGCGGCGCCGTAGGTGGAAAGAATGGGATCGCTTCTTTCGTCCACCTCGTAGCCTACTTTCATAAACAATCGGCCCGTTCCCCGAGTGAATTGCCAGATACCGCTGGCGCCCGCGCTGGAGTAAGCGTTCAATTGAAACGAGGACTCAACATGCGGAAGAATTGTTAGCTCTTGAGGCAACCCGTATTGCCTGAAGATCCTCTGGATTTCGTCCATGTACCTTCCCGACCGGACCAAACCCGCGCGGAACCTGTCTTTTTGTCCGATTTGAGAGCGGATATTCCTAGAGGCGGTATAATATTTCCCTTTTACCATACGGGTTATTCTTTTTTCGATAGGCGTCAATTTACCAGCCCCTTTTTTCCTGCCCAACCTTTTCAGAACGGATTTATACTTGGCCTTAATTTTTTTAAGGATACGTTCGTTTTTGGAGTACGAATTTTTGGGATCAAGGTCGACCACCTCATAAACAACACTCAAGTCGGTCATGTCATGAATTACGGCCTGTTTCGTTGTGTATTTGGAGTAAATATTTTTCCAAAAATCGACTTGGGTTTTTAACCCGCGGGGAACGTCAAAGGAGTATTTTTTGTAATTTTTTTTCGTGGGGGCCAGATTGGCCTGGGCGCCAGAAAAGGTTAGCCCAAAAAATAGCAGGGAAATGACAAGGCAAATAATCGGGCGGGCTGTGCGCAAAGACTTTTGTCCATCCAGCATTGAATTCAATCCGATGTTCGAGGGTGAATTGAGTTGGCCGGGCAAAGCATAAATTCCCCGGCGCCAAGCGCATCGCTTTTAAGTGTAGCGACTAAAAATTCGCTAACATCTTGTTTTTGAAAACGATACCAAACAGGGGTGGCAGAGTCAAGCTTAAACCCGGTTTTGAATGGAAATAGTCCAAATAAATCAATTATTTAACGCTTCGGGGACTTTGGGGAGGGATATTTCTGGTTGATTTGATAAACGAAAGCCAAAAGCTCCGCCACCAGAGTATACACAGAGGCCGGGACCTCGTCGTTTATATCCACCTGGGACAAAACCTGAACCAAATCCGGATCCTCTTTGATTGGTATATTATGCTCCAGCGCCATTGCGATGATTTTATCCGCCTGCCACCCCTCCCCTTTGGCGGTCACCTTGGGCGCCCGATCCTTAAAGGAGTTGTACTTTAAAGAAACCGCCCGCTTTTTGTTGGATTCAGTTTGCTTGCTCATGTCTTGATATCCACCAGGGAGGTATGATTGTCTATCATCAACCGGGCGAGCGGATCCTCAATTTCCATCGCCTCCTTTTTTTGTTCGCAACAGGTAGCGTCCACTTCATAACCCAACTCTTCCAACTTGGTTTTCAAAAGAGGTAAATGCTTGTTGATGAAAGCCGCGCTCTCCCGGTTTTCGGCTGAAATATTAACGGCCAATTTGTTCTGACTGATTTTAGCGTCCATCCGCAAAGAGCCAAGAGCGGTGAAATCCAAAAGAAAGACCAGGGAGTATTCGCCTTCCTTTTTTTCGCCGCTGGCCCCCTTGCCCCCCTCCTCTGGTTTGAAATAAAGTTTCAAGGTTTTGTCTTCGGCAAAGGGGACGCCGGGAATCTGCAATAAAACGGGCTGGTTTTCCTGTCGGGAAAGATGATTGGACAACTGGGTCAATTCAATATTTTCGATAGCCGACAGAGCCTGACGGACAAACCCCTGCGCTGGGTTTTCCGGAGGAGCGCCGGGGGATAGATTGATGGGTCCGCCCCCCTCTTTCAAATGCCGGGTTAACTGGATTAACTGTCCTTTCAAATCCCCGCCCAAAATCCGCTTGCTGGAATTTGAAGGCGGCGTTTCAGCATTCTTGACAACGTTGCGGACTTTCGCCTCATAATTTATTCCCGACAAATCAACGCGCTTTTGAATGGTCTTCGCATTGATCGTCTCGTCTTTGTTTTTCCCCAGTAGAACGTCCAGGGTTTTCTGCATCTCGTTGATCAGTTCGGGTTTAATAAGCGCCGCGTTTTTTGCGCCTGAATTATTAACGCCAAAATCTTGTTGCGCCGTCTCGCGCAGTTTCCCCGCCATTTCCCCAAAGGTTTGTTTGGCGGGCACATAGGGTTTTAGGTTTTCAGTTAACAATGTCGGAGCGTTGGAAGCGGTCAATCGGCTCTCAAATTTATACCCACCGGTTACTTTCACGGCTTTCAGCGTTACCGGATCGCCCGCTTTGTATTCCGAAATTGGGTTGGGAAGTTTAACGACAACCCTTCCCGCCTCCAATTTAACAATCGCCCTTCCCTCTGTTTGAAATTTGACGATCTTACCGCCAGCCTCTTGTCCCTCTCGCAGATCAAGCGATTTTAACTGGCCGTTTGTTATCACGTCCCGTTTCAAATTTATTTGTCCGGAGATAACTGCTCGGTCCGTTTGGGTTGTTCCTTGGGAAACCGTTATCCGAGCTGGAGAGGCGGAATTTTTTGTGAGAGGTAAATCGGAGGCGCTTTTCCCAGCCGTGCGCAGCGCCGGATTCAAATTTTCCAAATTTTGTGGGGAAACCTGTTTCCCGCTAGCGGGAGAAGGGTTGATAGCCGTTTTATTGCCGGGGGGCTGAGCAACAGTATTTGTCGTTCCCGCTTTTGGAGCCGTCCTTACGTTTATCGGAAGGTCGGTAAGTTTTAAAACCGGGTTGGGAGACAGCCTCTCAACTTGAGCCTTGAGTTTCTGTCCTTCTTTTAACTGGCCTTCATGTTGAACGAGTATTTTAGCGCCCTCGAAATCCACCAGGGCCTTGCCCTTGGGAAGAGCCTGTAAAACCAGACCGTCCAGAACCTGACCCAGCTTAAGAAGCGAGGACAAGTTCGGGTTTTGAGCGATCTCACCCCGGGCATTCAAAATACTCAGGAGATTGATGGACGAATTGATCACCTGCAACCAAACCTCCAGGGGAAATTCAAAACGGACCTCTTAATAATTCGGCGAATTGTCCCGAGGCAACTCGCTCGCCCTTATGAATAAGGGCGGCTCGCGGCCAGAAGCGCTTTTAAGAGACGCCTCTGATTCTCAAGCCAACAAGTCGATTTGTTTGCCTTGATCGGTCTCGGCTAGAGTTTCCGACGCGGATAAAGCTGTGTCGGTATCCGGGTTTGATTTACGCTTCGTTTTGCGACGCAGGCGGCCCTGCCGGTTTTTTCCTTCCGGATCGGATTCTTCGGAGGCATTGGTTTCCTCTGAATCCAGGACTTCCTCGCGTTTCATTTCATCAAGCGCGAATTGCTCCTCGGTCAATTGCTGGGCGGTGGTGGCGGGCAATTGCTGGGCGGTTTGCTGAATCTTTTCCACGGCCGTACCCATTTGCAGAACCTGTTGGGTATTGACCGGTTGAATTGTCGGCATTGGAGACCTCCAGATTTTTCAACTACTGGTAAGAATAAAATACTCCCCACCCTGAAAATTGCCAGCAATAAATCACTTCACCACAAACTCGGTAAAATATACGTCCGTAATGGTTCCCGTGCCGCTAAAAAGCAGGGCGTTGGTGGAGGCGATAATTTCCCGCTTCAATCGCTCTTCCATTCTAAAACGGTCGTTTTCATAAAAATCCGGTGTTTTCCTCAGCAACAAGGTGTAAATATTTTTACGGATAAAATGCAAATTTTTGGCGATTTCCCCACTCAGTTTTTTATTGCTCAATTGAAGGTTTGGCGCGATGGAAACAAATCGCCCCGTTTCCTCGCCCTCATTGCGAACGGGCAACAAAAAGGGTTTTAATTTAAAAGTATGTTCTTTTAACTCGTCCCCGCTTTTCTCATCCTTTATCTCGCTATCTTCCGGCGCTTCTTCCACCAGCTCGTCAATTTCCGGAGAAGTTTGCCCGCCTTTGATTATCAGAAAATAATAAGCGCCGCCGCCCGCAGCCAAAAGAACAAACAGAACGCCGGTAACCACCAACGCTTTGGCCTTGAGGGAAAGGCCGGAAACAAAACCTTTAACTCCCTTTGTTTCCTCAACATCTTCCTCGATATCGTCGAGGTCGCCTTCGAGTAACTTTTCGAGTTCCTCCGCGTCCGTGAACTCGTCGTCTTCCAGATCTGCGTTAAGGTCTTTTTCCTCAGCCATTTTATTTACGGCCCTTTGGCCATGGATTCGAGTTCTTGGAAAACTTCATTCACCTGAAAACGCAAACGGTCCACCGAGCTATCGTTGTTAATAATATAGTCGGCTTTTTTGATCTTTTCCTTGAGGGGCATTTGCTGGGCGATGCGCCGTGCCACTTCGTCGTGGGTCCAGCGGCTTTTCCCCGCCAACCGTTCTATCTGGGTCTTTTCGTCGGCGGCGACAACGATCACCTTGTCCATATTCTCATGATTTCCGGATTCCATGAGCAACGGCGCGTCGACGATCAAAATAACCTTCGGGTTCCCGGTTTTTAAAATTTCAAAACGCTTTTTTTCTTCCTCAAAAACTTTGGGATGTAGAATGCTCTCCAGCCGCGCCTTTTTCTGATCGTCGACAAAAACCGCCGCTCCCAATTTTTCCCGGTTCAGGGTTTGATCGGGATTGAGAATTTCTTCGCCAAAGCTTTGGACGATTTCATTCCAAGCAGGCAGATTGGGTAAAACCAGATCCCGGCAAACCTTGTCGGCTTCCAACACCTCGGCTCCCAGTTCCTGAAAAATCTTTCCCGCCGAGGTTTTCCCCGAACCCATGCTCCCGGTAAGCCCCACCATCAAAGCCGGCATCTCATGGCCTCATTGGGACTGGCCTGGCGCCGCTGGAACCCCATATTTTTCATCCAATAGCCGGTCGTACAAGCGCATGAACCGGAGGGTAATGGGTCCCGGCTTCCCATTGCCGATGGGTTTACCGTCCAACCGGGTCGCTGGCATGATCTTTTTTACCGTTCCAGTCACAAAAGCTTCCTCGGCCTGCGACAATTCCTCCGGAGGCCAATGCCCTTCCTCCAGCGGAACGCCGTTTTCCAACGCCAGTTGAATGGCCATTTCGCGGGTGATTCCGGATAGTATTCCGCAGTCCAGCGACGGCGTGAACAGTTTTCCTCCGTTTACAAAGAAAAAGTTGCTGGTGGTGCCCTCGGTCAGATTCCCTTGGGCGTTGAGCATCAGGGCGTCCTGCGCTCCCTGGCGGGTAGCTTCCATTTTCGCCAAAATATTATTCAGGTAATTGCCGGTTTTAATGCCGGGATTAAGGGCTTCTCTCGCGTTTCTTTTTACCGAAACGAGCGCCAGGTCGATTCCATTTTCGTAATATTGGCCGGAATATACTTTTGCGGGAGCCGTGATGATAATGATATTAGGTCGGTCGCAGGAACTGGGATCAATATCGATCTCCCCCACCCCGCGAGTGACGATGATCCTTATATAACTTTCATCAAAATTTGCCAATTGAACGGTACGGTCAATCTGTTCGACAAACCATTCGTCATCATAAGGAATTTCCAGCGAAATCCCGACGGCAGAATTTCTCAAGCGTTCAAGGTGTTGTTCCAGAAAACAAGGCTTGTTCCCATGCGTGGCCACGACTTCGTACACGCTGTCTCCAAACAGAAAACCGTGATCCAACACCGATATTTCGGCGTAGTCCTGAATCGCGCCGTTAAAATTTATTTTTAAATTCATGGGGTACGTTTTTCTGAATTTTATTTTTCCTGAATCGATTCAAAGATTTTTTCTAGCTGCTTTTTGTCTTCGCTGGAATATTCTTCCACAGGAGGAGCCTTGGGTTTTGGATCCCCTTCTTTGGAGAGATCGATTTTCCCCGCCAGATCTTTCAGGTTCTTAAGGTCTTTAATTTTTTCGCCGATTCCGTCCATGGAAATTTTCGGTAATTTCTTCATGAGTTGTTTCGGCGACCCCATCCCGCTCCGCATGGCGGCGGAAATTTCTTCAAGCGGCGGTGCAACCACAGAGTCTTTAACTACTTTTTGGTGTAGATCGGGAAAAAGTTCCAAGGGACCCAAAAATACGATGATCAAAAAAGCCGCTTTCAGGACGCCCATTCCCGCGCCCAATATGCGATCAATCGCGGAAAGCGCATCTGCCGACCGCACCATTTTCTTCACTATCATGCCTACCAGTGAAACGGCGACGCCTCCCGCAAGAAACATTATGACGTAACCCATCGCCTTTGCCGCCGTGGAGTTGCTGAGAACCTTGCTCATCAGCTCGGTTCCAAGCGGACTGAACTTGACGGCTACAATGTAACCAACAATAAAGAATAGTAGGGCAAAAACCTCCTTGACCATGCCGCGAAAAAAAGAATAAATCGCGCTGATGCTTATCAAAATAATGGCAATAACGTCGAATGTTGTCATCAACAAACCTGGAAATATTTATTAAAAAATGAAGGCCAGTATATCACCCCAGGCAAGAGCCTGGAAGTATTAGCATTTTGTATACGGTGAACGCGACGGGAGATATTGAGTTTACAAATCAAACCACTGGCTCAGGCGCCTTCGCCGGCAGGCAAGATTTTGGAGACAGTAAAAAGAAACTACAAACGGCGGAAATAGGTTTCCAGGAAGAACTCAGGAATCTTTGGAGGGTTTACCGCTCAATTCGACGATGTAATCGGGCTGGCTATCCGGAGCATTTTCTGAGGCGGGCTTTTGAAGGAACCCCGAGGCCGGTTTATTTGAAGCGGGAGAATCTTCCTTTTTTGCGTCGAAATTTAAATAAACGACGTCTCCGGCCTTCAGCGCTTCTAATGATTTATCATTTTTGTCAAACGCGATGACCGCAAAATTCTTCCCCTCTAAAGGCGGACCCGGTTTTCTTCTTTCACCCTCTCTTCTTGAGGCGCTTCTACTGGACGGCAAAGGGACGGGATTGCGGCGGCTATGACGGCGACGGTTTCCCACGCTAAGGACTATGGCTTTTGCCTTATTGGAATGAGCCTCTTTAAACGAATGCTCCTCATTTTGATGCACCGGAACTGATGGAGAGGGGGAACCCGGCGCCTGCAGGGAGGATTTTGCAACACTCCGATTCTTATCATTCCTTTCAATTTCCGATATCAACATGGCTCATGAACTCCTTGGGCATATACCTTAATATCGGCGTCTAGCGGACAAATATCCAGCTTTTTTGGAACTAAATCATGTTTTTCTCTAAAAAACCGCTCAAAATAATTCTGAACGACGAGGTAAACAAACCGGGATTGCCGTTTTTGGTTTTATGGATTTCCTCAATTGTCCAGAAGCGCCCTTCGCTGATTTCATCAGGATGGCAAACCGGGGTTTTGTCCGTGCGGCAGGTGAAAACGGAAACATGCTCCATAAGAGTTTCCGGTCCCGCGCCCAGTTTGAATAAAAACTTCAAGTCGCCGGCGATCCCCAACTCCTCTCGCATTTCCCTATGAGCGCAAGTTACATAATCCTCTCCGGAGTCTACATGTCCAGAAACGGAACTGTCCCACAAGCCGGGATTTTCGTCTTTTGCCTCGGAACGTTTTTGGAGAAATAATTCGTTTTTTGCATTGAAGACGAAGATGTGAACCGAACGATGGAACCATGAGTTTTGGTGAACTTCGCGCCGCGCGGCTCTGCCGACCACTCGGTCCTTTTCATCCACCACGTCGAAAATTTCTTCGTCCGGTTTCTGAGGCATAATTTTTATCCGGAGGAATTATCCGGGTTTCTGAGGTAGGACAATTCGCGGGGAATATTTTTGTCTTCGCAATAATTGTGTTTTGCCAGAATTTTTAAATCGTCGAGAACTATTTTATCTCCTTCAAACGCAACCGTCTGATAACCCTTGTCCGCAACGGCGCCTCCGGCCTGCAACAAACTCATAACCGATTTGGCGTTGAATCTTTCGCCGTCCACCAGCATAGACGCTTCTCCATCGTGTTGCCTTACGATCAATGAAATGTAAGTGCTGGGACGGGCGTGGAATCCCAGAGGATCCGGAACGGCCAGTTCGTAACGCACGGTTTTGACCAGGCTCTTCAGACATTCCTCGCTGATTTTTTCGCCGCAATGGATGAATTGTAAAGCGTAATGGAATCCGAAATTTATAATCATGTTCAGGATTTCTTTTTTATCCACCAATCGGGCAATCTTACGTTTGCATTCTCCCGTTCTTATCTCGTCTTCGTGCCTCTCATAAAAATGCGTCAGCCATAAAACGAGTTCCAGTAGATGCAGGGGCACGGAGATATAACCGCGCAAATTATGCAGGCAGGGATACTTTTGTTCCAGTCCGGTATTTTTAACATAGGTGTCGTAATCGGATTGAACGCTGTGAACCATATTTTGATACAAGCGTGCTCTTTTTTCGTCGACCTTGGCGGGAACCAGATTTCTAAGCGCCTCCCAATCCTGGCTCCTCTCAATTTTATTCTGCGACATCATGGCAGATAGTTTGCGGTATTTTTGGCAAATATCGACGACACGCTCGGATTCGTCTTTAACCTGGTCTTCTTCAATGTTTTTGGGCAATCGCTGGTGGGTTTCCATTTCTGGAAAGACGTCTGAAGAATACTTATCGGATAAAACAGCTAGCCCCTTTTCTATTCCAACGCGCGCGGCCTCTTCGAACAGATTGATAATTGACTTGTTCAAAAAATCCAACGCGTCCCTAGAGTCGGAAAAAAATTCCTTCTCAAAATCCGCAGTTTCCCCCAAGTTATAGAATGGGTATCTATCGAGAAGGTGTTTTAGATAAAATGCGGAAAGCGAGAGGTTTCTAATGGAAGCGATAAACTCAGTGAACGCGTACCAGGTTTTATTTTCGCGGGCGCCGTGTTCGTCCAAAAAACTTTCAAAGTCATGGGCGTTCTGAACAAGGCTGGAATAATACTTTCTGGTAATGGGCTTTTTTTTATCCAGACGACGCAAAAAATGGTTGAAGGTATGAAAGAAGGACTCGCAAGCCTCCTGGGCGAGCGGAAGAAAGTTCTCCTCTTGAACAATCTGGCTTAACGATTTAGGTTCGTCGACGTCCATAATTTAGGATATCCGGTCGCCCCGGTCGGTCGCCCAGATTAATTCAAGGCGCCGGCGAGAAAAAGTTTTTTGGGAAGATATTTTTTCCAGGCTTCGACGTGCGAAGGGGAACCCGCGGAAATCTGGAAAGGATATAATTCGTAGTCGGGTTTAAAAGGTTTCCGGACCAGACTCATGTCGATTTCTTGCAAGCGCCGGTCGCCTTTTTTTAGGTTGCAGGGTTTACAGGCCACCACCACGTTAACCCAATTGGTCTTGCCTCCCCGTGATTTCGGCAGGATATGATCGACCGTCATCATGCGCGAATTGTCGCCGCAGTACTGGCAGGTATAATTGTCCCGGCGCAGAATATTTTTTTTACTGAACGATATCCCTTTGCGACGCCTGCGCCTTACCATTTTGAGGGTACGAATCACCGTTGGAAGACGAAAGGTGGTGGAGGGGCTTCTGATAAAACAGCCGTCCAACTCCAGACTCTCCGCGCGACCAGTTAGCACCATAACGATGGCCCGCTTGGCGCTACAAAACTGGAGCGGCTCGTAGGAATAATTGAGAACCAGTATTTTTAAAGAATCCAAATTAACGGTCATTGCGAATCCCGTTTTGGAAAAAATTAAAGTAAAAATTCTATCTGCATCAATTTGAAGTGTCAACGTTTTTCCCTCGACACAGGCCCCTCTCCGGGCCAACCGAGCTTAAGGGTCGAAAATATTGCCGCGTCCCAACATCCAATTTGGATCCAGGGCTTCTTTAATTTTCCTCAAGTCGCTTAAAGCCTCCTCCCCGACCATTTGCCGAAAATATTCCTTTTTCAGTTTTCCTATTCCGTGCTCGGCAGAAACGGTTCCACCCCAGCTTAAAATACGGCTCACAAGTTTTTGATAAACTTCCTTGGCTCTGGGCAATTCGCTGTTTACCGGCAGGAGATTAATATGGAGATGGTTGTCGCCGATATGGCCAAACGAAACGCAATCAATTTTGGCGGCTTTGAGTTCACGCTCGTAAAATTTCATCATATCCAGAAAATGCTCGTTGGGCGCCGCCATGTCCGTCCCGATCTTAACTCTTCCCAGGCGGTTGTTCTCCTCGTTGATTATGACGGGAAGTTCGTGCCTGAAATCGTGAAATTTTTGGAGATCCTTTTCATTTTCCGCAAACCAGGACTCCTCAATAAGGGAGTCGCGACCCTGAAGATATTCATACCAGCGCTCAAACAGAGAATCGTAATCGTCGGAATGGACAACCTCTTGCTCAAAAAATAAAGCGGCGCTCGCCTCCTCCGGTAATTGCCGGAACTTAACTCGCAAACGCTCCAAAGCGCGGCGGTCAAAGTATTCCAGCGAACAAGGAACCAGTTCGGTTTCGCGACGGGCGCGCAAATCCTGGACGAGATTCCAGCAATTTTTCTTCTCTTCAAAAAATAAAATTCCGCTCAAAAAACGATCAGGCCGAGGCAGCAGTTTCAAACGCGCCCGGGTGATAATCCCCAGAGTCCCATCGGAACCAACAAAAAGATCCAACCAACTCATTCCCGGTTGGACATAAAATCCAGCGGCGTTTTTACAAAGAGGACTGGCGTAGGCAACGTTGGGGAAACTGATTTGCGAACCGTCGGCCAGAGCCAGCGGTTGATCGACCTTTTGATCGCGATTCAGTCGAAACGCTCTGCCATCGACCAAAAACCCCTCCAGCTCCAACACAAAGTCGCGTGTGACGCCATAAAAAAAACTTCTGGAGCCGGAAGCGTTGGTGGCAATCGTTCCGCCAATGGATGCCAGCGTTTCAGTGGGATTGGGAGGATAAAAAAAGGGAGTTGATTGAAGATGGTCTTGAAGGTCTTTTAAAGAAGCTGCCGGTTCCACTGCGATGGAATCGTTTTGCAAGGCGCTAATTTTTTTGAACCGCTCCAGGGAAATGATCTTTCCGCCGTTTGGAATGCGCGAGGCGGTCAATCCGGTTCCCGCTCCGGCCACCGTTATCGGACCGCTGTTGGCTTTCAAAAAGTCTTCCAATTCCTCCGCGGATTCCGGAACAAGAACTTCATCGGCGGCGCCTCCCAAAAAATTGGAAGCGTCTTTAAGGTAAGGGGCAATCTCTTGGGGGTCGGTCTTGCGAATCATTTTTGAAGACAAGGATTACGGCAGGCGCGAGGATTCCATCAAGCCGTCCGCTTGTGGAGGCAAGAACCCTTGATAGCCGTTGTGGCGCTCAATCAGTTCCAGCACGGTAAAAGCTTTTCCGTTTACGATTTCAGGCCGGGTAAAAATCTGGCGCAGGTCTGTTCCCGGTGCGCCGATGATTTTGGAGGGAAATTCCAGGTTTCGGGACTTTAGGGCGTCAACGGCCCCTTCTATATCCTCAACCAATACCGCGATGTGGTGAAAGCATTCGTCGCCATGTTCGTCAACCCAACCCGGAATGAGGCTGGCTTCCCCTCGTTCCCCATCAAACGCCTGGTCGATGAATAACGCCGGGTATCCCGGTTTCCTGAACACTTTGGCCCACCAACTGTCGAAATTCAAAACGCCTATGGAACGATCGTATTCGAAGCCAAATTTTTGAACCACCCTGCCAATCCTTTCCACGTCATGGGTGCGAATCGTACAATGGTCCAACACAGGCGTTAAACCGACGCCCGATTGATACAGGGAATCGGCCAATAACCTACCAGCGGAATTGCCGAAAAGAAACAGGTCGATATACTGCTTAAAGAATTTGTCAACTGAGGTAGATTTTTCAAGTCCCGTCTTCATTATTTTTAACCGCTTCCGCGTCCTGCGCTTCCTTTTTCTTTTTAAGCTCTTCATCAACAATTCCGGGGAATTGATTTATGAATTTGGCGTATTTAATCATCATCACAAGGACCCAAACAGCGGCCAACACAGAAATTATGGTAACAATCTCATTCACAACGCTCTCCTCCTCAACGCTTAACGGTGGTTTTTAAATTATATTTTATCACGACCGCCTCAAAACGGGACCATTCATTGTCGGGACGCCACAGTTTGTCGGCATCGACCCACCAGTTCCTCTTCAAATTTCAATTTGCTCGCGGCCTTCAAATTTTCCACGCCCTGTTCGCATTTATAAAAAGGAAAATCCAGCAACATTCGACCCACGGTGTAGCGGCTGTTAATAAATTGTTCCTGGTTGTAGCCGACGTCGCGAACATATTCGCCGGCTGATTTCATTCGCTTCCACTGCCAGTGTTTCGTAGCGCCCAAAATGCTTTCTTTCTGAATTTTTTTCGCAATGGCATGGGCCATCAACAAATGTCCGTTGATGTTGGGATGAACGTGTTCCAGAAAAAATTCATTCCCCACAAGACCGTCCTCGCCGACTTTTTCAAATTCCTTTTCCATGACCAAAACTGGAATATTATTTTTATTCCCCACCGACGTTATGATTTGATTGAACAAAAGGCAGGCGCGCAAATGGATCTTATCCATTTCCCTGGCATATTTGTAGGCGCGTCTTGCCTGTTTAAGTTTCCCCGATTTGACGTAGGCTTTGCCAAGCCAAAAATAATATTGGGCGTAATTGGGAGCCGTCAAAATGGCGACGTTGAATTCTTCTGCGGCCTTTTCATAGTCGCCTATTTCAAAAAACTTTCTGCCCGTTTCAAAAACCTTTGATGATTTCGCTTTCTCCTTCTGCGTCGTATTGGATGAGAACTCGGACTGAAGAGGAGAAAAATCGCGGGTATTTGAAGCCAACGTGGATAGCAGGACAGGGATGCTTTTTTGACGAGCCAGTTGGGACAAGGCGTTCAGGTTATTTTCAAATTTCCTTGCCGTTTCCAGATGGTCGGTTTCCTTCCAATGCATCCTTTTTTGACTCAGCATCGCCTTAAACATGTTTACCCGTCCGTCTCTGGCCGGCCCTCCCCTGTCGTTGGATTTAATTTTCAGCATGCCCAGCTCCGCCGCCAAAAATAAACGCGAGCCAAACAACCCTGTCAAAAGCCGGTTGATATAATGATTATTGCCATAATTAACTTGTGAGTTGACTCCAAAATGCCCAATGAACTCATTGTGCCCCGTATAGACGAAAATCAAATCCGCTTGCTGGTCGCTAATTTTTTTGAAGACGTCCAAAACCCCATAACTGCTCAAGGCGTCGTAACCGGCGTTGATCACTTCTATATTTTTATTTGGAATCAAATCGGATAGAATCTCCCGCAAAAATCCGGAATAACTGATTCTACGATTCGTGAAAGGAAAACCGCGGGTGGTGGAGGCTCCGACACAAAAAACTCTTATTGTATCCGGACTTTTTTCTTTGAGAAACGCCGTATCCTCAAACCAGGGCTTGTCCTTAAACAAAGTCTCAAGTTTGACGGGTAAATGGCGAAAGTAATGCAAGGCAATGTACTGACTGTTGAGGGATTTTTTTGCGGGACTTTTTTGGCCGGGTTCATCAATCACCAAATCAAATGCGTCGCCAAATCCCACAACCCAAAGCCCGACCTCCAGAATGCCCAGCAATCCCAACCCGGCAAAAACCAGCGCTAACCGGGAAAAGAATGGTTTATAATCAGCGAAGCGCATTATCAATCAGAAAA
>JAJDBB010000051.1 GCA_029261555.1 Nitrospinaceae bacterium | reverse complement strand
CACGGTCACGGATATGGCAGGCGCAAAGGCCCGCCCAAGGACATTCCGGCCCATATCAAGGAACGCACCAGCGAAGACGGCGCGGGCATTAACCTCAACGGTTCCCAAGTGGGACTGGAGGGAATCCGGTTCATGACCGGGCATTCGCCGTTGAAAAACGTTGTCACCATGGCCCTCAAAGGCAACAAGCTGGGAGACGAAGGCGTCCAGATACTGGCCGATTCGGAAACTTTTCAAAATGTAGAGGCGCTGTCGCTTTGGGACAATCAAATCACCCCTCAAGGCGCCCGGTACCTGGCAAACTCCAAGAGCCTCAAAAAATTGAAATCTCTCAACCTCATGAAAAACCAACTGGGCAACGACGGAATCATTGTTCTTTTGGAGTCGGACAATTTAAAGAGCGTCGAGCACTTGGATTTAAGCGACAATGCTATGTCCGACAAAGCCGCCAAGGCGCTGGCCGAATCCCCAAACGCCGCCAACCTTCGCAGGCTGGATTTGTTTAACAACAAGATCGGACCGGAAGGCGTACGGGCCATTCTGCAATCCAAAACCCTGGTCAATCTGGAGTTTCTGGATTTGACGCTCAACGCGGTGGACGCGGACCAGGCGGAGGAATTGGAAAAAACCAGAACATTGCCTAAATTGGAGACCCTCTTCTTGCAATAACGCGGGAGGCAAGGCCCTTTTTAGTCCTGAAAACGCCAGAGATGAGCCATGGGCAAGGTGTGTTTGAAATGCGGTCACGAACGAGCGGCCCGGGAGTTGGCGCCCGAGACGGAGTGTCCAAAGTGCGGGGCCGTGTACAGCAAGGTGGAACGGGCATTGGAGAGGGAAAAAAATCCGGACCCCGTGGAGCCGCCCGCCGCGCCGCTGGAAGAGACGCCTGAAAGTTCCGCCGAAACTGAACCGGAGTCCGCGGAAGTTAAAATTGCCCGCCTGACCGCCGCCCTGGAAACCCAGACTCAGCTAAAAAAGAAACAAACCCGCGCGTTTATTTTGGCGGTCACCGTCATTCCCAGCCTGTTTTTCGGCCTGGGGTTGATGTTGGCTTGCTGGCAACTGTTTGGCCCCCTGATTGTGATTAAGTGGACCAAAAACATTTTCGGAACGGAAACCTGGACCCTGGTATTCTCCAAAAATCCCTATCCCTGGATCATCATCGCCGCCGGCATGGCCTCGCCTTTTTTCGTCAACTGGATTCGCGGCTACAAGGACTCTTGAAAAGCGCCATGGAAAAAAACTCCGGATTGAGAGCGATATTTATAATCCTGTGGACGGTGGGGTCGATATTCTGGGTATTGATCGGGGCGTTGGACGGAGACTTTATCCGGAGCGTGATCGTGATCGCCGTCGGCTGGGCGATTCTGTTTTCATTCCTCGGCGTAAAAGACGCGCTGGCAAGAAGACGAGACGCGCAAACCGAATCCGAAGAGGGTTGATTGTCTCCGGGCGTTGCGCGTTCTCAGGTGCTGGTGAACCCCTGACGCCAGAGCCGTTCCATTTTTTGCGGTTCGTGCTTGCCGGATAAGGAAAAGGTTTGCACGCGCTGATTGTCCAGGTCGCTTGCGGCCAGTTGGTCCTGGTAAACGGAAAGTCCGCCCATTCGCCCCATTTCTCCGGCCCGCCGGCCACCCTGTTCGTAAACGGCTTCCAGATTCAACTCCTGATCGAAACGTAAAATTTTGCGCCCCCACAAATCCGAAGCGAAAATTCCATGCTCCGGCGATTGCGTTATGAAATAGACGTCCCCGCAAGCCGCCTGCGTACGATCAATTTGTGCGATCAGTTTTTCATCCGGGCCGAACAGCTTCAAGGCGAAATCGGAACGATCCGCGACGACGTAATTCCCATTGGGCAGGCAACACACGGCGATCGGCTCCTTCCAGGCGTTTCCGCCCTCGGTGAGAATTTTTTTCAGCGAACCGTCGGAATTATAAACTCCGATCCGGTTGAGCGAAGGCTGGGCGATCCAAAGCCGGTCTTGCGCGTCGACAGTAACCGAATGCACGGTTCCTATATCCTCTCCGGCGTCGGCGCCGATTTGAAATAGAAATTTCCCGTCCGACGAAAACTTTTGCGCCCGCCGGTTGTCCTGATCCGCAACATAAATGCAATCCCGCGAATCCAGAGCGACGCAAACGGGCATACTAAAAAATCCGGGCGCGTTGCCAAACCCGCCGACCGCGAACCGGAAGACGCCGTGGGGAGAAACGCGCGCGAGCTGGTGGGTTTCGATATCCGTTAATACCAGGTCGCCGTCCGCAGTGTGCGCAAGACCCAGCGGCAAAAACGGTCGGCTCAGCGCCCCCCAGTTCTTTTTCACGATAGAGACGGGACTCAATCTCGAAGCGGATTGACCCCGCAGGGTTTCCAGACCGCCTTCGTTCCCGGCCCATTCCAGCAGGGCCTGCACGCGGCTGAAAATTTTTTGATTTTGGTCCAGTTGCGTGGCCACGATTTCGCACCGTAAAACAAGATCGGCGCCTTGTTTCTTTTGGGCCGCGATTTCCGCAAGGTTCCCCGCGTCCATATTTTGCGTCGATTCCGAAAGCCTGGCGGTCAACCGGGCATTTTCGATAGTGAGCGCTTTGAAATTTTCGCGCAGGGAGTCGCCGCCCGATTGCAATTCCGCGCGGTAATTTTTCAAACCCTCGAACCAGGGGACGGCGCTTTCAGGCGCCATGCAGGCCAGGAGTCCGCTCCCCGCCGCCAGCCGGTTGACGTTGTTGCACTCGTTAAAATACAAGACGGCGATCATCCGTCGTAACAGGCTGATTTGAAACATTTGAACCTGAATGCTCTTCAGAATGGGGATGGGAGCTTTTTTGTCCCGGGGGTCGCAGGCCTTGAGTTTGGTTTCCTGATCGGCGAGGTCTTTGTGCAATTGAACGAGTTGCGCGAAAAGTTCTTCCGCTTTGTTTTGGTAGGTAGACTGGGTTTGTAAAATCTTTTCCAAATTAGAAAGCAGTTGCGCGGAATCAACTTTGCCTTCATAAGCAAACGCCCGCGACCCCAGGCGCAAACTGCTTTGCGTTTTCTCCAGGTCCGGGCCGCTGATGGACCAGGCCAAATCTTCCGGTTTTAAATCTTCCGCGTCGAAAGCCACAGGAGAAAAATCATCCAGATTGAACGCGCGCTTTTCGATGGGCGCGTCTTCGCTATTTCCGCTCCAGGCGTCGAACAGGTCGACGACGGCCTGCTCCAGGCGGACGAGGTCTCGCCAATCCTCCTGGGTCAGCAAAAGAATTTTAACCGCCGGGCGCTTCTTGGGATGGGTTGCGAACAGGTCTTCCGCAAGCTCCCGCAACCACGGGTCCGGGGGTCGGCAAACGCTTTGCAAGGTTTGCAGCCAAACGCGCAACTCGGCGCTCAGTCGCTTGAACGTTTCCATCGTGCGCTGATTAGACTGAAACCGGACGCGGAATTTGCTCCATTGGTCCTGATTGTTTTGCAACTGGGCGAAAGCCTGGAGCATCTCCATTTCGTTGGCTTCCCTTTGCGAGTACACGTTCAAAATCCGTTCGCAAACATCCTCCAAAAGATTATTGATCAACGCCCCCGCTTGAGTCCGTTCGGCTTCGCTTTCCAGGGCGGGATAGGAATTTGAAAACAGGGCGGCGAAACGCTCTGTCGCTTTAAGGTGTTCGTGGAAAACGCGGCGAATATTTCTGAACGCGGTTTTATCCTGCTTGTCCAGAAGATAATAATCCTTGTCGAACGTTCGAGGGTCCTCCCCAGGACCCAGGATGAGCGCCTCTTTTTCCAGAGCGCGCTGATAAAATTCAGAGGACGCCTCCTCCCAGCTTTTATACGCTTCGAGAACTTCCTTGCGGCTGGTTTTAAACTCTTGCGCCTGAGTCTCCAGCCGCTCCAGGAGGCTGGTCTCCGGGGCGGAAGGGGGAGCTTCCGGAACGTGTGAAGAAGTTTTAAATTTGAAAATTCCAGTGTTGAAAGTGAGGCTTGCGAAGAGGGTTCCTTCCGGATTGATCAGCAGTACGTTGGGCATTTTTAAAACTTCCCCTCCGGCGCCCTGATCCAACGAGTAGAGAAAATGCCCGTCGGGGGAGAGGACCTGGATGCGGTCGTTGTTGAGGTCGGCGACATAGATCAAATCGCTTGGGCCGACCGCGACGCTCAGGGGATATTGAAACTCTCCGGGATCGGCGCCGCGCAGTCCAACGCTTTGCAATTGGGTCCAATTGGAATCGAAACGTACAAGGCGATGGTTGCCGCTGTCGGCGACGAGGTAATTATTTTTTGAGTCGCGCGCAATGGAAGTGGGAAACTCGAAAACCGGGGAGGGCAGAGCGGGAACGGGCGTTTCGTACAACTGCGCGAGGTTCTCCTCCAGAACCAGCGCCCGCGTTCCGATCCAGCCGAGAGAGGCGCCGTCGGACCGGAAAAACTGGATGCGATGGTTGTATCTCTCCACGACGAGAATTGCGCCGTCGGGTTCGACGAGAACGTCGTAGGGTTCGTTCATCTGACCGCGACCCGCGCCGTAACCGCCAAAAGCGAAAAGAAAGTTCCCCTGGGCGTCCAGCTTTTGCACCCGGTGATTCCAACTGTCCGCCACATAAACCGAACCTTCGCCGTCCACCGCGATCCCCTTGGGATACTGGAATTCGCCGTCGCCTTTTCCCTTGCGGCCAAACTGACGAACCAGCGCGCTTTCGGAATTATAAACCTGGATGCGATGGTTGAAATCGTCCGCGACCAGAAGCTCGCCGTTCGGCGACCAGGCAAACCCTGAGGGCGGCGACAAGCGCTCTCCGCTTTTCTCGTCCGTCAACCGGAAGGCTGAAAGAATTTCGGCGGAGGTTTTTGGAGAATCGGAAGGCGACTTCATAAGCGTCGAGATGGATGTGAACCCCCGTTAAACAGGGCGGGGCGGGTTGGGTCCTGCTCGCAAAAATTTAAACACAATTGCCGGGAGAAAACAATTCCAATAACGAACGCCGGCCCGCGTGCCGCTGGACCCAGCGTTGCGAAATGAAAACCCTCGCGCTATCTCCGGGTTCATCTGTGTTCATACATAGTTTCTTTTCTTACCTGCCTCCAGGCGCTTGCCTGGCGCCTCTATTTTTTTCGGGCGTAAAACAGCGTGTCCACTTTTTTGAAATCCTCGTAGTCTCCGCTGTTGATGATCGTATCGTACACCGCCCGGTCGACGTCCGGGAACGCCCCCGCCGTGCCGTAATCGTGAACCGCGATCACGCCGCCGGATATCAGGTACGGCGACCAGTTGGCGATATCATTTTTGCAACCCTGGTAGGCATGGTCGCCGTCGACGAAGAGCAGGCGAATTTTTGGATCCTCCCGCTTTGACCATTCGTGGATGGCTCTGTCGGAGATCTCCAGGGAAAATTCGATCCAGTCGTCCACCTCGTTTTTTTTGAAATAATCCGGGACGGGATCAAAGATCAAGGGATCGAAGGAGTGGATTTTGCTTTTCCCGGCGCGCTTGGAGGCCTTGGCCAGAATGATGGTGGACCCGCCCATGAATTGGCCGATATTGACAATAGCCCCGTCTCCCAGGTCGGCGCCGGCCAGATCGAAGAGCGTGCACACCTCGTCCTTGCTCATCAGAGTGAAGGGAATATGTATCTCGGTATCCTGGATTGTTACCGGCACGGTCCAGGGGGCGTAGCAGGCGAACTTGCGAACCAGAAAGCGCCGGTCGATCACATAGGCGTTTTCAACGTAGCCGAGGTTCACCAGGTTTTCGAGCACGTTGCCGTACTTGGTGTAGATTTCAATTGGGTTGGCTTCCAGGCTGAAGTCGTATCCGTAAAACGCCAGGTCGAATTTTTCCGCTTTTAACTGTTTGCCTTCGGGGGAATTATGAAATTCGTCTGGAAGCCGCTCGCCGGGAAACTGCACAAGGTTGGCGCCGTCTAAAGAGCCGTTGGAGAAGGGCCGCGCCGCGCTTGCGACCACGTGGAGTTGGGCTTGAGGGTACAACTGCCTCAGGCGCTTAATGCACATCAGACTTTTTTCCTCCGGAAAGGTATGCAGGTATAAAACCCGCCGGACGCTTTCCGTCGGTATGGGGAGTTGAAAATCAAATGAAAAGAAGGGTCGCGTTATGATTATGGATTCGACCCACTCTTTGTCTTTATCCGAAATTTGCATGACCGCAAAACTCCATGTCTCGGGTTTGGATGCGCCCGGAAAAGTTTAGTTGGAAATTGAACGCGCTAAAAAATTTAGTCCTTGATGATTATTTTTTCTATCTCCGAGTCCGGGACGGTTCGGAGGGATTGAATTTTGAATCGGCGCAAAAACATGGGAATCAGCATTTTCAGAACCGTGAGCTTACTTCGCAGCAAGACGACGCCCTGGCCGCGATAGGTGAAGTAAGGGACGTCCTGGAACTGGTGGCGCAAAATGCTCCGCAGATATTTGAAAAACATTTTAAGCGAAAAATTGCGGATCAAAACGTAAACGTCGTTGCGCTTGCACAGGTAAACGTAGCGGTCGCTGTAGAGACCCACTGTTGCCGTGCCGATATGATAAACCTTGGCGCGTGGCAGGTACACGGTTTTATAACTCTGCGCCTGCGCGCGCATATTGAGATCGACGTCCTCCGCGAAGATAAAAAAATCCTCGTCGAACAAACCGATCACGTCCAGCATGGATTTTCGGTAAACGCCCGCCCCGGCGCAGGCGCCGAAGACGTACTCTTCATTTTCATATTGCCCGACGTCTTTTTCACCCTGGCCGCGCCCGCCGCCCGAAGACCAGGCGTGGAAGAGGTCGCCTGTGTTGTAGAACACGTCGCGCTCGTCGAGGAACATCATGCACGAGGTGCCCATGCCGCATTCGGGATGGCGCTCCATGCCCTCGTGAAGCTCGCGGAGCCAGTCCGCTTCCACTTCAATGTCGTTGTTCAGCAGGACGACGTATTCCCCTCGCGCCGCTTTAATTCCGTCGTTGCAGGCTTTGGCAAAGCCCATGTTTTCGGGCAGGAGAATGTGGCGGACCCAGGGATACTTTTCCGCCACCAGTTCGCGCGAGCCGTCGCTGGAACCGTTGTCCACGACGATCACTTCGTATCCTTCGAAGTCGGAGAGCGCGATGGAGTCCAGGCACATGCCTATAAACTTGATCCCGTTCCAGTTGGGCACGACGATGCTGATTTTAATTTCCGCAGATTGTTCCATATTTTGGTCGAAGAGAGGAGCCGGTAAGCCGTTATTAATCTTTTCGGATTATTGAGCGGAATCTTGACGGGAAAACGAGCCTTGCCGGGGATCGTCGCCGCTTCTGCATATGTTTTCAAGCATTTTTTTTGCGCCTTCGTGCAAGGGGTCCAGCTTCAAGCAACTTTCCAGCAGGGTTTTCTTTTCGTTCGAGGAAACCAGGCGGGCTAGCCGAAACGAACAGGCCGCCCGCAGATTTTTCAATTTAAAACGCTCCGCGCCCTCCCGAAAATATTTTTCCGCTTCCCCGGTTTTCCCTTCGCGCTCCAGAGCGGAGGCGCGGGCATAGGCGATGATTTCATTTTTGGGAAATTCCCGGAGCGCCAGGGTCAATGTTTCGGATTCCGGTCTTTGAGGCGCTTCCAGACGAGCCAGAGCCAGTTGAGCTTTGGCGCGCAGGTAATCCGCGTCGAATCGATTGCCGACCTGCCGGTACATGTTTTCATATTCCCCCCGAGCGGATTCCGTGTCGCCCAGGGCTTCATGCGACTCCGCCAGCCAGTATCCTGCGTCGGCCCAATCGGGGGCCAGGGCGCGAGTCTTTTCAAAATGCCTGACGGCCTCGCCATGGTTGTCCCTTGCGCGCGCCAATCGTCCCAGATAAAAATGCGTCGAGGCGTTTTCTCCCATCCGGCGAATTTCTTCCCGGATTAAACGTTCCGCTTCGTCCAATTGGTTTTTCTCAAGCCGATGCTTGGCCAGGAAAAGCCGGGCGCCGTGATGGCCGGGTTTGAGAGTCAGCAATCGGTTAAAGGTTTCTTCCGCCTCGTCTGCCCGGTCGAGTGCGTCGTAAAGTTTGCCCAATTGATACAGGCCCTGGACGTCGTAGGGATTGAGTCGGCAAAGCTTGCGCGCCTCCTTGAGCGCGGGTTTCAGCCGTCCCGCTTTGATATCGACCTTGTTGATTCCGGGGATGGGTTTACCTTCGCAATCGGTTTTTTCCACGCCGGGAGCTTCTTCAAATTGCGTCAGCCGATTGAGGATTTGCGCCTTCTCGCGCCAGGGCAGGGCCAATGGATCGGGCGCGCGCGACTCGCTGGAGACCAGACGGTAAACGGGAAACCGGAGCAGGGCGGATTTTACCAGTTGGTATTTCAGCCCTGTGGCGTCCTCCAGCGCGGCAACGTTTAAATCGTGAAACGCCTTGATTAAATAAACCGGTTTGTGGCGGATCAATCCGCCGACAACGGCGTCGAAATATGGCTCCGAAACCGGCGAATCCCAGGGGCCGACGCCATGGTGCAGAAAGGGATCGCTGGCGGGATGGCCGGTCAAATGATAAAGCTGAGTGAAGGTGCCCCAGATGTAAATCCGCCGGTCGCTCTCGCCGTTGATACGCATTCGGCGTTGCAGAATTTTGGCGAGGTGAGGGAGATAAATGTATTGGTCGAATTTTTCGCATCGCGCCAGGTTTTTAACGTCCAGAGGCCGAAGGAAAAAAGGAGCCATGTAGTAGAGGTTGACCAAAACCGAGGCGGAAAAAACGGAGAGAGTGATTAGAGTAACAAAGTCGTCTATTGAGTGGAGTTGCGAAAGCCCCCAACCGCCGGCCAGGCACAGTAAAGCGATGGAGGGTTGGTAATGGTAGCGGGAGAACCCGCGCTGTACGCCGATCATCCCCACCGTGATAAAGGCGAAGACTCCCCACAAAACGCCGCCCGCTTCCGCGAATGAAAAGATCAGCGAAGGCAGTCCGACGATCCAGACGGGAAGGGTTCTGCCAACGATCTCCAGGATTTCGCGAGCGTAGCCGTGATAGGTTTTTTTTGTCTGGATCAGGCGAACGCCGACGGCCCAGCGGGTTTTGTATTGTTTGCGGGCTTCCTCGTCCCAGTAGCCGAGTTTCCAGTCAATCAAAAAAGACAAGACGACAGGCGCCGAGGCCGCCGCCGAAAAATATCCCATCGCGGGAAGGCCGTGAAACCAGCCGACGAGCGGGGCGAAAGCGACGGCGTAAATTCCCGTGGTGAACTTGGGCAGTACGGCGAGTCCGAAAAGAAATCCCGCCGGGACGGCGTATTGGGATCCCTGGAGCAGACAGAGAAATCCGGAAAGGATCAAAGGAATAAAGAATTGTTCCTGGGAATAATTCCCCGCCGTGTAATCAGGGGAGGAGCCGTAGAAGGCGTAGAGCATTCCGCCGCCCCAGGCGGCCCAAGGGCTCGCTCCCAGGGTGATGGCGCCGAAGAAAACGACGAGCGAAGTCAGAGCGTGAAACGCGGCGAACAGCAGGCGGATTTGCTGTACGCCTTGTTCTGGCGAGCCGTAAAGTCTGGCAAGAAGAAGCTCGGTCCAGACGGGTTTTCCCAACAGCCAGAGGTCTTTTTTCCAGCGGAACCCCCGGCCGGCAAAACGAGCGACGTAGGTGTAGATGGAAAAGTCGTCGTCCAGCGGAAATTTTAAAAAAGGCAGTCTGGTCAGGACTGAAAATACGAGGATGGACGCGGCAAGGGAAATTTCAAGAGTATCCATAGCTTCCAGAAAAAACGAGTCTATATTTTTATCGGAACAAAATGTGGAGCTCTTTAACGGGGCGGCGGTTTGTTGAAAAGTAGTTTGAGTTTCAGAGAGGCTGAATCGTCCGCTGAACCGGCGGCTTTGCCGAGGAGTCGCCGCGCCAGGCATTTCGCTAGTCCGGCTAGAAAGGTCGCCTTGTAAACCGCGCCGAGAATGAAATTCCAAAATGGCGAATAGTATTTGCTGAAAAAGTAGCGATTGCTGTTGTAAGTTTCCAGTATGACTTTTTCCCGGATTTCCGGTTGATGCGTGCTTTTGCCGTGCAGGTGTTTGATGGTTGCTTCGGGAAAATAACACACCTTGCGTCCGACAGCGCGGGCGCGGCGACAGAAATCGTCTTCTTCGTTGTAAAGGAAAAATCCTTCGTCCATAAGGCCGATTTCCTCGAACAGGTCGCGACGGACCATCAGGCACGATCCGCCGATGGCTTCGACCTCTTTGGTTTCGAGGATTCCCATTTTAGCGTGTTCGCCTTCCACGTCGTAGATTCCCAGGATTTTTCTCAGCGCGTGCTGAGGCGTGTCCTCTGTGAGCCGCATGGAGCAAAGCTTATCCTGGGCGTCGACGACCTGCGGGGTAATGATAGAGAACTCTAAAGCGCTGTCCAGAAACCGGACCAGTTTCAAAAAACAGTTTTCGACGAGAAGCGCGTCGCTGTTCAGAAGAACGACGTAGCGTCCTTTTGATTTGTGCACGGCCTGATTGTTGGCCGGGGACAGGCCGCGGTTGACGGAGTTTTGAATGAGGTGGACTTGTGGGAATGCCTCCGAAACAGCGGCGGCGCTGCCGTCGGAAGAAGCATTGTCGACAACGAATACTTCAAATGAGATTTCTCGCATCTGGTCGTAGACGCTTCGCAGGCAGTCGAGGAGAATCGTTCGCGTGTTGAAACTGACAACAATAATAGAAAGGTCCAACGACGCCGGATGCGGAAATTTGAACTGGGAAGCCAATTAAGACCTCGGTAGGGGTTCGGAAAGAAATTTATTGGAGCTATCTTTTTTTCAAGATGGTCAATTTACGATTTTCCGAGACGACGATTGAGTCGGGCGGAATAGGCCGGGCGACTACGCAACCCGCTCCAACGACCGACCCGTCGCCTATTGAAGCTCCGGCTAGGATTAGGGAGTTGGCGCCAATCCAGACGTTATTTCCGATTGCAATATCCTTTTCGGACAAAGGCTGTTCGGCGAACGGCTTGCCTTTCATGAAGGAATGGTTGGATGAAACGACGACCGTGCCGGGTCCAATCCCGGAGTCGTTTCCAATAGAGATGCGGGAGTTTTCCGAAGCCCAGAGACAACAATTCATGTCCAGGACCACGTTGTCGCCCAGCCGGATATTTTTTTCGAAACGAAAGGATACGGTGGGGTGGATTTCCGGATTGCCGCCGATATTCAAATTCTTCATCGGCAAAACGTGCTCGTAGAGATAGTACAGAACCCACCGGAAGGCCTCCTTGTAAAAAAACGGCGTCGTTAGGATTTTAATTAAACTGGCGAGTTTAGCGGCCATGGATTTGTTTCAAAATTTCATCAATGTGATCGGGAGGAAGTTTGAAAAGCGCTTCCGCAAACTTGAACAGGTTGTCCGACCCCAGCGAGCGGAAGCGGTTCAAGCCTATGACCTGTTCCGCAAAAGTTTCTATATCGCTTTGTGATTGATACACCCGGATTGCCTCTCGCTTTTTTTCCACCGCGTCGCCAATATCCACCAAATGACTGTGGATCATGGCAGACCAGATTTCGTAGAAATAGGCGTCCGGTCCCGGTTGGCGTTTTAAAGCTTCCAGCCCGACGGCGGCGGTTTGTTTGTGGTCGGGATGGTTGTCCAGATAAAACGGCAGGTAAACGATATCGGGTTGTTTCTCAGCAAGAATATCGCTTACCCGGCGAACGGTTTTTTCGTCGTCGGCTAATTCCCGATCCGGAATATCCAGGAAAATCAGATCGTCGATTCCCAGGATTTCAGTCGCTTGCCGCGCCTCCTGTTTGCGCAGCCTGATGATTTTCTCCCGGCTCAGGGAGCTTTGGCATTTCGATCCGTCGGTCATGAACACGACGGTGACGGGGTGGCCTGCTCGGCGATGTTTGTACAGAATGCCGCCGCAACCCAGAGACTCGTCGTCGCAATGGGGCGAAAACAAAACGACGCTTCCGCCGGCGGGAAGCGCGGGAACCAGTTCCGGAGATAAAGAGGAAAACGCGTTGACGAAATCGTAGTATCGGGAAACGGTTTTGTTTCGTCTTTGATCGCGTAGATTTTTCAGGAAAGCTTTAAGCACGCTTCAACTGATAAAGTTTTTATCGGGCAGGAGGTTCCCCTGTTTATCGTAATACTCGCTCAAATTGTGCCAACTTAAATGAATGTCGCAGTTTTTGCAAATTGGAATGTTGAACCGTTCGCGCTCCATCATTTTTCGCCGCAGGGCGGTGAAGGCCGAGCCACGCCAGATTTCCTCGATTGAGTTGTCTCGCAGGTTGCCCAATACGGTGGTGGAGAACATATCCACGCAACATAGAACCACGCTTCCATCCCAATAAACGACGATCCATTTCCATAGCTGGACGCAGGGAGCGGTATTTGAAAGGTTGTATCTTTTATAGTTAAACTTTGTGGAGACTCGGTTTGTTACCTTTTCATCCAGAAAGGCGTCCTTGTCGAATTTCCCCGCCCAGTTGGCGAGGACGTTATCGTCCATTGGCGTCAATTCCAGGGTGCAACGGCGAGCCGCCAGGAGTTTGTAAAATTCGTGGTTTTCGGTTTCCTCGACGGTTTTAAGAGTCTTGATGCGAAAGTTTACGGGGACCGGATTTCGGCTCTGTTCGTTAGCGTCCAGAAAATCGAGAATGTTTTTTCGCACCACGTCGTAACTCATTTTCTTGACGTCCTCGAACGTTTCCTTGTCCAACTCGTCCAGGCTGACCTCCACTCCGACGGAATGCTCCAGAAGAGCTGGGACCACTTTTTGGTTCAAAAAGTAGGCGTTGGTCAATACCTCGGAACCGGAGATGGAAGGATACTGGCTCAGGTATTTGATTTTTTCGCCGAACGTTTTATCGAGGAGAGGTTCGCCAAAGGTGCCGAAACGAATGCGGCCTCCCTTGGAGGCGAAATCGTCGATGATCTTTTTGTAAATATCCATTTTCATGACGCCCAGATTTTCGAGATCGGGATTCGGGCACCAGACACATTTGGCGTTACAACTATTCGTGTTGTCGATCAATAAAACCCGCGGCCAGTCGCTTAACGCTTCCGCTAACGATTTTGGAGCGCCGTCGAACAAGGGGGAGTCGTAGGCTTTCCGCCGATAAAAATCAAGCGCGTGAAAAAAGGGAAACTTTTTAATCCAACGCTTCGCCGTATCTTTCCAAGAAGACGTTTGCTTGTCGAACTCCTGGCGATTTTGGTTCGGTTTTAACTCGACAGTTTCGGGATTGGGAATGGCGGCGGTGAGTTTGTTCATTTTGGCTTGCGCTATTTTGACAGGGCCGTCGAAGCGGAAAAATTTAAGGACGCGGGAAATATGGCATTAACTATCCAGAATGGATTCTTGATACAATAGAAGCCGGAATTATCAACGCCTCCCATGATTTTAGTCGATTTTTTCTTTTAAAGATAATAAATTCCTTAACCGGCGCTAATTTCCCCCGGTCGGGGCGTCCGTTATTCTTGGCAGATAAATCAGACGGGGGCATTACAAATATAACTTTCGGAGCGAATGAATGATTGCAGACAATAAAAAGCAGTGCAACGACCTGAGCCATCGCATAGAACGTTTACGAGGTTATCTTTGACGTCTCTGGCAAATTGAAAGAATTGGAAACCCTGGACCGCGAGGTCGTTGTGCCTAATTTTTGGGACGACAACGAATCGGCCCAAAAAATCCTGCAGAAACGCGCCCAATTCCAGCGCTCCGTTAAAATCTGGGAAGACCTCAAAGGCGCCCTGGACGATGTGGAAACTCTGATCCTGCTCGCCGAGGAAGAAAACGACGATTCCATGCTTGAGGAGATCGAGGCGGCGAGCGCAGATTTGAACCGACAACTCGAGCAGGCCGAAATCAAAGCCATGCTGTCCGGCCCGCAAGACGCCAGCAACGCTATCCTGGCCGTAAATTCAGGCGCGGGAGGGACGGAGTCCCAGGACTGGGCGCACATGCTGTTGCGCATGTACACGCGTTGGGGCGAGCGCAACGGTTACAAAACGGAACTGTTGGACGTCCAATACGGCGAGGAGGCGGGTATCAAAAGCGCCACGATTACCTTCACGGGCGAATACGCCTACGGCTATTTGAAATCCGAAATCGGCGTTCATCGTCTGGTGCGAATTTCCCCGTTCGATTCCAACAAGCGCCGCCACACGTCCTTCGCCTCGATTTTTGTGTACCCCGAAATTGAAGACGAACTTGATCTTGAAATCAGCGAATCGGATTTAAAGATCGACGTGTACCGCGCATCCGGTCCAGGCGGGCAGGGAGTCAACACCACCGACTCCGCGGTGCGCATCACGCATACGCCCACGGGGATCGTGGTGCAATGCCAGAACGAGCGGTCCCAGCATAAGAACAAGCTTTCCGCCATGAAAGTGCTCAAGGCCAAGCTGTACGATTTTGAGCAGAAGAAGAAGCAGGAGGAAATGAAAACCATCGAGCAGAGCAAGAAAAAAATCGAATGGGGAAGCCAAATCCGTTCGTACGTTCTGCACCCGTACCGCATGGTCAAGGATCTGCGGACGCAGGTTGAAAAGGGCAACGTGGATGCGGTGCTGGACGGCGACTTGGGGGATTTTATCGACGGGTTTTTATCCAGTCAAACCGCATTGGAATCCTCAGAAAAATGAGCGCTCTTTTTCAACCCAGGCTGGTCAACGATCCCTTGGGCGACCCGGGTCTTATGGTGCGGCTTGAGGGAGACAAGCGAGCGATTTTGTTTGACCTCGGCGACAATTCCCCTTTGTCCCACGCCGAGTTATTGCGGGTTTCGCACGTGTTTGTGAGCCACACTCACATCGACCACTTCATCGGATTCGACAGGTTGCTCCGCATGGTTTTTGGTCAGGGAAAAACGCTGGCCCTGTTTGGCCCGGAAAACTTTATCAACAACGTGGAAGGCAAACTTGCCGGGTTCACCTGGAACCTGGTGGACAAGTACAGCGAATCGATCACCATCGAAGCGACGGAAGTTCATGAAGACCGGTTGTTGAAAGCGACCTTTCGCGCCAGGGATAAATTCCACAAAAGCGACGAGAGCGAGGAAGTGACCGCGGAAGGCCTCCTCGTAGACGAGCCGGCTTTTACGGTTCGGGCCGCGATTCTAGAGCACCGCGTTCCTTGTCTCGGGTTTGCGTTGGAGGAAAAAACGCGCGTGAACGTCGATAAAGAGAGCCTGCTGGAATCTGGATTCGTTCCCGGTCCTTGGCTGAATCAATTGAAAGACGCCGTCCAGGAGTCCCGGTCCGGAGACGCGGTCGTCGAAGTTTTGACGAGTGAAAACGGCGCGCCGCAAAAACGGAAAATGAAACTGGACGATCTGAAAGCGAAACTTGTGACGGCTACCCCGGGCGAGAAGATCGTCTACATCGTCGACACGGTTTACAACGTGGAAAATAAAAAGCGAGTCGTCGACCTGGCTCGAGACGCAGATATCCTGTTTTGCGAATCCCCGTTTTTGGCTGAAGAGGAAGATCGCGCGCGGGAACGGCGGCACTTGACTTCGCGCCAGGCGGGACTTCTCGCCCATGAATCCGGAGTTAGAGAACTGCGGACGTTCCATTTCTCGCAAAGGCACACCTTCAAAACCGACCAGCTGGTACAGGAAGCGCAAACGGCGTTTAAAAATGGCCGATAAGCTCAGGCAAGATATTCATCCGTCCTGATTCAAAGCCTACGGCGAAGACGCATCTCGCAATTTTTCTATTTTCAAAAAAGGAAAGGATATGGCCAAGCAGTACCTCAATGTGAAAACGTTTTTGATTAATTTTTGCGTCTTGGCGTTCGCTTTGGGTTTGTGCCTGGGACTTATTGAACTTGCCTTGCGATTTGGAAAAAATGTGGAACAGGAGAGATCCTCTATCACAAAAGAATGGCAGAAGAAGCATGTCAAAACGAATCGGCTGGGATATCGCGACAATGAATACGGTTATGAAAAACCGCAAGGGATATTCAGGATTTTGGTCCTGGGGGATTCCCAGACCTTTGGACAGGGAGTAGAAAGGTTGGAGGATACCTGGCCCAAGAAGTTGGAGGTGAAACTGAACGCGGGAATGAACTCAAAACGATTTGAGGTTTTGAATGTTTCCGGGCCGGGTTGGAATTCCGATACGCAATTATACGAGTTGTTTAAATATGGCTTAAAATTTGACCCCGACCTCGTGTTGCCGGCTTATTACCACAACGATATTCCAACGCCGTTATTTTTTGAATGCGATAGTTCCGACAGGACAATTGTGCCTGAAGACGCCTTTTTGGGTTTGGACTTGAATGAGTTAGGGACATATCAGTTTTTAAAGTTCAGGGTTAACAGGGCGCTGGAAAAACTGGGACGAAAATCCACCTTTGGTGAGTGTGTCAATAAACTTTATGAGTCCCGCGGTTGGGATATGGAAAAGATTTACCTGGATACGATGAGTCTTACGGCTAAAGTAAAAAATATTCACTTTATGATCTCGGTTCTTCCGGTGGTTTACGAGTTGAACGAGAATTATCCTTTCAAAGTCATGCATTCCCAGATGAAAAAATATTGCCGCGAAAGGGAAATTTATTGCGTGGATCTGTTTGACGAGGGGTTTCGGGGATTGGACTCAGACGAAGTCGCTTTTTCCAAAGTCGACAGGCATTTTAACGAAAAAGGAGCGGAAGTCGTTGCACAAACGCTTTATGAAAAAATTGGAGTTTTGAAAAGTTACCGGAACCTTGATCGTATTCATGGGGCTTTTTCGATTCAGGAACTGTTGGAAAAACACACACTTGCTACGGATTTGGATGCTCGCCTTTCCAATGCCAACGAGGAAAAAACTTCAGTGAAATTGGCTTACAATGATGAAGTTTTATTCGTGGAGGAAGTCGATTCCCAGCGTTCATTTGAAAGGAATTTTTTTAAAAAAGGAACCCAAAAAAAGGAAATAACCGTTAAAGGGGTTTTTGACAGTCGTAAAAAAACCTTTGAAATGGAAAAGATAATTTTTGATCGGAAAAGCGGGAAGGAGTCGTTTAAAGAAAAAATAAAGTTGGAAAATGGAATTTATAAGCTTAAGGCAACCAATGGTCTTAATAGCGGATCGCCCAAGACAATCCAAAAAAGCTTTACGTTTAAGCATGTCGGCGCTTACGGCGGCGGTTATCATTTGGAAGTTGAAGAAGGTATTTCATTCCCCGATCCAAAGGTGTTAGAGCCTTTACTATTTTCCGAGGAATATAATCCCGCTGGAGGTATGGGCTTTGAAGACGTCAGGAGACTATTAATAAAAATGTTTAAAGATAATCCCAGTCTGGGAGATTGGCGTAAAACGGAGCAAATACCTAAGGCGAAAATTTTAGATTTATTCAATCAGAAAATTTTTTTCCAGGATTTACTAGTCCTTAAAAGATATGATAAAGGGGATTATCTGCCTAAACTTATTCGGTTGATTATTGAGCGAGAGCCTTCCCTTCTTGCCTTGCGAGCGGTGGCGGAGTATAAAAATTTTGTGAGGCAGGGTCGTTGAAAACCGTTTTACGCTTGAGGGTGAAAATCCGCTCAACTGTAGTCGGAGAAGGATGGTCAAGGTTTTTCGCCGACGACGACATAGTATCCGGAAAAGCGGTTTAGGAAAGAGTGGGTGAAGCGGTTTTCCAGATAATTAAAAAACCGATAGCCGCCTGGAAGATAGCACAGGTACTCGGTGACCATGAATGTCCGGAGCCCGTAAACTTTTTTGACTTTCAATCCTGCCTCTTCCATGAGTTGAACGGCTTCGCCCACGGTGCGCCAATCGGTGAAGTGAGGCATCCGCGTCAACAGCCTTCGGAACGACCAGGGGGAGTAAAATTCCGCGAAGACGACGCCGCCCGGCTTGGTCACTCGCGCAAGCTCGCTTAAGGCCTGGGAAACGTTTGGGACGTGCGGCAGGGCTTTGAACGACGCCGTCAGTTCAAACGAAGCGTCCTGGAAAGGCAGGTCGCGCAAGTCCCCGATCATCAAGTCGACGTTGGGATCGGATTTAAAAACCTCTGCGGCTTTTTCCAGCATGGCGGGCGTGTAGTCCAGCCCTTGAACCTTTCGGCATTTTTCGCGAAACATCGGCAGGTTTCGGCCCGTGCCGCATCCGGCGTCGAGACCAAATTCAAACGAACGCCCTTCGGTGTTTTCGAGAAAACAGCGGCGGGTCAGCCCTTCGATGATTTTAAAATAGGGGCTTCGATTACGGTGGGCGTCGTAATCTTTTGAGATATGGTTGTAGGCTTGTCTGACTTCCAAAATTGGAACTCCTTTAGCTCTTAAGGTTTTTCGCCCAAGAGGCGTTGATAAATTTTTTCGTATTGTTTGGCGTAATTTCCCAGGCCGAATTCTCGAACTACCATTTGGCGTCCGCGCTTGCCTTTGGCCTGGCGTAGGGTATCATCTTCCAGCAAGGTTTCAACGGCCTTGACCAAACCGGGAGCGTCTCCGGGGGGGATGATTTCGCCGACGTCGTCTTTCATGATTTCGTTTAAGGGCGGGACGTCCGATACGATCACCGGTTTTTCCAGAGCCAGCGTTTCCAGAAGAACCAGCGGAATGTCCGCCTTGCCGACCATGGTGGTCGCTGGAAAGATATGGACGTCGCAGAGCGCTATGAGGGAATGAATATTTTTGGCCGTATCAAAAAAAGTTATTCTGTCCGCGATTCCGTTGGTTTCAAAAATTGTTTTTAGCCGTTGTTTTCTTTCCAGATCGATGGGTTGGGAAATCCGACAGGCAAAAATAAACCGAAGATCCCGGCGCCGTTTAAGGAGCGAAAGTATGGACTCCGCCAAAATGTCGTTGCACCCCAAATAATAGTTTCCCGCATATAATACAACTTTATCTTTCGCGCCGAATTGCAATTCCTGCCTCAAGTCAGAAACGTCTCCGGCTGGAAATATTGAATCTGCGTCGACGCCCAAATAGATTCTGATTGGGGCCGGTTGGACGTTTTGTTTGCGGAGCTGGTTTAAGGAATGATCTGACTGAACGACTATGGAGTCGCCAAAAACTAATTGGGGAATCTTTTCCGGATTCTCAATTGGAGTCGCGAAGGTTTGCAGGTATTTGCCAGGCTTGAATTTTTTTATGATTTTGAAAATGAATGAGGAGTACAATTCCGGCGTGAAATAAAAATGATAGACGTCGGCCCGTGAGAATAGAAAAGCGACCAGGAAACAGAGTTTTTGCGCGGGGGAAACCCGCCGGTCCTCCGCTCGCGGGTAAATTTTTTTGACTTGGACGTTAGCCCCGGTTTCCAAGGGGGGCGCATTTTTATAACCTAACAGGACGGAAGAAAAACCGCGCAACATTCCAGACATTTTGTAAACTAGATTTTTACTGGCCTCGTCCCAGGGCGGGCCAATAGGCCGGGTGGCGAAAAAAATAACGGGTCGCTCGGAGTTTTTCGCCATCCTTCAAACCAACCGGAAATTTAATGGAGTGGATCGATTTTGTTTTAGTCGCATATTTGGCCTGGAGATCGTCTGCCCGGTTGGGCGCCTCGTTTTCCGCGTTGGAAAAAGCCGCTTTGGCTCTGGCGTTTGGTTTAGGAATTAAAAGCTTTATCCTTTTTGCGTTGATCGCGTTCGGGATACAGCCGCTTATTCTTTACCAGACCTTGTTGGCGCTTGCAAGCCTGACGGTTTTAATTGGCATAAAAATTTTCAATAAAGCCCAACGCCCGCCGCAGGAAGGTCTTTTTTCCGTCGAGGGGTCGCTTCCGCCTATTTACGTCGTCGCGGCGCTGGCGGCGTTATTTGTTTTCAGCTTCTGGAACGCCTGGTTCTTTCCCGTAACGGAAACGGATGGGATTTGGTATCAAATCCGCGGTTGGAACTATTTTCACCGCGCCAGCCTGGAAGCGCTGTATTTCCACAACGAATACCCGCCCATGATTCCGCTGTTGTTCGCCTACCTGGAATCGCTCGGCGTGGAGCGGATCAAACTTATTTTCCCGGCGTTTTATCTCTGTCTGACAATTTTATTTTATTGCCGGGTTTTGGCCCACACACGGAGCGTAAAAATTGCTTCGCTTTTTACTTTGATTCTGGCGACCACTCCCTATCTTTGGTGGCACAGCGTTTTGACGTTCCTAAATCTTGCTGCGGGATTTTATTTCTCGGCGGGGATCCTTTATTGGTTTTTTTTGATTGAGCGAATCATAGATTACAAAGCCGGCGAAACGGTCCCTCCTGTTAAATCCCTGGCCCTGTTGAGCGGTGGCCTATTGGGTTTGGCATGCTGGACGCGGTTTGAGTTTCTGCTGTATGGAGCGGTTCCTCTGGTCCTGCTTGGGCTGGTATTAAACGCCAACCGTAGCTTAAGCCAAAAATTCAGGAACAAAATTTTTCGGTCGTTTTTCATTCCCTGTTTCACGCCCGTCACGGTTTGGTTTTTCATGGTTTTGGGATTTTCATGGAGCGCCGCCCCGCATTTTAAAAGTCTGTTGGCCATCGCAATCCTATTGTGGATCCTCTGCGGGTTATATCAAACGGGCAGGTTGGACAGGGCAATATCCGTGAGGCAAGGTTTGTTCATGGCCTTTGGATTGTCCGCGTTATTCCTTTTACTTCTAATTTTTAAGGGACCAAAATCCTTGGATTTCTTTTCGGCGGTTCTTATAGGATTTTACCGGACGTTCGCTTTTCAATTGTTTTTCAGTTTTAGTCTAGGGCTTGTCGCGTTGATTTTTCTGGAAGACATTTCCCGTCTTTCATCCGCCAAAAAATTATTGGGACTTTGCCTGGCCGGATATCTCGCCGTTCATTTTGCCGTTTATACATACACAGAACCCAAGTGGACCGAATGGGGACCGTACCTGGACGCCGTTTTTATCCATCCAGGCAATGCGGCGAACAGTTCTGGAACCCGCGAATACCTGGCGTTTTTTCCGGCGCTTATATTTTTTATCTCAACCCTCCCCGTGGTGAAAAAAAGTTTGAGCGATGACTAAATTTCGGGCCGTAAAATACTTTCTTTATTCCATCGTGGGCATGAATCTATTGGTTCTGCTGACGATTTTTATTATTCCCCGGACTCAGATATCTATGGAGAATTTAGGGAGTTCCCAGGAAGATCTGTTGGAAACCCGGGGTCCCAGGGATTTGCCCAATTTGAGGACGGGCCATTTTATTTTGGCTAACCGCATTACAAAAGTTTCTTCGGAAGATGCGACGCTGTTCATGTTTCCTCTGCCGCCCGCCAATCAGGGACCGCTGTTGAAAACTCTGTATCCTCGAAAAATATTTTGGGGAGAGACACAGGCGTTTAATACCAAAATTAGCGCCCCGCCGCCAAATTCATATTTGGTGATCCGCGACGATTGGGGAGGGGACTTGTGCGGGAAGTCTCCGCCGGTCGCGTTGCAACCCCCCAACTACAAGATTTGCGCCTTGAAGGGTTAGGATGTTTTGGGCCGAGGCGGTTTGGATTCGCGGTCCGTTAAAATGCCTTTAAAAATTCCGGCGCAGATCAGGCACCAGAACAGGACGATGACCCTGTCCGCGACGGTGGCCAGGAATCCTTCTTTCAAACTCGCTCCGAGATAACTGGCAAGCAGGCCGATTGCAAACTCGCGGGTTCCCAGATCGCTTTGGACCATGGGGACGTGGCGCACCACCGTCATTACCGCCGTGAACAAAAGACAGTGGGTCCAGGGGATATCCAGGTGAACTACTTGAGCCGAGAGGTAGAACCTCAGGGAGGTGATGAGGGAAAGTGACGCCCCGCAGAGCGCCAGATTCCGAAGCAGTTCCCGGTGGGTCAGTAGTTTGTTAAAAGCCGCCAGGGCGCGGGAAAGTGGCTCCAGGAACGCGAATTTACCAGGAGGGATTTTCAAGGAGTTTCTCTGGAATAAAAAAAAAGTCGCGATCAACACGCCCCAGGCAGCAATCAACAACGTCGCCTCCGCGCCCTCAAAAATAATGAGATAGCCGCAAACCAAAAACCCGATGCAGGAGTTGATGAAAATCATTGTCAGGACGTCGCCTCCCAGCGTGCCGACAAAATCCATGTAGGAATATCCGTGGGTTCTTTTTAGATAATTTGAAGACGCTGCGGAACCTGATTTGAATAAAAAGCTGTTGAGGGAAAGGGAAATGGAGGCCAGCCCAAACCATTCCCTGATTTTCAAATCGATTCCATAAGACCGGGTGATGAGGCGCAATTTAAAGCCGTTCAAGCCGATGGTCGCGAGGGCAAGGCCCAGCAGGAAAATAAATTGATCGGGGCGGATGTCTTTTAAAACATAAAACTCGCTCCGATATCGGTAAATGAACAGGAGAAAAAACAGGATGATTATTCCTGTGACCAGATACTTCATGTATGAATAACTACGGAGCGGCATTTAATTACCGTTGGGGAGCAAATGGAAAAAGAAACGACCGCGCGGTTTGCGCCTAGGACTGAGGACGATCCAATTCGTCTTTTTTGACGCGCACCTGGACGTCTTCCAGGATTTGCCGGTTGATGGAAATCAATTCGGCGACGACGCCCATCATGACGATTTGGAAACCAACGATCAAGAGGATGGCGGAAAGGATGAGCGACTGAATATGCCCGGCGGTTTGTCCCTGGAAAAAATAATATAAATAGCGGCAACCTATGACGAAGCCCAGCGTACAGGCAGTTCCCCCGACCCACGTGAACACTTTCAGGGGTTTGTACATCGAATAGATTTTCAGGATGGTGACGACGGAGCGTTTGATATATTCGGCGTTGGAAGCGAACAAGCGCGATTCCCGAAGCTTTTCATTGGTCCGCACCGGAACGTGTTCGATGGCCAGGTTTTTCTTGCCGCAACTGATGAGGGTTTCGATGGTGTAGGTGAAATCAGAAACGACGTTTAATTGAACGGCAGCTTCCCGCGAGTAGGCGCGAAACCCGCTGGTCGCGTCCGGGACGTCGGTTCCGGAAACCTGGCGCACCACCCAACTGCCGAATTTTTGCAGGAAAATTTTAAGCGGAGAAAAATGCCGTATGTTCTCGACCTGCCGGTCGCCGATCACAATATCCGCGCGCCCCTCCAGTATGGGTTGGATCAGTTTAGTCACGTCTTCCCCGCAATATTGATTGTCCGCGTCGGTGTTGACGATAATATCTGCTCCCAGCTTCAACGCTCGATCTATTCCGCTGATGAACGCCTTGGCCAGTCCCTTGTTGTTGGTCGATTGAAGAATATGGTCGACCTTATGCTCGCGGGCGACGTCGACGGTTCTGTCGCGGCTTCCATCGTCGATCACCAGGATTTCAATTGCGTCGACCCCGTCTATTTTTCGCGGCAGATCCTTTAAGGCGATGGGAAGCGATTTCTCTTCGTTCAAGCAGGGAATCTGAATGATGAGTTTCACGGAGCGGCGTTCTTTGCGTTTAGGAAGCGGTTGGTTGGATCAATTGGTAAATATAGAGGGCCTGGTTGTTCGGCGGCGACTCGAATTGATGAATTTGTATGTCGTAAGAATTGTTGTGGCGTCCGGGAGTGGACTTCAAAATAAATTTTTTGTAGGAATTCGACTCCAGGATGGTATGCAAAATTTTCAGGCGTCCGGATAATCTATCTTCGCCTTTTTCTAATGCGACGTCGCCCCCCTTCAACACAATCCAGTCGGGCTTTGACCGAGGAGTTAATTCCTCGCGGCGAATCATTTTCATTCCCGTATGAAAGGCGAATGAATCGACCTCGTTGTCAATATAGCATGAATCGCCGGGTTTTCCATGCGTTTTGAAATATTCCAAAACCGCGTCCAGCGGGCCTCGGAAGGTATGAGTTATGTCGTACAGGTGCTTGGAGAAAACGGACGTCAATCGAACCTCGCGTAAAAAAGTGGCGCGGACGTGCTCCAGGTAACCGGTCTCTTTGACGCTTTCTCCCGCGCCCTCGGCAACGGGACGGAGGACCATTAAAGGACCCACATGCAACAGATTGGTGGCGATGAGAACCGCCGCCAGGAAATACTTAAGTCCCGGTTTTCCGGGGAGAGCGTTTTCAATCGTCAAGGCCAGTAGGATATACAAAGGGGGAAAGGCGGCGGCGATGTAAAATTGGGAGGGAATGGGATGCAACAGGGCGATCAGGATAATGCTTGCCGGGCATAAAAAAACTAATTGGATCGTCTTTTTATGATTTTTCCACGGACCAAAAAAAGCCAGGGGAATAAGGATGGCGGGAAAAATATAGTTGTTCAATTGAAAAAGAAACCCGGGGAGTCTTTTCAGGTAACCCCAGTTGGAAAGATCGATCAGAGAACTGGAATCGCCAAGGGTTTTATAAACTTGTGAAAATACCGGTCGGACGATAAAAAACCAGGGGACGAGCGTCAGCGCAAGAACGCCCAGCGTCCACAAGGCTCTTTTGAAATTTGCCGCGGCGACGTCGCGCCGATAAATAATAAGATGCGCCAAAACCCCCAGGGAAGTGGAGGCAAACTCCACGTACATGGAGTGGAAATAAAGAAACGCCGTAACAAATAAAGGCAGGGGATTCCATTTTTTTTCTTTATAGAGGTCCAGGTAAAAGTACAGGAGCAAAATTGTGAATAGAATAGGCAGGGAAAGGTAACGCGCGTTGCGAAAGAAAATCAACGCGGGAACCGAACAGGCCAAAAACAATGCGGCTAGAAAAGCGACTCTTTTGTTGGCGGTCAATTTCAAAGCCAACAAATACAGCAGGGCGACGGAGAAGACGCCGGTTATCGCAAAGGGCAGGCGCGCGGCGACAGCCGTTTTCCCGAAGAGTTTCATGGAAAGCGCCTGCAAATAGTAAGGAACCCAGGTGCGATAAACAAAAACGCCGTCGTAGACGTCCGCGAAATCCATGGTGTGATTGATTCCGTCGGAGTGCCGGGGATAACCGTGTTTCAAAATGGTCGTGGCAACAAAAGTATCCGACCCTTCGTCAATGGAAAGCGCCTGATTTCCCAAACCCGGGAACAGAAGGGAGCTGGAAAATGCAATTAGAAATATTATGGGCAGGTTATTTTTTAAAAAACCTTTTGGTGCGTCCATAGAGGAAGGAGATTTAGAGTGATGTTGTTGCGAGGGAGAATCGATCCAGAAATATATTTTTGATACTTGAATTTAATGGACTTCCGGGACAAGATGTTGTTTTCAATGTGCTAGTATAGTATAAAATTTTTCGAGTTTTCCGCTTATTCTTTCCTTTTAAGTTTTCCTGCCTTGAAAAACAACGTCCCAAGTATTTCCGTGGTTGTATTATGTTACCGAAGCGGTGAGACCATCGCCTCCTTTGTCGAACCCTTGGCGAAGTCCCTGGAAGAGTACGATAAAAATTGGGAACTCATTCTGGTCGGAAACTACGTTGAAAATTCCGGAGACAATACGCCTGCCGTCGTTCGCGAAATTGCCGAAGGGGACGATAGAATACGCGCCGTGACGCTAGTCAAAGAGGGGATGATGGGGTGGGATATGAGGTCCGGATTGGAGGCGGCGCGAGGAAAGGTTTTGGCCGTGATCGACGGGGACGGCCAAATGCCTTTGGAGGATATCGTTCGCGGTTATAAAATCCTCAAAGAAGGAAACTGGGATATGGTCAAGGCGTATCGCGAGGAACGCGGCGACGGTCTTTGGCGGAAACTGATTTCCAATGTTTTTAACGGATTATTTACCGTGTTATTTCCGGGACTCCACTGCCGGGACGTCAATTCCAAACCCAAGTTTATCGTCAGGGAAGTTTACGAAAAAATGGACCTTTGCTCCGGCGACTGGTTCATCGACGCGGAAATTATGATCCAGGCCCGGCGCTTGAAATGTAAAATCGGCGATTTCCCCGTTGTCTTTCACCAAATCGACTCCCGGCCCTCCTTCGTCAAGCCCAGGGCTATTTGGGAATTTATTGTCAACCTGCTTTGTTACCGGTTGAAGGAATTCCGGTTTTGGTTCCAAACCTCAAAATGACTCCCGGTCACTCTCAAGACGCCGTTCTGGTTTTCTGCAAGGATATGGTGAAAAAATATCCGCGGCTTAAATATTTTTTAGGCGCTTACGTGGAATATTTTTACTGTGATTTTTCCGCCCAGAAACTCTGTATTGAAAATAATCGCGACAAGCGATTCAAGCTGAACATTGGATCGGGTCCCGTTTCCGAGGGAGCGGGGTTTACGCAGGTTGATTACGTTAGTTACCCTGGAGTCCACGTACGGGCAGACGCGCACCATTTGCCGTTCCGCGACGGCTCGGTAGACGCGCTCATGTGCGAGCAATTGATCGAGCATGTTCGCGATTCCCAAAACGTATTTGACGAGTTCCGTCGTATAATCAAGCCGGGCGGCGAGATTTATATCACAGCTCCCTTTATGTATCCCTTTCACGCCACTCCCATTGATATGAAACGGTGGACCGAAGACGGTCTGGCTGGGGACTTGGAAGGATTTGAGATCATTGAATCCGGCGTGCTGGCGGGGCCAACGGCGGCTTTGATCGAAACCCTGCATACTTGGTTGGCGGTTTTGCTTTCCTTCAATTCAGAACGAGTTTACCAGTTGACCTATCTGGCGCTGTTGCCCTTTTTAAAGCCGTTCAAATTGCTGGACCTGTTTTTCATGAACAAACTCAAGTCCGCCTACCGCCTCGCCGCCATTTTTTATTTCTACGGAAAAAAACTTCCCGTTGAAAAACCGGAATCGTAGATCGTCATGAACCTGCTTGTAACCGGGGCTTCTGGCGGACTAGGACGCAGGGCGCTGGAAGCGTTGAAGCAAATACCCAATCTAAAAATTCGCGCTCTGGTTCACAAGAATCCGCTAACGGCGCCGGGAGTCGGCGTTGTTCAGGGCGACGTGACCCGGCCTGAAACGCTGGACGCGGCGCTTGAGGGTATCGATACGGTTTTCCACTTGGCCGCCGTTACGCACAGCAATTCGGAGGCGGGCTACCAGGAGGTGAACGTGGAGGGCACGCGCAACCTTCTAACTGTCGGCGCCCGTTGCGAGGTGAAGCGTTTTATCTATGTCAGTTCGCGGGCGGCAAGATCGGACGGCGGGAGTTATTCCGTTGGCAAATTACAAGCCGAGGAGTTGGTCAAAAACTCTGGCCTTCCCTGGGTGATTTTACGGCCCGCGGAAGTGTATGGGCCAAATTCGAAAGACGCGGTCAATAAGCTGGCGCGATGGATTCGCCAATACAAAATCGTCCCCGTGATAGGAGATGGAAGTCAGGGGCTGAGTCCTGTCTTGATAGACGACGTTCTCCCCGCCATGGTGGAGGCGTTGTTCAATCACGAAGCTGAGGGGCAAATATTCGACCTCGCCGGTCCCGAAAGCATAAGCTATTCTGAGTTGATCGATCGTATGAGCTCTTTTTTTGAAACGAAAGTTTTTAAAGTTTTTCTTCCCGTTTGGTTGGTCCAGGGAATGATCGAATGCGTCCTTCTTTTCAAAAAGGATTTTTTGGCGCGCGATCAGGTGTCGCGGCTGTTGTGCGACAAGCCGTACGATATTCAGAGCGCGAAAAGCGTATTAAAATTTCAGCCGGTAAAGCTTGAGGAAGGATTGGAGCAGATGTTCGGGAAAAACCGCTAGGATAGTTTTTGCGCGATGGTCGCATATTGCCCGCCCAGCGGGCACCATTCGAGGTAGGACTCCAGAGGAATCAGGCGGGCAAGGGCTTTGGGGAAGAATGTGACAAAGACCGTGCGGACCTGCGAAAAGCCCGCGCCTTTTAGCAGACGTTCCAAATTTATGGACGAGAGGAGAATGGCGTCCTGGTCGAATTCGCAATCGCGGACGACTTTTTGGGTGAAGGGGTTCCAGGGATTGTGTTCCCAGACGACAAATCTCCCGGAAGGTTTGCATCGAGCAAAAATTTCCGCGACAACCTGTGGGCGTTCCGCTGGAAGGATGTGGTGGAACACGCCAGCCGCGAACGCGAGGTCGAAATTCTTTTGCTTCCAATCCGCCGACGTTAGATCGAAAAACTCCCCCTTGCCGTTATGGACGTTTTGCCCTTGCCGGATCATTTGCTCCGAAGCGTCTACGCCACAATACCGGCCCCGCGGAAAGTAGTCGTTAAAATCCTTGCATAAATTTCCCGGTCCGCATCCATAATCCAGAAAATCAAAATCCGTCCCGGCGAGGTCTGGATTTATGCGGCGCAGTTTCTCGAGCTTTGCCGTGACGAAATGGTCCATGTCGAATCCAGTGGACTGCACGGCGCTCTCTAAAGCGGAGCGATAGGTTTGGGAGTATTTGTCGAATTCGGCGTTCATTGCGTCCTTATAAGGAACGATACAGTTCCATATATTGTTGGATGATGGCGTCCCAATTGTAGCGTTCACCGGCGAGTTTTGAAATATTATTCCCCATGTCGCGGCGCAGTCCGGAGTCTTGGAGTTGTTCAATACGTTGTTGAATACTTTCCGGATCGCCGTCGGTTAAAAAACCCGTCCTCCCGTTTTGAACCAGTTCCCGCGCGACGCCCACGGGAGTGGCCACCAGAGGCAGGCCGGCGGCGGCGGCTTCGAGCATCGGCTGGCTAAAATTTTCATAGAGAGAAGGGTAAACGAAAATATCCGCGGCGGCGTAGTAGGCGGCCAGGGATTCGGGTTTTTGCGGACCTTCAAATGAAACGCGGTTTTCAATACCCAGTTCGCGGCTCAATGTTTTAAGTTCGGCCAAATAGCCGCCCGCTTGCACGCTGGAGGTTTGCTCCTCCCCGCCAACGATCACCGCTTTCCAGGGAAAAGCTAGTTTCTGAACGGCTTGCAACAAAAGCTCCACTCGCCGGACGCGGGCTATTCTTCCCACAAACAGAATTTTTAACGGCCCCTCGTCGCCCAAAGTTTTTTCGCGCGGCGGGTATTGGAAATCCAGTCCGGCGGGAATGACGGCGAGTTTTTTTTTGTCGATCCCGAATTCGATCGCGTCCTCATATTCAAACTTCGAGGACACCACCACGCGGTCGGCGCGTTTGGCCGATCGTTTTAGGGAAAGGGCGTCATAAAGTTTATAGGGCAGATGAGAAAAGCCGGGTTGCAGGTATTTTTTATAGCCCAGAAGCGAACCGTGCGTGTTCAGGACAAAGGGCTTACCGCGCAGGGAGGCAAAAAAAAACCACAGTCGGTTTGAAAGTTCCGGTAATTATGGGCGTGCAAAATGTCAAAACCCTTGAGCGCCTTGATCATTCCCAACGCGACGCGGTAGCGCATGAATTTGAGTTGGCTCCGGAACCGGAAAACGGTTACACGGTCGATTTGGTCCTTGCCAGGCAAGGTTTCCGGAACGTCCGAATAGGTTGTGAGTACGGGGGAATGAACGCCGAGTTGTTCCAGCCTGTTGGAAATTTGAAACGCCTGGTTGGCCGGACCGCAGATATAAGGCAGGAAGGTTTCGATGCTTCTAAAGACGTTCAAAGTTTTTCCAAATGGGAGTCTGGAACTTCATAACCGGGTTTTTCGATATTCTCTTCCAACTCGGATTTCTCGTGGTACAAAATCGCGGTGTGTTGGGTCAGTCGCCGGACCTGATTGGTCAGAGCGGAGATTCTTATGGAAAAATGCAGGCAAATGACCACCAAAAACATCAATCCGAAAAAGAACAGCGTGGAAGTGAACAAGGTCGCCCCGACCAGTTCGCTCACCCATTTCAACAATCCGTCGAATATGGAAAAAATCAGCATGATTGAGCCGGTCACCAGCCAGCCGACGGAATATTCCTCGTTGAGGTGCTTCCTGCGGACCAGTTCAAACACGTAAATCACCAGCAGGAAACAAATAATTATGGAAATGTATCGAATCGGAGGAGCAATCATTAAAGTTCCGGCTTCTTTCTGAGAATGGTGGCAAAAATCGACAAAAACATTTTGAAAACGTAGTAAATCGTTTTATGACCTCGATGCATGGATTTGTTGTCCGGGTTGGGATGCATCAGGACGGGGACTTCCCGGATTTTGAATCCAAACCGGTGCAGCATTATGATGAGATCGGCGTCCGGATAATCGGGCGGGTAGAAGTCGCTGGCCATGAACTTGATGGCGTTTCCTCTAATAGCCTGAAAACCCGAAGTAGGGTCGCTGACTTTTTGTCCGGTAATCCATGAAGCCAGCCGACCAAAAATATTGATTCCCAATCTTCGCGGGAAGGAGGACTGGTAATTGCCGACGCCAAGAAAACGGGAGCCAATGACCACGTCGGCTTCTTCTTTTCTGATTGTCTGGATTAGGGTTTTGATGTATTTAGGATCGTGTTGACGGTCGCCGTCCATTTGAATCACTAGGCGGTAATCGTGCTGCAAAGCGTAGATAAAGCCGGTTTGCAGAGCCACCCCGTAGCCGGAATTGTAGGGCATGGTGATTACGCTGGCGCCGTGGGCTTTCGCCGTTGTGGCGGTTTTATCTCCTGATCCGTCGTCGATCACAACCACGGGAATTCCGGGGACTTCTCTATGGATGGCGTCCAACACGAATCCGATATTGTTTTCCTCGTTAAACGCGGGAATGAGGATTATTGTGTCCGGGTATTGGGGCAAAGACGCGGCCATGGCCGTGGCAATTTCCTGGGCTTCGTGAATCGTTTGGCTCATGGATGCGCGGCCTTTACGGGAAAGACAATGGGCTGTGTATCGAACGCGACTCGTCCGATCCGCTTGCCCGTTTTGGGCAAACAGGAAATGGGTTTGTTTGCCGCGTCAGGTCTATATAAATAGTTCGGTTTGTTTGTCGAGGAACTTAAGTTTTAACCGGCTTCATTTTATCCCAATTGACGTCTTCTGTAAATAGTCTCGCAAGCGGGAAAACCAGTTGATTCCCAATATATTATCCTCTCGCTTCCAGAAGACGTTTTTTCCGATGGCGGGGGTTTTGAACAAAGGCAAAAGGTATTATTGCACAATGGGTCGTATTCTGGAATAATTACGTCACAATAAATTTTATCCGGGGTTCGGGGAAAATAGAGATGAATGATAAAGTTCTGATCATTACCATCTTGTCTCTGCTTGTAATTGGATTCGGAGCCGTGGGATTTTTGGCGGTATCCTGGACCACAAATATTGGATTCTCGCGTTGGAAGGATTTGTTACTGGACGACGGGATCATAATTCTGGCTATAGTTTTATTTATTTACGGTTTCTATATGAACATGAAAATGGATTGATCATGGCAAAATCCTGCTCTTTTGACATTGTTTCAAAAACCGACATGATGGAGGTCGAAAATGCCGTCAATCAGGCCATGGCGGAGATCGCGCAGCGGTTCGACTTCAAGAACAGTAAAAGCAAGATCACGCTCGACGGCGCGAAAAATGAAATCGTCCTGATTGCGGACGACGAGCACAAACTAAAATCCGTGATCGACATTATTCAAGGACGGCTGGTCAAGCGCAAGATATCCCTGAAGGCGCTGGACTATGGCGTCGTGGAGCCGGCTTCCGGCGATACTGTCCGGCAAACTATCAGCCTCCAACAAGGGATTGCCACTGACAAGGGCAAAGAAGTTGTGAAATTCCTCAAGGGACTCAAAATTAAAATCCAGGGTCAGATCATGGACAACCAGGTTCGCGTCACCGGAAAAAACAGGGACGATTTACAAGAGGCTATTCAGGAATTGAAAGCTAAGGATTTTGGCATCGCCATGACTTTCGAGAACTACCGCTAACCAGCGCCTGGCCAGCGTGCCGCTGGACCTAATGTTTTGAGATGCAAGCTCACCGCAGTTCGTAGCTCTACCCAAATAAGTTGCACTAATTGCCTCCGGGGGCTACCCCGGTGGATATTTTAGTTTGTAAACCAGCGCCGCAAAGATACAAAAGGAAATCCCCACTCCGCAAAAGCCCATCCTGAACTCTCCGATATAAAAAGTTACGGCGAGGTTGAAGGCCAGAACCGAAAAGTAAACGCTGGGTCCCAGCAACGCCCGGCCCGGAAAGTCCCGCATCCCCCAATCCCGGGAGTTTTCTTTTTTATCTAGCCAGGCGAATATTTTCAGGTTGGCGTAAAGGATCGCGACGCCCACCAGGAACCAGCCGCCAAAATTAGTCAGTGGAATGTTGAAATATTCCCCCTCCTCCCTGTAGGTGTAGATTTTTCCCAGAAACCAGCGGTCGCCGAGGAACGCCACCGGGTCGATGATAACGTCCAGTAACATGAACAGAACGGCGCTGGTGAGGATCACCCGCCAGGAGTATTTTATTTCGGCGGAGTCCTCAATGCGGCGCTTCCAACTCTCGCCGGTCAGGCGCGACCAGAGTAATAGGGCAAAGGTGTAGCTGACGTAAGATAAAAACGTGAAGGATAAGGAGTCCATGAAGGGGACGTTGGATATCCACAATTCGCGGTCGCGGGTGGCGTCCAGATACGAATAGAACCCAAAGGGGAAGCCGTTGCGCGTCGAGGAGTATTCGGCCAGGAAAGCGACGAGGTATGCGACGACGGTAAAAATGAGAGTGCGCTTGAAACCCCAATGCAGGGTGGCGATGGTCAGGTAGGCGGCGAGGAACAGGAATACATAGGGCCGCAAAATCACTGTTCCTGCCAGTAGCGAAAAAAATTCCATGATCGGCACGGTCAGTTGGAAGTCATTCCCGCGCCCCGAAACCATTTGACCGCTTGTTCTAATGCGCCTTCAACGGAGTTTTGCGGCAGGCCCAGGCGCTGGACGGCCTTGGAAGGATCAAAATACATAAAGTGTTTGGCCATTTTAACCCCGCCCAGAGGCACGGCGGGCGGCTTGCCCGTGATCAGATTCGATCCCATTTCGCACACCCAACCGGCGGTCCAGGCCGCCCAATACGGCATTTTGATTGTTGGCGCCTTGAGTCCGGTGATTTTCTCCAGCGCCAGAAGGATCTCTTTGAGCGACATGTTTTGGTTGCCGAGTATATAACGTTCCCCCGGCGTCCCCTTTTGTTCCGCCAGAATATGACCGCGCGCGCAGTCCGCAACGTCGATCAGATTCAAACCCGTGTCGAGGTAAGCCGGCATCTTCCGATTCAAAAAGTCGAGGATCACCTGGCCCGTCGGCGTGGGTTTTATGTCTCGCGGCCCGACTGGCGCGGTGGGGTTGACGATCACTAGCGGCAAACCTTTTTTATAAAACTCCAGCGCCGCCTGTTCCCCTTCGTATTTGGATTGCTTGTAATCATTGCACAGCAGGGCGGGATCCAGCGGCGTCTCCTCGTTGGCGGAAGCGTTTTCTCGCAGGCCGACGCAACCCACCGTGCTGGTGTAAACGACTTTTTGCACATTGGATTCCATCGCTGCCTGCAGGATGTTGCGGACGCCCTGAACGTTGACGTCGTAAATGGTTTCACGGTCCTTGACCCAGAGGCTGTAATAAGCCGCGGTGTGGTAGAGGACGTCGCATCCCTGCAAGGCGTTTTTCAGCGAATCCGGATCGCGCAGGTCGCCCTCCGCCCGCTCCACGTCCAAGTCGTCGATGTTCCGTGTGTCGGACGATTGGCGTACGAGAACTTTGACGTCGCGTTCGTCGCGGAGCAATTCCCGCGCCAGCGCCGATCCAATAAATCCCGTTGTGCCCGTCACCAGAGTTTTCATTGTGGAAGTCTGAATCTATAGAGGGCGTCGTACGGAAACGCCGCTTGGGTTTTAGAAAAAGAATCGGGCGCCGTTAAAGGAAAATTTTAACGTCCGACTTTTTCTTCAAATCGTCGAGGTAGGATTTTTTCTTTTTCTTCACTTCCAGCCGCAAAAGGATATTGAGGATATCCGATTTGACGTCGGAATACTTTTGCAGTTTGGGTTGAATCCTTTTGTGCAGTTTTACGATGTGATAGCCGTAGGAACTTTTGAGCGTTTTGCTGACCTGTCCGGGTTTCATTGATTCCAGCGCTTTGTTGACGACAGGCAGGTGGCTCCCTATGGGAAAGGGTTCCAGGAGTCCTCCGTTTTCGCCGGACCCGGTATCTTCCGAATATTTTTTTGCCAGTGCGGCAAAATCCGCTCCCTTTTTCAGTTCGCCGGAAACTTTGTCGATTTCATCCCGCGCCTCCTGAGCGATGAGCGCCATCAAGCGGTCGGCGCGTTTTTGGTCGGCGGGATCTTCCGTTTTGCCCTCGCGTTGCGCGTCGGGGCCGGTAATAAAAATATGGCTGATCTCGACGCTCTCCGGAGTCGTGAATTTTTTCTTGTTCGCTTCGTAAAACTCCCTTGTCTGGACGTCGTCGACCTTGACCTTTGGAGCTAGTTCCATCCGGACAAACTCTTCCTCCGTGAGTTTCTTTTCAATCTTGGTTTTCAACACGTCTAGGTTCAGATGTTGGAACGCCAGGGCCGCGAGAAATAAATCTTTGCTGGGAAACTTGTCGCGAATTTGCTGGAGTTCTTTGTCGATAATTTTGGGGTCGACGACGACTTTCATTTCCACGCCCTTTTGGTAAAGCAGTTCGTCGTCGATGGCGTTGTTGATGATTTCCTGGGCCACTTTTTCCTGTTCGCCGGGCGAAACTTTTTGTCCTCGTTGCGCCCAGAGTTCCCTGAAAACCGAAAGCTCCCTTTTGAGAATCTCCGATGAAATGTCCGTTCCGTTTACCGAGGCGACCACTTCGGGGAGCGGTTTGCCGTTCAAGGTAAACGTCGTTTCGCCGCGAGCCAGGCTTGTGAATGGCCCGGCGCAAAACGCCGGAACCATGATGAGGACAACGGCGAGGGTTCGGGCAATAAAAACAAAATCAGATTTTTTGAATTTCAAAGGAGTCATTTTCTTTGTAAGGTGGTTGGCGGAATTAATTGATTTTCGACAAGTATAATCTTTGGCGGCAAAAGTCTCAATGCCTAAACCCGTCTTGAAATGAAAAACCCCGGTTCCATATAAAGGAACCGGGGCTGGATTTAAATTGAGGTGCGGAAATTTTTTTAAAAGTACCTCTTCAATCAATCAAACGGCTTTTCTTATTTTGGGTGGGAACCGTCGCCCCACCATTTTCCCCATTTAACCGATCCCACATTGTCTTTGAAATCCTCTCCAGGTTGATAGAAAACGGAGTAGGCTCCCTCGTTTTCCCTTGCTGGGACGTCCACCCATTCACCGGGCGCAAAGGCCTCCAGGTTGTTTACAGAAATGTCCTTTGAGTCTTTCTTGGCAACGATGAGATACCCTTCATGAGTTTTGTATTCCGGTTGACCAAACAAGGTGACCGTCGCCCCTTCGTGTCCGGTCAGGCGAAAATAATAGTAGCCGGCCTGGGTGAGAAGCTTGTAGTCGGAAAAATTCGTACGGTTTTGGTTTTCCACGAAGTTCAGGTAGTTGGTGCAGAATCCGCAGGGACCGTAGTCGTAGGGGTTTTTCTTCCATAGGTACAGGTTGGCCGGATAGAAAGCCAAAGCGGCGGTGGAACAGATAATAATAAATAAAAAGCTCAAAGCGAGACTGGTTTTTTTCATCATACTGCCTCCTATAAAAACTTCTCAAATTCCTATGAGTTTGTAAGATATCGCGCTAGGGAGAATATAGGTCCTGCCAGCGCCCGGCGCCAGTTTAATTGCGGGTTTTATAAACAGAATAAGGCGTCCGTGTTTTTAAAAAATTGAAAATTGTGCATGACAGGAATATTTTGCCTGTCCAAAGTACCTAATAATAGATAAAAAATTTTCTTTAAGATTAATTGATTTTTGGGCTGTTAAAATGCGCAACGAAGTTAAAAACAAAAAAATTCTTGCGTAACAAAAGGCCCTGCGTTAACTTGTTTTAACGCCTGTAATAGAGTTGATCGGGTTTTTTTTAGCCGAAAAAAGGGCTGCCCCGTATAAGGCAATGAGGAATAGCAGGCGTGTTTTTAGACAGAATTATTTGTGGCGCCCACTGGGCTGGTCAAATAAATTTTAAATTAAACTCAAAAAAATCGTTCAAAAAGAAAATTTCAAACAGGGAGTATTGGCCATGAAAGTTCATCTTATCTTCACCAACTTCGATTGTCCGGTCGGACCGAGCATGGGATTGTCCTATGTGTCCAGCGCTTTAAAGGAAGCCGGACATGAGACAAAATGTATCCACATCAGTGAATGGGTGGATTATCCCTTCGATCCCGATCGAATTTTGAAGGACGTCCTGGAATACGATCCGGGCCTGGTGGCATTGTGTTTCGGAACGAACCACGCTCCGGAGGCCAAAGTCCTGCGCCAAGTTTTTAAAGAGGGCGGCGTCAAGGCTCCGATTTTTTGCGGCGGCATTCACACTACGCTCAACACGGAAGAAATCATCGCCGACGAAAATGTTGATTTTGCCAATGTGGGCGAAGGGGACGACTCCAGCGTGGACTTGGCCAATGCCTTAGAACAGGGACTGGACACCACCAATATCCCGAATGTTTGGGCGCGGGAAAAGGACGGAACTATCCATCGCAACGCTGTTCGTACCTTGAAGGATATTTCCAAACTTCCGTACATGGACACGGAAATGTGGAATTTCCAACAGTTGATGGATTCCCGCCGAGGCTGGGTCAACGTTTATATGAATAGAGGATGCCCCTACCGTTGCACCTATTGCCATAACAACGGCGTCGCCAAGATTATGCAGAAAAATTTGGGGACCAAAACCTCGGGTAACAAGGACCTGGGTTACCTTCGCTACCGCGACCCCGAAGACATGATCGGCGAATTGAAGAGCCTCATGTCCAAATACGACGTCAAAGCCTTTTCGTTTAACGACGATACCTTCACTATGAATAAAGAGCAGATGAAGGTTTTTCTCCCAATGTACGGCAAGGAGATTAATCTGCCCTTTGTCTGCAACACCACGGTTCAGGACGTCGATCCGGAAATCCTGGGCCTGATGGCGGAAGCCAATTGCGATCTCATCCGTTACGGCGTGGAAACCGCCACTGAGCGGATTCGTCGTCATGTGTTGAAACGGGTTTTCTCCACCGAGAGAACGCGCGATGTCTTCAGGTGGACGCGCGAAGCGGGCATTCGTTCCTTCGCCTTCCTCATTCTGGGCAACCCCGGCGAGACTTTTGAAGAGATGATGCAAACCCTGCGCCTGGCTTCTGAATTAAAGCCCGACGGTCTGAAAGTTTCCATCGGTTATCCATATCCCGGAACCGAGTACCACGATATTGCGGAGGCCATGGGCGAAATCGACCACGACTATCCACATTTTCACAATTTCATCCGCGAATCCAAAATGAAATGGACCACGGAGGAAAGGGTGCAGTTGGATAAATTCCGCACCGTGTTCTGGTTCTGGATGAACTCTTATCTGAGCAACGACAGCTCGCAACTGTATCAAGGCCTCATCGATAAAGTTCAGGCCATGAGCGTTAAGGAGTGGCGGCACCCGAGCACGGAACAAAAAGTTCTGGATATGGAAGAGTTGGTGTCCAGTGAAATGAAAAAACGCAAAGTCACGCACTGGAGCATCCCGTTTAAGGATCGCCCTGAAATTTCCATTTTGATCAAGGGAGACGATTTCCTGGCTTACGACACTCTGGACCCGCATTAATCGGGATGCTCAAAAAGTGGAAAACGCTTTCCCGGAAGGAAGTCCATGCCAATCCGTACTGGACGGCCTACCAGGACCGGTTTGAAACCGGAAACGGAAAAGAGGGCGATTATTATTTTATCAAGTATCCCGGCGGAGTCGAGGTTATCGCCCAACGGGAAGACGGGCGCGTCATTCTTGTAGAGCAGTACCGCTACATTTACGACCACCCGGTTTTAAGCTTTCCCGGAGGTTCCCGCCAGGATGGAGACGATCTGGCGGAAACCGCCCGCAAGGAGTTGTTGGAAGAGACCGGCTATAAAGCCGGTTCCCTCACGCCTCTGGGAGAACGTTACATCTCTCCCGGACTGTTCCACTATATTGACGCCTTTTATCTCGCTAGAGATTTGGAATTTGTGAAGCCCGATCCCGGCGAGACGGAAGAATTTATTTTACATTACAAAACTCCCGAGGAAATTGATCGCATGATGGCGGCGGGAGAAATCATGAGCGGAAACGCAACCTGCGCGTGGACCTTGGCGCGTCCCCATTTAATCAAGTAACCGGGAATCATGAACGATTTTTCGAGATTGCCGGATAGAAAATCTATGAACTCGACGACGGCGTTGAAATATACTTGGGCGGTTGAAGACGACGAACGTTTCGCCTATCGAGCGATCAAGCGTTTGATGGACGTCGCTTTAGCCATCGTTGGGCTGGCGATATTTTCCCCGGTCATGTTATTGATCGCTATTGCCATTCGTCTGGACGATCCCGGCCCCGCTTTGTTCCGGCACGTCCGCACCGGAAGGGACCGAAGAAAAAATTCCGCCCCGCCTGACGCCGTAAGCGAACGCAGGAAAAATAATCTGTTTGGCGAGCAGTTTGTTCTTTGGAAGTTCCGCACCATGGTCCACAACGCCGAGGAACGCTACCCCGAACTGTTTGCTTTTGAATTCACCAAAGAGGAATTCGAGTCCCTCTTCGTTGGCCAACCCATTCCCGGCGGCAATCCCGACGAACAGGACGACCCCAGGGTGACCCGCGTGGGGCGATGGCTCAGAAAAACCAGCCTGGACGAGCTTCCCAACTTCATCAACGTTTTGATTGGGGATATGAGTGTGGTGGGTCCGCGTCCGGATATCTGGCAACACATCCGTTATTACCCGGAAGCTCACAGGGAAAAATTGAAGATCAAACCCGGCGTTACCTGCGTCGCGCAAACCCGCGGACGCGGCAAGTTGACTTTCCTGAAGACCAATGAGTACGACTTGAAGTACTATCGTAACCGGTCCCTGTTCAACGACGTCTGGATCATCGCCAAGACAATTAAAACCGTTTTACTTCGCGAAGGCGCCTACTGAGCGCGTCGCCCCGGATTTTTGCTTTTGCCGCTTCCCCCCTTTTGCTCCCAGGGTTTCTCCTTCAACTCATGCAAACGAAACAGCGCCACGATGGTCAGACTGTCGGTGATTTTGCTGTCGAGCGCCAATTGAAACGCTTCATCAAACGGCAGACGTTTCGTTGCGATTTGTTCCGTCCCGTCCTGCCGGTCCTGCCCGGCTTTCAAACCCCAGGCGTAAAAAACGTAGGCGATCTCGTCGGTGAAACAATTGCTGGTATGTAAAATGCCCAGCGATTTGTAGCGCGAGGCGCGATACCCCGTTTCCTCCAACAGTTCCCGGCGCGCGGTCTGGATGGGTTTTTCTTCCGGCTTGCCGCCGCCTTCGGGAATCTCCCAACTGTATTGCGAGATGCTGTATCTGTACTGGCCGACAAGCAAAATAGTTCCGTCGTCGAAACACGGGACCACCCCCACCGCCGTGGGAGCCAGGATGGTGTTGTATTCGCCCTTCTTGCCGTCGGGACGAATCACCTTGTCCTTGCGGAGTTTGAACCAGGGATTGGAAACGACGATGCGCGAGCTTAGCGTCCTCCAGGGATTTTTTTGGGACATGAATTTGACCTGTTAATGAGTTTGGGTTTGGAGAAAGTCGACCCGCTAATCGCAGGCGGCTTTAAATGCGAGATACCAGTCGTAAGTTTTTTTTAGTCCCGTCTCGAAAGAAGTTTTTTCCTCAAAGGCCGTCAGTTTCTGAAACTTATCGACGTCGAGGATTTTTCTTTTCAGTCCCAAAGGCTTGTCCTGATGAAAAACTGGGGCCAAGGTTTTTTGGGAAATCTTGACCGCCATTTCCACGACGTCCTTGACGGAGTATTCGCGTTGCCCGCAAATGTTGAACGGCGTTCCATAAACGCCTTTCTCAGCCAGCGCCAACAAGGCGTCTACGGCGTCCTCCACATACAAATAACTGCGCAATTGAGAACCATCGCCCCAAATTTCCGGCGCCGTCCCACTAGCTATATCGCGGATGATATTTCCCAGTAAATGAGCGCTTTCGGGATCCACGTCATCCCCCGGACCAAACAAGTTTGAAAAGCGGACCCAAATGGTTTTTAAACCATGTTCTTCCTGGAATAGGGGGACGACGGTTTCACTGAACCGCTTGGCCCAGGCGGCTCCCTTGCAAGCGCCCACGGGTTCCCCAAGCGTAGAATCGGTTTCTTTTGTAGGAACGGGGGCGTCGTGATCGTACACCAGAGTTCCGCTGGGATACACCAGCCAGTCCACTTTATTGTCAGCAGCCGCCTGGAAAACCTGGAAATCGAGCAAGGTATTATAGGTCGCCATTTCGGCCGGATGCCTGGAGTTGTAGCCGAGTCCGGTAATACGGGACGCGAGGTGGAATACCCATTCGCGTCCTCGCATACAGCGTTGCGCAAAGTCGGCGTCTCGCAGGTCTCCCTGAATATATTCAACGGAGTCGCTATGCGGCAGGCTTTTATGCAATTTGGATTTTCCGCTCCGGGAAACCACGGTCAGATCCGCCTCCTTCCGGTACAAAGACTCCGTCAGGTGGGAGCCGAAAAACCCCGTGCCGCCGGTCACTAATATTTTTTTGTTTTTAAAAAAAGGAGCGGTCATGAAAGTACAATGCGGTGAAATTCTTGACGCCAATTTTTGCGGCCAGGCATTTTTGCGGCAAAAGAAAAGCCTTATATCCCAGACAGGATTTTAGTAAAATAAAAATGGTCGACGGTATGAAAACCCCGGGCAGGATAACAAAAAATGGACGATCTTGAAATATTGAAATTGGAAGCGGTGAAGAAGGAAACGCATGTCAAGGGCAGGCGGCTCACCGGCCTGGAAGCTTTGGAGATTGAACAGAAAGTGGAAAAGGAATACTTGGAAAAACACGGCCCGCCTGAGGACTCAAAAAATAAAAAACTGCCTTTGAACATGTACCGGTTTGACTGAACCGGAGCCAGGCAAGCGCCTGGCCGGCGAGGCGCCGGGGCCAGTAGACGAAGTTAGTTGGGTAACGTTGCGAGTTTGTAGGGTGTGCATCTCGAATACAATTACGAAAGTTCGACAGGTTGGAATTCGAGTTGGGAGAAACTTTTCGATCGCCCGCTATCGAGTCCAGCGTCACGCTGGCCGACGGGCGAGTGGCGGCGGTTTGCGAGGGGATGAAAATTTTGGACGAACGCTTTAATAAAAATTTTATGTTCAGGGCAGGGGTTGTTTTTTTTGCGACCCTTTTTTTTCTGTCCGCCTGCGCTTTGGATAAAGAAGCCCTTCAAAAACGCAGTTCTCCGCTTCCCATAAAATCCCTTCCCGCCAAGGCCCGGCTTCTTCCCAAAGACGTCCCGCTAAAAACCGGCAAGGAAATTTCGGAACCGTATCTTCTGGGAGTGGAAGACGTGATCTCCATCTCCGTCCTCAACGATACGGATATGAACGATACCCAGAGGGTTCGGCCAGACGGAAAAATTTCTTTTTTCCCCATGGGAGATATGTCCGCCGCAGGATTGAGCGTGCAGGAAATTCGCGGGGAAATTATCAGGCAACTCAAAACCGACAGTTCCAAGCCGTATGTTCTGGGCGCGGGGGACGTGATCGACGTCAAGGTGTTTGGTCACGCCGATCTGGGGACCAATCAGGAAATTCGGCCCGACGGAAAAATCTCCATCATGCCGGCGGGCGATGTTCAGGCCGCCGGGCGCTCGGTGGAGGAGTTGCGAAAAGAGATTGCGGAGTCCCTTTCCGAACTGGCGCTCAACCCCATCGTCGCCGTCAATATCAAGGAATATAACAGCAAGCCCATCAAGATTTACGATCCAATCGTTAACGTCACCGTCACGGAATACAACAGCAGGAAGGTTTCGATTTTGGGAGCGGTGGACCAACCGGGAATTTTGAAATTAAAATCCCCGACCTCGCTGGTGGAAGGAATTTCCTCAGCGGGAGGATTGAACGAAGACGCCGACTTGAAACGAGCCGTGTTTTTTCGCGATGAGGAGTTGCTGCCCGTAAACTTTGACAAGCTGTTCAAGAAGGGCGACCGGAGCCAGAATATTTTGCTACAGGCCAACGATTCTATTTTTATTCCCAGCTCCAGCGACAACAGGATTTACGTGATCGGCGAGGTCAAAAAACCGGGTATCGTGACATGGCAGGGAACCTTGCATTATCTTAATGCAATCGCCATGGCCGGTGGATACAATAAAACCGCGCAGACCCAGAACGTGATTCTTATACGGGACGGGTTGGTGGAACCCGCTATGTACATGGTCGACGCGAGGAGCATCACGCGCGAAGGCCGTTTGGAATATAACATCCCCCTCGAAACCGGCGACGTAATCTACGTTCCCAAGGACGCCATGGGAAGCGCGGAAAGATATCTCGAGTTTGCCAACAAGCTCCTGCAACCGATTTTGTCCCTGCAATCGGGGATCATTTTAGGTTCCAGCGTCAAAAGCACCCTGACCGAATCCAGCGGCGGCGTAGGAACTTCCATTAATTTGAATCCTTAAGAGGTTAACCATGAATATGAGAAAAGCAATCTCATCCGTTCTGTTCATACTGTGCGCGTTCTTATTTGCCTCTCCTGTGTTGGCTTCGATCGCCTCGACGACTCCGGACAGGGGTCAGGAAAATTTTTCGAAACTTGCCGCTACGAGTTCCATGATGGCGCAGGAAAACTCGGAAGGCGGATTCTTTAATAAACTAAAGAAAAACTTCATGGAGATACTTCCGGGGAGAAAACAGCGGTCCCAGGAAGGGCAAGGTCAATCTCAAGGCGGTCAGGAACAATCTCAACCGGAAAACCAGCAGGGCACGTCCGGCGGCGGCCAAAATTCTCAAAGCCAGCAGGGGCAAGGGTCGCAGGGCGGCGGCGCGAGCGACCAGGGCGCGGCCATTCAGAACAAGATGAAGGATTTCCAACAGAAGATGAAGGACTTTCAATCCAAGGGCGGCGATATGGCCAAAGTCCAGCCTCTCATGCAGGAATTTCAGGATCTGATGAAACAGGGAAAGATGGACGACGCCTCTATAAAACTGGACGAAGTCCTGGGGATTTTGGACGGTTCTACGGGAAGCTCGAGTACGACGGCTTCCCAGTCGCAAGGTCAGTCGTCTTCCTCCCCGCAGTCTTCTCCTCCCCCTTCGTCGGAGACCATGGATACGCCGAGCGCGGGATTTTCCAAAAAGACAAATACCAAATATTTGTTGTTTCAGATTTTCACGGGCGTTCCGGACAAAAATTCCGGCGTCTTCACCTCGGGCAACAGCAAGTCCTTTTTTGAAAATTATATTAAAGATATTAAAAGCCAGGTCATGCCTCAAAACATGCACAACGACCGCAAACTGGGATTCTCCATCGGCCCGTTCGCCATGGACCAAACCGAATCGGAAATCAGCGGAACCATCCGGGACGCTTTTGAAATCGGGTTGGAAAAAAACCTGGCGGTGAGTTTTCACCTGGACGATTACATGTTCTGGCGAAACGCTAAAGGAACCGACGGGCGAAAGTTGATCGACGGTAAAAACGCCGAGTGGAAGGATTGGAATGGAACGCCAAGCGTCAAGTTGAAGGTCGGCTGGTTGCCCAACGACCAGTTGGCTCCGCAATTGTGTTACGAAAAACAAGCGGTCCGCGACGCGGTGACGCATTATGCGCGCGACGTCGTCGGCAAAGCCGTGAAGAAGGGCGTGGATAAATTGAAAAACGCCGGCAAGGAAGATTTGTTCGCCGGGGTCGTCGTCGGGTGGGAGTCCAACCTGGCAGACGGCTATTGCTCGCTCACGGAGCGGGGGTTCAGCGCCAGCAACCCACCGGCAGACTTCGACCGCGAACGGGAGAAAATTTTGCAACGCCATATGGAGCGGATGGCCAAGGGGGTTTACGACGCGGGGATCAACAAGGAGTTGATCTTCACGCACATCGCGCCCATTCCTAAAAAGGATATGGATTCCCTGAAATCCGCCATGTCCGTGAAAAAGATTCGCGATATGCCGCAGTCTACCGTGTTCCGGGCGTTTTGGACTGCGTTCAATAAATATTCCAATCCCGGCTACAGCCTGTACCCGGCGGTGGGAATGTTTGACGACATCTACAAGGCCCTTGCCGATAACGGAAATTCCACCTGGGGAATGGTGGAGGGCACCAACGTCATGCTCACCGCCGGAACTCATAGCGGAGGCGCGGGGCAATCGTTTGTCGACTGGGAAACCTACCTGGCCCGGATTTACAACCATGGCGGCAAGGTCATAGTGATCTTCGGCGGATTCCAGGGCGGCCAGGGAGCCTACACGACGGCCACCGAAAGCAAGGAAGCCATTGCCGCGTATAAAAAGTTTCTGCGCGGCGAGACTTTGGTGGAAGGTAAGGAGCTTGATATCAAAACCGACAGCGGTTCCGGCGGAGGAGGAAACGCGGGAGGCGGCTCTAGCGGCGGTTCCGGTTCTTCCGATCTGCCTTCGCGCATGAAAGCTCTGCCTTCCAAGATTCAAAAGTTTCAGCAGAAGGGCGGAAGCATGAGCGCCATCCAAAGCAAGTTGCAATTGCTCGACCAGCACATGAAGGCCGGGGAAATTGGAAAAGCGGAAAAGGTTTTGGATGAGATTGAAGCTAAACTAAAATAATGAAACCGGGGGGAGGGTCCGTTCGTTTAGTTAAACCGGACTCTCCCTTCGGCTCGTTTTAAAAATCCCGTTAAATTTTTTCTCCCTCCCAATGACCGGGGAAACCATGTACCTTACCTCCCGGAAAACAAACAAAACGTTTCAAACGATTTTTCTGCCGCTGTTGGCGGGGATTGGCGTCGCCTTGTTCACCTTCGCCGCTCTATCCGCCTTGCGGCCCATGCTTGTTATCTTTTTGTTTGGCGGCGTCGCCGTCTTTTTGCCCACGCTGATTTTAAAAGATCCCAAACTGTACTGGTTGTTCCTCTTTTCACTTTCCTTATTATTCGATATCAGCAAACGTCTGACTAGTTGGATGGCAAAGCCCTGGGTTCTGTTTCAGGAATACGGCATGCCGTCTTCGGGCAATCTCAGCGTCCATTTATATCTTTCCGATATCGTTCTCATACTGCTCATGATTCCCTGGCTGTGCCGTCTGGCTTTTCGCGAGGAGAAAATTTATTTTCCAAAGTTCGCCTGGATTCCCGTGATGTATCTGGCCTGGGCGACGCTTGGTTCGCTGGCCCACGCGATATCCCTGCAGCTCAGTTTTTTTGAATTAACGCGCCAGGGGATTTATTTTCTTTCGTTTCTCTACCTCGCCAACAATGTGAACTCAAAAAAATACGTTCGCGGTATCATGGCGGCGCTGGTGCTGGGGATCCTGATTGAAGCGGTGGCGGTGATCGCCGCCTTTCAACTTCAAACCACGGAGAGCGCGTTTGGCGGGATTTACCAGGAACGCAGCGACCAGGGATTGGGCGAGTCCAGCGACCTGTATACCTCGGAAACCGACTCCTCCTCCCGGACCAAGAGAAGCCAGGGCACCTTTTCGCACCCCGCCCATGCGGCGTATTACTTTGAATACCTCCTGCCGCTGGTTTTGATTTTGATCGTCGTTCAGAAAAGAGCCGGACCGCGGTTGGCGCTGATGGTTCTGTTCCTGCTTGGGGTGACCGGTTTGATCCTGACTTTTTCGCGCTCGGGATTTATAGGTTTTACCGTCGGCTTTTTCAGCGTTCTCTTAATTTCCAGAATTCGAAATATTTTTTCCCGGTCCAAGTTCGCCGTTTTTCTTGCCGGGGTGATCGCCGTCATTATTATCGCCTCGCCCTTCATTTACGATTTTTTGACGTCGCGTCCCAAAGCCTTCAGCTACAGGTTTTATCTATTGGAAAAGGGATTTGAGATGTACCTGGAAAATCCCGTAGTGGGAGTGGGGATCAACAACAGTTCGGCGGCCAACAAAATTTTTCAGTTTAAAAAAGGCAAGGGAAAGAAATGGGAGGTCATCGTCATTCACAACCATTATTTGATTGTCGCCATCGAAACGGGAATCATAGGAGCCATCCTTTATTTTTGGTTCTTTGTTTTGATAGGGATCAAAGCTTACCGCTGTTCTGGCTCCCGCGATTTTGACGTCTCTATTTTCTCCGTAGCCATACTGGGCGCTTATTTTGGACTGGCGGTACACAATCTTGCGGAGCCATTCGGCGGCCACGCGGTGCATTCCATGTTATGGCTGTTTGCGGGCCTGGTGGCGGCTTTTGAAAAAATGGGGATCGAGGAAGAGAATAAGGCTCCCGTTTTTAAGGAGCCGGGGGGCGAACGGGTTCATTCCCAATCTCAGGGTCAGGCTTTTTGAGGGGCCTCGTTTGCTTTGTTGAGAAATAAGAAATAGACCAGCGCGTAACCTGCCACGTAGCAAAATCCCAGTATCATAAAATGCAATCGCCCGTCGATCAAAACCACCGGAACGGCGAAAGCCAGCCCCAGGGCTATGGGCTTGGTTAGTATCCTCCCCCAACTCAAGCGAAAAACGCTTTTGGAAACCAGCCATTGATGTAATATCCAGGAAATTGAAATTGAAAACAGAGTGGCGAGGCAAGCTCCAAACAGCGAATACCTAGGAATCAAAATTAAATTGAAGGCGATATTGCTGGCGATGTTTGTGAAGGAAATGAACATATGATTTCTCTGAAACCCTGCCGCCTCGTAAAGAATGGACATTAACATGTCCGAGACCAGAATCAAATAAATCAGCATGAACACTTTTAGAGCCGGGATCGAAGCGGTAAATTGGCTTCCAAAGACGGCGACGATAAGGGCGTCGGCAAACAGGAAGGTGCAAAAGCTCATGGGAACCACAATGTAAAAAAGCTTTTGCGCGATTTGTTCCAGTCCGGCGGCTTCCAGTTTCCCTTCCTTCCATTGCCGCGAAATTTCGGGAAAGAGGGTCTGCGCCACGGCGGTGGGCAGGAAGGAATAGACTTCCAGGAATTTACTCGCGGTCACGTAGACGCCCGTGATCCCAATGGTCGTCATTTTTGAAAGCATGAGAATGTCCACCCGCCAAAAAGCCAGGGCGGACAAACCGATCATGCTGAACGAAGCCAATGGACCTCTCAATTCGCGAAGTAACTTTGTCCGGATTTTCCAATCGATCTTAATCGCCGTGCGATTCAGGAGATAAAGGTAAACCAGGCAGGAAACGCTTTTTACGATCAACACGGTCTTGACGATGTAGATGATTCCGAACTCGTTAAGAATAAAATATCCGTTGAGAGCGAAGGTCGTCAAAGTTTCGAGTAGCGCGACTCGGAAGTAGACGTTTAATTTTTTGTGGGCGATGAATCCGCTTTTCAGCAAGTTGTTTGCGGCCAGGGGGAGCAGGGTGAGACAGGCGGCGATCAAGGCGGATTGAACTTCCTCGGGGTAGCCGAACAGGCCGATGGCGCCAAACATGACGGCCATGGCCGCGAAGGAGGAGACCAGGCAAATCTGCAGACCCGTTCCCACCAGTTGGCCCGACTCCTCAGGCCGCTTGCCGCTTTCGCGCAGAACCAGGTCCGCCGTTCCCAGGTTGGCGAAGGCTTGAAACACCACCGTCCAGGTGGTGAATACGACGTACTGTCCGAGAAAGACCTGGCCCCGGAGCCTCGACATCAGAAAGATCAGAAAGAGGCCCGTGCAAAGTCCCACCACCGCTTCGGCGACCAGAAATTTGGCCTGGGAAAAAGTTTTTCCTTCCATGGCGCGGTCCGCGATCAGTAACGGTTGTGAAGCTTCTTAAACAGGCCGTCCCAAAAGCCGCGCACACAGGCCCATAAGATGGCTCCCGGCTTCTTGATAAAGAGAGTCGCCTTGATCATCCATTTCAAAAAATTGAACAGGTGAGGCAACACAATGTTGAAAAAGTTTTTATGATGATAGAGATGGAGCCAGAAATACGTGGAGTTGCGCCATAGGTAGTAAAAGCGAATAGGCGGCGACCAGAAAACCTTCACTCTGCGAATTCCAAAGCGGAGGTACTGTATCGTGTCCATCGGGTGCAGATTGTGAAGGACGATGCTGGATTGATGGATGAATCCCTTGTATCCTCGGCGCATGCCAATATAACCGTAGATCACGTCGCCCCAGTCCAAAACGTAATCCAATTCCGGCAGGCCGATTTCCTTCACTGTTTCCAGTTTGTACATGCTTCCCGTCCACATGTTGGCGTCGCATTCGTAATATTCTGCGTCGGGATCGGGAGAGATTTCGTAAACGCCTTTTTCGTTAAAATTCACGCCGTGGTGTAGGCGTTCGATCCTTTCTTCTTTCGGGAGGCAACTCAGGGTCCAGGTTTTTTCCTGGAGTTCCGGCGGAAAACCCTCGTACAGCCGGACCAGCTTTTCCAAAGCGTCGGGCATGGGGAGCGTGTCCGCGTCCAAAATCCAGATCCAGTCGTGGCCTTTTTCCAGGGCGTATTTCATGCCCGTGTTTACCGAGCCGTTGGTTCCCTGGTTTTCGTCGTGGCGGATGACGTGGACCTTGTCGGGAAATTTTCGGTCCAGGGTTTTGTCAACCGAAGCGTTGTCGACGATCACGATTTCATCCAAAGGATAGCTTTGTTTCATCAAAGCTTCGACGCACTGGTCGATTACGTCTTCGTCGTTAAACGTGTGAATGTGTCCCAATACCTTCATGGTTCAGTACCTTTTCTCCAGATTTCCGATCAGGCCGTACCAGAACCCGCGAAAACAAGCCTTGATCTGCGGACCGTGGTTTTTTGGCCGGACGAGGAAGTTCAACGTGAACAGGGCGGATCGGTAAAAGACGCCGACGATTTTTTTTATGCCCCGGTTGGGGTTTTCGTGAAGCCAGAAATAAAGCTGATTTTTAATTTTGTAATAACAACGGATGGGTGGTAGTTCGTAAAGGGTAAAGGCGAAGGGACCGACTTTGATCTGGTTTTCCTGAAGGCCCGGAACGCCGCCGATATTGTGGTACATCACCGCGTCTTCCACAACATAACCCTGAAGGCCGGCATTTTTTGTGCGGAACCCGTATTCAATTTCGCCCCAGTCCAAAACGTAATGCGAAGAAGGCAGGCCGACGTCCTGGACCGTTTTTAACGGGTACAGGCATCCGGACCAGATGGCGACGTCGCATTTGAAATAAGAACGGTTCGGATCGCGTTGCGCGGGCCTTCCGCTTTTGGGCGTGAATATAAAAGCGGGATGCTCCTCCCCCGTGGGATGATCGACCACGCGGCAAGCCAGAAAACTGGTCTTGTCGCGTTCCTCTTGCGTGAAGTTTCCATAAACGCCGACGAGTTTTTCCAACGCGCCTTTTTCTGGCGCGCTATCGGCGTCGAACAGCCACACCAGGTCGTGCCCCCTCTCCATCGCATATTTCATTCCGGTGATGATGGAGCCGTTGGTCCCCAGGTTTTCCTTGTGGCGGATGACGTGGACCTTGTCGGGAAAAGTTCGGTCCAACGTGGCGTCCGTGGACGCGTTGTCTACCAGGACGATCTCGTCCAGAGGCAGGGACTGGTTCATCAAGACGTCGATGGATTCATCGATGACGTCGTCGTCGTTGAAGGTGTGAATGTGGGCGATTATTTTCATCCGTCAATATCGGTTTTTTAATTTATTGCTAAAGCCGTCCCGTATTCCCCGCCACATTGCCTTGATTTCAGCCTGATGGGATTCCTTCTGCAAATAAAAGCCAAATAAAAACCTTCCCAGTTTTATTGCGTTTCTTAAAAGAGTGATCGCCCATTTTTGGCGGTTGTCATAGAGGGAGAAAAAGGTCATGTTGCGCGCCATATAGTAGCAACGCAGGGGCGGGAATTCAAAACCGGATAATTTGAACGGTCCCCAGGGAACGATCGTTTTTCTCAAGCTGGGAACTCCAGCGGTGTTGTGATACAAAACGCTTTTCTGGTCGATGTATCCGTCGAAATGATTTCTCAAAACACGGTGGCCATATTCAAACTCTCCCCAGTCGAGAAAATAATCCTTGTTGGGGTAACCAACGGAACGGACCATTTTCATCCGGTAGAGGCAACCCGACCAGATATTGAAGGCGCAGGGATAATAAGGCGCGTCTTCATCGGGACGAACGCCGACGATTCCAAATTTGGAGTATATTCCGCCGTGCTGAGGCTTCAAGCTGGGAAGGTATACCGGCAGGGAGGCGATGAACCCCACTTTTTCACGCTGTTCGGGGGGAAACCCTTCGTAGCGCGCTATCAGCTTTTCCAGGGCGTCGTTATCCGGGACGCTGTCGGCGTCCAAAACCCATATCCAGTCGTACCCTTTTGAATAGGCGTATTCCATACCTATGGGGATGGCGCCACTGGTCCCCAGGTTTTCCTCTTGAGGCAGAACGGTTACTTTATCGGGAAATTTTCGGTCGAGGGTTCCGTCCATGGAATGGTTGTCGACGACGATGATCTCCTCGATGGGATAAGTCTGGGACGTCAACGAGGCGATGCAATCGTCGATAACCAATTCGTCGTTAAAAGTATGGACATGAGCCAGAATCTTCATCAATTAATATCGGCGGTGGATTTTTCCGGTCAACCCATCCCATAGTCCCCTGAAACAAGCGGATATGTGGGGACCATGATTTATAGGGCGAATCATGAAGTTAGCCTTGAGTTTTGCGATTTTCATAACATTTCTCGTCAGCGTAACGAACCATTTGCAACGATTGTCGTAAAGGGAAAAATAAATCATATTGCGCATCATGTAATAACAACGGAGCGGCGGAAATTCGATAGCGTATAATTTCATGGGTCCCAGTTTTTGAGTGGAAATTTTAAGGCTGGGTCCGCCGATGTTGTGGTGGATGACGCTTTTTTGATGGATAAACCCCTTGTATCCCGCCTGTTTCACACGATGGCAGTATTCAAACTCTCCCCAATCCATAAAGTAGTCCTTGGAGGGAAGGCCTATTTCCCGAACCACTTTCATTCGATACAGGCTTCCGGACCATATATTTATATCGCAGGGATAAAACTCGGCCTCGGCGTCGGGTTGAATATCGACCATTCCTTTGGAGGAAAAAACGCCGCCGTGCTTTGGGAGCAGATCGGGGTGATATAAAGGCAGGCTCCCAAGGAAGCCCACCTCCTCCCTGATATCGGAGGGCAGGCTTTCATTCAATTCGATCAATTTTTCAAGAGCGTCCTTCTGCGCCTCGCTGTCGTCGTCCATTACCCAGACCCAATCGTAACCGCGCTCGATAGCATAATCCCATCCGAAAGCAACGCCTCCCGCCGTGCCCAGGTTTTCAGGAGGTTTCAGAATAGAAACCTTCTCGGGAAAGTCCCGGTCCAATGCCCCGTCCTGGGAATCATTATCGACCAGCAAAATTTCATCAATCGGACGGGTTTGCTCCATCAATGATTGAAGAGTTGGACCCAACACCTTGGAGCTTTTGTAAACTGTGATCAACGCCAGAATTTTCATTTGCAGAGTCTGTTGAGGCGCCGCCCTTTCCTGGCGCCTTGGTTAACGAAAAAATGTTTTTAGGAACGGATGGGTTAGGGTTTTTTTGGCGACGGTTTATAAAAATGCCGACGCGATAGATTCTTGTTGAGGCCGTCCCACACGCCGACCAGGCTGGCGGCCATTTTATTGAAACGTCCGCCTTCCATGAGCATAATTTTCCCCACGTTGGCGACCAGACGAAACGTCATGAAAAAAACCGTCGTGAACATTTTTTTATTGGGATAAAGGTACAGCCAAAAATAAACCATGTTGCGAAAATACAAATAGCGGCGGAACGCGGAATGATTGGTGCTGTAAATCTTGTGCGAAAAAAACTGAAAGTATTTTGTTTTCCCCACCGGATGGAAAATCAGGCTCTGGGTGTGCCCCAGGACTTTGTATCCGGCGGTTTTGACCCTGTAACTGTATTCCAGATCGCCGTAGTCCAGACTCAAATCCTCCCAACAGCCGAGCTCTCCAAACCTGGGCGGGCCGACTTTTTTTACCGCCGCCATGTTGTATAAACTGCCGCTCCAGATGGTTGCGTCGCATTCGTAATAAAGCTGGCCGGGTTTCACATAGGTTGGGCGCACCCCTCCTGGCGTGAGTTGACGGCCGTGCACGACGATGTCCGACGGCTTGAGCACCACCTCGCTGCTGATGACGCCGGTTTTTGCACGCTGTTCCTCGTCAAAACTTTGGTGCAACTCAACCATTTTTTCCAGCGCGTCCGATTGAGGAATCGTGTCCTGATCCAACACCCAGATCCAATCGTAGCCTTTTCTTTCCGCGTACTCAAAAGCTGTACCGACGGCGCCGCTGGTTCCCAGGTTTCGCAAATGGCATATGAGAGTGACCTCCGGCGGGAAATTCTCCATACAGGTGTCGTCGGTGGAACGATTGTCCACGACGATGATTTCCTTGATCGGGTAGGTCTGGGCCTTCAAGGATTCAATGCAAGCCTTGAGGGCCGCTTTCCCGTTGAGGGAACTGGTGTAGGCGACGACGTTCATAAGGTCATATCAGGATTTGCGGGCCAGCAGTGGGATGGTCGCCAGCACGGGAAGGTCCAGAACCCTGCGAACGTCCTCCTGACTTCTTATCGAGGAATTGATGTATTCGAGGAAAAAAACCAGGCCGACTCCGGCTAGCAGGGCGGCAAAAAGCGAAACTCCGGCGTAATAAAATTTCAAAGGTTTGTTGGGATAATTAGGCGCGGAAGCGAGCGAAACGATCCGCAATTCGGTGAGAGGCTTGGATTCCTTGATGCTGGCTTCCTTGACTTCCTTGGCGATCAATTCGTATGCGTTGCGCGCGACGTCTATGTTTAAATCTAAAATAGCCAATTGTCGTTCCAGACGAGGAAGATTTTTTAAGTCCCGCTTGCGGCGGTCAATGGACGTAAGAAGCCGCGACCGTTCCGCCATCTGACTTTTAATAACGGGATTCGACGGCGGATAGCGCTCTTCCAACCCGGCCAACTCCGTCTCGGATTTTTCCAAATCTATTTCCAGCTCGGTGATGACTTTTAACTTCTCTGCATATTCGTCCGTGTAGGAAAACGTGGCGTGCCTTTCCTTGAACGATTGTAAATCCTTTCGAGCGCCCAGCAACAGATTTTTACTCTCCTCCAGCGTGTCCTCCAGGTACTTCCTGGTTTCGCCGGATTCGGATTGGTGGATTTTTGAAAGGTAGTTGGTGAAAATCCTGGCTGTTGTGTTGGCGATTTGCGCGGCCAGTTCCGGATCGTCCGCAGAGTAAGTGATGCGGAACACATAGGTGTCCGCCGTCGTTTCCAAAGATAGGTTTTTTTTGACTCCTTTGACGGTTTTTAAAAACTTGTTCCGCTCGAAAGTCCTACCATATTTTAATATTTGAATGGAGTCGCGAATAAAATTCTTTAAAGGCTCTTTGTATTCGCCCAGCAATTTGGAAAGAAACCCCTTTTTCTTTTTTTTCTTTCTTTGATCCAGTTTCAAAATCCGCACCACGGATTCCACGATCAGGTTGCTGGTGATGATTTCAATATAAGTTTTTCCGGGAGTTTCAACGGACATGGTCTGGCCGACGGGAAAACTTAACAATTCCTTGTTGGAGGATTTAGCCAGAAGTTGCAAATTGTCTTGCGGACGAACGAGAACCAGTGCGGAGGCTTCGTAACTTTCCTCTGCCAGAAAGGCAAGAAAATATCCGGAAACGGTCGCTGTGAGGCAGAGCAAAAATATCATCCATTTGCGGTTGGATAATAATTTTAAAATTTGCAGAATTTCCATATTGCGAGCAAAACTTCCGGATCGCGCAAACCGCGCCCATTTCGCGAGACAGCCTATTTGGCCTGAGCGCCCCGGAGAGGTAAACGTTTGTTTTCAAGTAAGTTAATTTGAATCCTAACATTATAGCCTAAGGGCCGGACAGGCTCAATGCATTTAGCAAACCGGCTGACCTTGGATAGAAGAAAATCAGGCTTGAGGGGATGACGTATTGCGAGATTCAAAAAAATAAAGAGTGGCTCCGTATAGGATCATTCCCATTAGAGAGGGCAAAAACAGGTTGTCAAATTTTTGCAGGCAGAAATAAATCCCAACGGACATGATCAGCGAGGCCGCCAGCGGGCGCATGGCGTATTTGAACAGAGGAATCCGGATTTGTTTTTGGAATTGAAAATAGGCTCCGGTGAATACCGAGACTTCCCCGGCCAAGGTGGCGACGGCGGCGCCGATCATCCCAAATTTTGGGATAAGAAGAACATTGAGAACGAGGTTTACGGCGGCGCCCGCCGCAATGACCTTGGTGAATTGTTTTTGAAATCCCCAGGCCATCAAGGGATGCCCGAAGGACGCCGTGATGAAAACAAATAGGACGTTCCAGGCGAGAAATTTTAAAGGCAGGATGGAGTGGACGTACTGAGGACCAAACACAAAAAGAATAATTTGCGGGGCGAGTAAAAAGCAGGCGAATCCGAGGGGGATTCCCAGATAAAACTGGGTCTTGATATATTTGTTGACGATCTGTTCCGCCTGTTCATCTTGTTTATGTCGCGACAGCGCGGGAAGGTAGGCGTTGAACACTACGGCGGCAGGCAAGGCCAGGGTTAGGGCGATCCTGTAGGCGCCACTGTACCAACCAACGATGGCGTCATTTTTTAAATAGCTCAACAGTATCGTGTCGAAGTTGTAATAAAAAGTCGTCAGGACCATGGCGACGCCGATGGGAAGCGCTTGTTTCAGGAGGTCCTTCCAAATCGACCAGTCAAAAATAAATTTTGGCGCGGCCTGCCATTTGATGTAAACCCCTAACGCCCACATAAAGGCGATTCCCGTGGACAGGGATTGGAAGACTCCCACTCTGGGTAGGTGAGCGGGTTCGTTCACCCAAATCAATATGAGCGCCAAAGCCAGGACTTGCTTGAGGGTGTTGGTGTAGGCGATGTATTGCATTTTTTCCATGCCCTGGAAAAACCAGTCGAGCGTAATTGCAGAGGCAAAGAGGGTGAATCCCAGATAAAACAAAACCTGTTTGACGGCCTCGTCCTTGTCCATGAAATAGATCAATACGCACAGCAGCAAAAAGGACGTCAGGGACACAACGACGCGGATGGAGAAAAGATGGTTGACGTAATGGGGGATGACTTGAGGATCTTTTGCGATCTCCCTGGAACCAATGAGGTTAAGTCCCATACTGACGGGAAGGAGAAAGTAGGCGAGAACCGCCTGGGCAAAGCTGTATTGACCGAATCCAGAGGAACCCAAAACTCTCGCCAGGTACGCGAAAATCAGGAAGCTAATCAGTTTGTTGATTCCCTCCGCGGCGGCCAGAGAGAAAACGTTTCGCCCGATCTGTTTTGTAGTAATCAAGGAATCATGCCAAGCTACCCTGGGGGAGCCTGGTAAAAATCTTTGTAGGCGTTGGCTTCCAGTCCGGCTCCTTCCGCTTTAAACCGATTCATAACCACGCCCAGAATTTTTGCGCCGCTCCGTTCCAGGCGCGTCTTTGCCGTTTTGGCGTCTTCTTCGGAAATTTCGCCGGTGTTTAAAACTAGAATCGTCCCCTGGACCAGAGGGGCCAGAAGCAAGGCGTCGCTGACCGCTAAAATGGGAGGACCGTCCAGAATCACCGCTTCGTATCGGTTTTGATATTCATCAAGCGCGGACTTTATAAGTTTACCGTCGAAGAGTTTTAAGGTCGCTATGCTTACCCTGCCGGAGGGAACGACGTCTAGTTTGTGGGAGTCCCGTTCGTCGGATTTGCCGACGATGATGGGTTGAACCAGTTCCATGGGATCGGACGAGCCGGTCAAAATATTGGCAAACCCCTTTTCATTGGGAATTTCAAAAATTTTGTGAAGCTGGGGTTTTCTCAGGTCGGCGTCCACGAGCAGGACTTTTTTTCGCGCCAGCATCAGGGATATGGCGAGATTCAGCGCGACGCTGGTTTTCCCCTCCAAGGGATGAGCGCTGGTCGCCAGCGCGGAAATCGTAGCGGACTCGGGGTTGGAAAGATAAATATTATTTTTTAAAGTTTCAAACGCCAGCGCCGCTTCGGGTTGGGTGTAATGAAAATCAACCAGGTCTTTTAAATTAAATTTGGGATCGCCTCCATTTATGTTTTTTTTAAAAAACTTAAACGGCATGGTTTTGTGGGGAAAGTTGATCTTGGTTCATTTTACTGAACCATTCAATGAGTGGTTGGAGCGACTGCGCATGCCGGGCCTTTTTCCCAAGGAAAAATCCCGGACGGAAATGGAATCCAAAAAAATTGGCTCTATCCATCTTAAGGAAAAAGCCAAAAATTGTCAATAAATCAAAAGGTTAGAGGCGAGAGCTGTTCGGACGGAGCTGTCCCAGGTGCGGGGATTTTAACTTTCAATTTCGACGACTTCGTATTTCTTCTTGAACTCGGTTTGGTCTGCTTTGCATTCCGGGCAGGTCCAATCTTCCGGAATGTATTCAAAAGCGGTGTTGGGCGCCGCACTACCGCTTCCTTCCCGGGGATCGTAAATATAACCGCATTTGGTGCAAAGAAACTTGTGGACCGCTTTTTTTGTCATGGGTTCCAACCTTTCCCGAAATAGTTCTTGTACTGATCATATTTATACCATAAGCCCATTGAGGCCGCAAAAATAATTACAAGAAGCCTGGCGCCGTCGAAGTTTTTAGCGTTCAAATAACCGGTTATAAAAAACAAATCCCGTTGAAAAAATACCTGGAATAATCTATCCTCAACTTTTTTATTTCAAAACCAACTCAAGGACTACTTAGGTTTGCATGAAAGACGACGACGGTTCAATAATTTTATCCATAATCATTGCCAGCTACAATGCGCGCGATTTACTTAAGGACTGCCTGGAGTCGATTTATACAAATCCTCCGTCGTGCTCTTTCGAAGTCTTTGTCGTGGACGATCATTCCCACGACGGCAGTTATGAAATGACGCTGGAGTTTTTTCCGCAGGTTCACGCGTCTCGGAACGAGAGGAACTTGCATTATGCTCGGTCCAACAATCGCGTGTTTGACAGGGCGAAGGGGGGCTATATCTATTTATTAAACAGCGACACACTCATGGCGCCCGGCAGTCTGGACAAGATGGTAAGGTTTTTGGACGCTCATCCCCGCGTGGGATCGGTGGGAAGCAAATTGTTAAACGAGGACGGATCCGTCCAGGCTTCAGTCAAATCACTTCCATCCGTCATGTCGGGGTTTTTTGGAGCTAGGTCTCCCATGAACTGGTTTTTCCCAAACAATCCGGGCACCAAAAAACACCTGCTTCATTTGAGCGAAGACATGTCCGAACCTTTCAAAGCCGGGTATGTGTCTAGCGCCTCAGTTATGTTTCCCCGCGAAACCATCCGCGAAGTGGGCTACCTGGACTATCGCCTTTCTTACCACGTGGACGCCGATTACTGCGCCAGAGTCTGGGAAAAAGGATGGGAGGTTTATTATTTGCCGGATTCCGTTGTGACTCATCTGGACCATCGAGGCGGCACGCAGGTGAGCCGCAAGCGCCGCTTTAAATCCATTGTGGAATTTCATTACGGCTCGTTTATCTATTACCAAAAACACGAGATGACCTCGTACTTCCATCCCCTCACGCTCATCGTCGTTTTGGGACTTTCCGCGCGCTTCGTCGTTTCCCTTCTTATGCAACAGACCCAGGAACTGTTCAGAAAAAAATAGTTTCTTACCGCTAATTCTCCGAGTCTTTGGCGGTCATTTTTTTTAAAATCAGAAAACTTTCTCCGGCCCCAATGGCCGTCCTCTTCAGCGGCCTGGCTTCGTAGCGGGACTCGATGTGATCTTGCAGGGGTTGGTACTGCGGATTTGGAGCTCTGATAAAAGGGTCGTCCAATAAATAAAACGCCTCGTAGTTTTTTTCTTTAAACTTCCAGACCGGGTAGAGTCCGCTTTTAAAATTTGGGCGGTCCATCAAGCCGAACCACGTCGTTGCGCTTCCCACGACGGGCAAACCGTCTTTTGGAACCAATTCTCTCGCCGATTGAACATAAGCCTCCCGGTCCCAGGAGCTGTTTTTATAATAAATGTAAGAGTACTGGGGGATCATGAGAAGCAGGCCGATCAAAAGCGCCAGGTTGAGTTTTTTCATGGCTTCAAACGCGCCGGTCAAAATGATCAACAGGCAGGGATAAAACAACACGGCGTATTGGAAATTGTCGCGTAGAAAACTCAAGCCAAGAAGGATCCAGAAAGCGCAAAAGAATTTAATGTGGGCGCGATAAATTTTATGGCGAATCCAAACGAGAGCGGAAACGATGAAAAGAATCAACTCCGGAACGTGACGATAATATTTCGTGGAAAAAAAATAATGGCCCAGCGTTCCCAGGTAGACCGTGGCGTCCGGGTCGATGACGCCCACATGACCGGACACAAATGAAACCAAATTTCCCGGATTGATTGGGTGGAGAACCAGGTAGTATCCCAGTCCCGCGAAAGCTCCCGCCAAAAATTTCCAGAGGTCGTTAAAGCGGCCTTCTCCCCGTTCCGCTTTTAAGCTTGAGGCCCGGTCTTTTTTAAAAAGAAAAAACACCAACGGGAAGGTAAGGTTGATTACCGCTATGGGATGAGTTTCTACGGCGATCATGGAAATGAGACCCGCTAAAAAGGGGCGGCTCGACAATAGAAGGTAGAACGCAAGGCTCTGAAAAAACATGATGAGCGCTTCTTGACGCAAGCTGTTGGCCGTTGAAAAGGAAAACTCGAGGAGAAAAAACAGGGCCGCATAAGTCCATATAAACGCGCTTCCAAATTTCATTTTGCGCAGGATCAGAACCCACAAGCCTCCCGAAAAAAAAACCAAAAGAAACGAGATCGCCTGCGCGTGGGAATAGGACCAGCCGACGAGAGACAGGATGGAACCATAAATAATGGCGTGAGTTTTTCTGAAAAAATAAAGGCCGCGAGTGTCTCCATAGCCGGGGCCGATGAATATATCGTCGTCCGCGCTTCCATGGTTGACGTAGTTATAGGCGAGGGAGAGTATCCAG
>JAJDBB010000050.1 GCA_029261555.1 Nitrospinaceae bacterium | reverse complement strand
GCGTGTCCGGATCGGTGATCGTACCGTCCCCGTTGTCCTCCAGGCGGAGCGTGGACACCAAAGGCGGCGGCGGAACATAAGTTTCGGCGACGTATGGGTCCCGCGGCGCGTAGCGCGACAACGCGCCGCCATCCTCCGCCTTGGCGTAACTAGATCCGATCCAAACAAAACCGGCAATGACGGCAACGCAGCTTAAAATGGATTTAGTGGTATTCATCCCTGCCCTCCTGTCCAGTCATTACAAGCAAAGGAGAATTATATAATTTCCATAAAGCTAAGGGAAACACCAACCCTAAAGAACACCACTCTTGATCAAACTCTCCAGAATCCTTTAGCTCGTTCAGGAACTCAACCTTCTTAGCGTATGCAGGGGTTTGTTGCGCAGGACGTCGAGACTGCTCAGCGCTCCGGTCAGGGTCGTCAGCGCCACCGCGATCGCAAAACTCCACAACATCATTTCCGGATAAACGTGCCACTGGGATTTGATCAGATACTTCATCACCGCCCACGAAAGCAGAGCCGACAATCCCACGCCGACGAATCCCGCGACCAGCCCCAGCGCGGCGTATTCGTATCCCAAAATTCCCGCCACCGTCTTCCGGCTCGCGCCCAAAGTTTTGAGAATCGCAGACTCTTTCATCCGCCGGAACTTCGTCGACGCCACGGCGCCGGACAAAATAATCAGCCCCGCCGCGATGGTGAAGGCGGACATGAAGTCGACCAGCGTGGTCAGTTTGCCAGTAACGCTCTTCACGGTCTCGACGATGTCGCGCGTACTAAGCGCGGTGAGGTTGGGCAGGGCCTGGACCACGGCCTTCTGCAGGGCGGGTTCTTCTTCCCTGGGGAGCTTCACCGTAGCGACGTAGGTGAGCGGCGCGCCTTCCAGCGCTCCTTTGGAGTAGATCATATAAAAGTTGGTGCGCATGTTGCGCCAGTTGACCTTGCGGATGTTCGACACCTTCGCCGAAACCTTGATCCCCTGAATGTCTATAACAAAGGTCGATCCGATCTTCGCGCCGAGGCGGCGGGCGGCGTCTTGTTCGAGCGATACCAGCGCGGCGTTTCCCTCCTCCGGCGTCCACCATTTACCCTCAATCACCTCGTTGTCCCGCGGCGGTTTTTCCTCGCCGACGGTCAACACAAACTCGCGGGTGATGAACCATTCCTCCGCCTGCCGGTTTTTATAAACCCACTGGTCCGTCCGCTTCTCGTCTATGCTGTGCAGACGCGAACGAATCAGCGGAATCAATTCCGCCTCGGCTCCAGGCGCCGTATCTTTAAGCGTCTTAAGAAACGTCTCCTTCTGATCGTTTTGAATATCGATAAAAAAGAAGCTCGGCGGGTCGACGTCGGCGCTTCGGTTCAGCATGGCGATGGTATCGCTTTGCACCAGGCGCACGGTGAGCACCAGCATGATCCCCATGCCCAGCGCGGTGATGATAGCGGCGGCCTGGTTGTTGGGCCGATACAAATTAGCCAATCCGTAGCGCCGGGTCATGGACGCAGACGGCGGCAACTTGCGCAGAATTTTTAACGTCAGGCGCGACGCGATTTCCAAAACCAGCACGGAGACGACCAGCGCAGCCAGGAACACCAATCCGCGCCGCATGGACCCCGCCTGCCAGAAAACCACGCCGCAAAGTCCGGCGGCAAATATCAAACCGACTAGCCATCGTTCCTTGCGCGATCCTTTTGCCAATTCCTCTTCTTCTGCGATATGGCGAAAAAGGCGCAGAGGCCGGGTCTTCGCCGCCCGTATCAGGGGCCACAGGCTGAACAACAGAGTGATCGCCAATCCCAGCGCCAAGGCCTGCAAGGCGGGTTCCCACAGAAAAACCGGTTGCACGTCGAGGTTCAACAGGCCGGGAAGTTTCGCGGGCAGCAGGAATTGCAGAACGTAGCCAAGCCCGACGCCCAACAGACTGCCGACTCCCCCCAGAATCAACGCTTGAAGCAGGTAGACTTTGAAAATGGTTTTGGGCGCGGCGCCCAGGCAGTTCAGGATGGCGATGGAGTCCATCTTCTGCGCCATGAAGACGCGGACGATCATCGCCGCTCCGACGCCGCCCAGGAGCAGAGCGATGATCCCGACGCTTCCCAGGTATTCGCCGATGCGCTCGATGGATTTGGTCAGGCGCGTTTGCGCGCTCTTGTAGGTCCGAACATTGACCGAGCGGTCCTTCAATCCGTTTTCCAGAACGGCGGCAGCACGGTCGAGATCGGCGCCTGGTGGAAGCTGGATTCGTGTGCGATGCTTGATGCGGCTTCCGGCGCGTACCAGCCGGGAATCGTTCAACGTCGCCAACGAAACCATCACGCGAGGACCGATACTGAAAGCGCGGGTGATGCGGTCCGGCTCGGCGTGGATGGTTCCCGCGACGCGGGCGCGGACGTCGCCGAGATTGAAGGCGTCGCCGACCTGCAATCCTGAACGCAGTAAAAAATTCGGTTCCACCAGCGCGCCGTAATTTTTTAGCAAGACCGGCAAGGCGCCCGCAGGTTCAGTTTTCAATTTTCCATACATGGGGTAGAGCGGGCCGCTTGTGGGTAGGGCTTTTAGTTCCACCAGCAGGTTGGACAGGCCCGTCGATTCGGTTTTGCCTGCCCGTTTGACCGGATCAAACAAGGCCATGGCGTGCAGTTCTTTGATGAAGAGGAATTTCGTTCCGGCGGGCAGATTGTTTTTCTGGAAGGCCAGGTCGCCTTGAGACTGCTTCCAGCTCCCGCTCACTTCAATATCGGCGGCAAGCAGGTTTTTGGATTCGTTTTGCACGGCGCGTTCCAGCAGGGTGGCAAAGCTTTTAACGCACATCACTGCGCCGACGCCAATGGCCAGACAAAATATAAAAAAAACGAATCGCCGCCAGGCGCCCCGGCTTTCCGCCAGCGCCAGCGCGAACAACTGCGGCGTTGACAGACCGGGCGCGTTCATGGCTTGCAACTCTCGTTGAGCTTATCCTCGACCACCTTGCCGTCTTCCATGGTCAACACCCTTTCGGTCCGCGCCGCGACGTGCGCTTCGTGAGTGACCATCACGATGGTCGCTTTTTTCTCCTGATGCAGATGGGAAACGAGGTCCAGGACATGTTCGCTGTTTTTGGAATCCAGGTTACCCGTCGGCTCGTCCGCCAAAATGATATCCGGTTCGTTGACAAAAGCGCGAGCCAGGGAGAGTCGCTGTTGCTCCCCGCCGGACAATTGCGAGGGATAATGCAGAAGCCTGTGTTCCAGTCCCACTTCGACGAGCATCGTTTTGGAATGTTCCTCTGCCCGGTTCGCGCCATTGAGTTCGCGAGCGAGCATGACGTTTTCCAGCGCGGTCAACGTGGGGATGAGATGAAAGTTTTGAAAGATGAACCCGAAGCGTCGACCGCGCAGGGCGGCCAGTTCGTCTTCGTTCAGGCGGCTGATATCCTGTCCGTCAATTTTTATGACGCCCGACGTCGGCGCGTCGAGTCCGGCGAGTAGGCTGAGGAAGGTGGTCTTGCCGCTTCCGGAAGCGCCCGTGACGGCGAGGAACTGTCCGCGAGGAACGGTGAGGTCGATTCCTTTAAGGATGTCGACCCGCCGCCCGGCGGCGAACAGGGATTTTGTCAATCGGGAAACTTCAATCAAGACGTTAGAGAGAGTTTTGTTTATAATTAATTTAATGAACTTGATTCCAGAAATCCATTTTGACAAAGTCTTGCGGTGGACGCTAGCGATTTTTCTTGCGTTGGCCGCAGGGTCGCCGGTGTTCCCCCACGCGGCGAAGGGAGAGGAGGCTCCGGTGATATTGGCATTGGGCGACAGCTTGACGGCGGGCTTTGGCGTTTTGGAGGCTGAGAGTTATCCCGCGCGTCTGCAAACCATTTTGCGCGAGAACGGTTACCCGCACAAAGTCGTGAACGCCGGAGTGAGCGGCGACACAACGGCGGGCGGCCTGCGGCGCTTGTCCTGGCTCCTGCGCCACAACCCTCGAATCGTTATCCTGTGTCTGGGCGCCAACGACGGACTGCGCGGCCTGCCCGTCGAGGAAATGTACTCTAACTTGAAACGCATCCTCGAAAAATGCCGGGAGAAAAAAATCATCGTCCTACTGGCGGGGATGAAAATCACTCCCAATCTGGGCCCTGAATATACGGAAAAATTTGAAAACGTTTACACCCGGCTGGCGCAGGAATTTGGCCACCCTTTGATTCCATTTTTGCTGGAAGGCGTGGCGGGCGAAAAAGAGCTGACCCGCGACGACGGCATTCATCCCACCGGCGCAGGTTATGAGATCATAACGAACACGGTGTGGGCGTCGCTTCAACCCCTGCTAAAAAAAGACGACTGAGTTTTTTCCATGGGTCAGCCTTCTCGGGCAGAATCCAGGTAGCGCAATAGTTTTTCCCGGCAGACGCCTTGCCTGAGAACAGCTTGCGCCGCGTCGAACCCCGACTGCGCGTCGGGAAATATTCCGAACAGGAACGCCAGCGATCCCGCCTGACAAGCGATGAGCGTAGCGGCGGGTCCGCTTCCGTCCCGCAAGGCCCCCTCCCCCTGGCGCGCCAGTTCTTCAAGCTCAACCGGCTTGCCTTTTAACTCCGCAAACGCCTCGCGGACTTCTTGCGCCGTCGCCGGATTGAACATGCTCTCGGCGCTCAACGAAGCTTCCCGAACCGATTCCTCTTTGGCGTAGATAAAAATTTTCGCGGGCGCAGATTTGTGCGCGCCGTAGAGGGTCGTGCCTTCAGAACCGTTACCCATGACCGCGCGGTTGAAATCGCCCAGGCGCGCTGCCTCCAACATCGGAACCTCGTATCCAGGATGAAAGTATCCCGTCGCAAGAAAATTCGTTTCCGCCTTGAGCGGGATCAGCATTTTTTCAAACGTGGCCAGCATGGAGCGCTTCACCGTCTCTTCGCGCAGGTTCCGCAAGCCCTCGAGTAGAGGATGGCTCTGCGCCGCCCCCAGCCAGCCGAAACGAAAAGACTCGATCAAACGCGCGCGGGATTCCAGGTCGCCGTCGGCAGAGACGCCGTAATGTTTCGTCAACAGGTCTTCGAAAGTGATTCCGTATTTGGGCGGCAGGGAAATCGCAGAATGACCGTAGGTTGGTAAGCCTATCTCCGCCAGTACCGGCGCAACGTAAAATCCGAAATACCCGGTGCGATTGAATCCGTCGAAAGGATCGGCGATTTGCAGAAGCTGCGGCAAGCCGAGAATTCTTTGTTCGCAGGTCTGGTTCAGGGCTTTCCAGAATCCTCGGTTCTCCTCCAGGGTTTCGCGCTTCATGCGCAGGGCGATCAAAAACGTTGCCGCCCGCGCTTCGGAAACAGCTCCCCGCAAAATGGAAACCAGGGCGTCGCGCGCCTCTTCTTCGGTCAAGTCCTTGCTCATTTCCGGACCGGAGGCGACCTTTTGCACATAGCCTTTCATGCGCTCGTTGGCGGCGGATTTTTCGACAGATTTTTCGTTCGATTCCATTTGCGTTTCTTATAGCGTTGGGTTTACTCGAAACTTTAGGTTAAAATGAAGGATTATAAAATTAAATGGTCGCGACGCTTGCGACCGTTAGCTCTTTTATCAAAGCGCCTTTATATTATGATGAACCGCCTGGCAATTCCACAAACACATTCGACGACGGAAAAATCTGCGCGCGCCTTGAGCGTTTTGCTGACTTACCCGAACACGCGCGACGTGGCCCTTTCCAACCTTGGGTTTCAGCAAGTGTACTCCTTGTTGAACCAGATCGAAGGGGTAGAATGCGACCGCTACGCTTTGCCGGACGACTGGACGCCGGAAACGGGCGCGTTGTCTCCCAAGGCTTTGCGATCAGAGGAGCAAGGGAAAGGCGCGTCGGATTTTGATCTCATCGCTTTTTCCATTTCGTTTGAACCCGATTACCTGCACGCCGTAACGACTCTTGAGTATTTTGGTATTCCCCTGGAAGCGAACCGACGCGACGAAAGTTTTCCGCTGATCGTCGCCGGCGGGTCCGCGATTTTCATCAATCCGGAACCGTTGGCGGACGTCTGCGACGCGTTTTTTATCGGCGAGGCGGAGGGCCTGGCGGAAAAGTTTTTTCAACTTTTGTCCGATTCCGAGGAGCTTGGACGCGAAGAGTTTTTGCGCGCGGCGGCTAAAATTCCCGGCATTTACGTTCCGCGATTTTATCAACCGGAATATTCAGAAGAGAAACAAACGGCCCTGCGGCCCGAGGAAAATATTCCCGAGCGCGTCCGGCGGCAGGTCGTCGAAGGTCCGACGGACCTGTGCACCCATTCGGTTATTCACGACGGCGGCTCGACTTTCAAGAACATGGCGCTTATGGAAGCGACGCGCGGATGCCTTTGGGCCTGCCGCTTCTGCACGGCGGGCTTCATTTACCGTCCGCCGCGCGAACCGGACCTGGAAAAAACCTACGCCTCGCTGTCCCGCCAACTGGAAAAAAGTTCGGCGGAGATCGATACCATCGGCCTGGTCGGCCCGTCGGTGACAGATCACCCGGACCTCTTGTCCCTGGCGCGTAAGATCGTCGCGGACGGCAAGGCGATTTCGTTTTCTTCCCTACGCATGGAAACGCTCACCGGCGAGTTGGTCGATCTTGCGATCCAAAGCGGACAAAAAACCCTGACCATCGCCGTCGACGCGCCGTCCGAACGCATGCGCAACGTGATCAACAAAGCGGCGACGGACGAATTTGTTATCCAAAAATGCCGGGATCTGACAGACCGGGGGATTTTGCATCTGAAAGTTTATTCCATCATCGGCCTGCCGGAAGAGACGGACGACGATATCGCGCAATTCATTCGCCTGGTGGAGGCGGTGCATAAAACTTACGTGGAGGGATGCAGCCAACGCGGCAACATCGGGAACCTGACCATCGGTCTCAGTCCGCTGGTTCCCAAGCCGGGGACGCCGTTTCAGTGGCATCCAATGGAGCGGGTCAAGGTTTTAAAAAGCCGGTTCAAGATAATCCGCAAGGCGCTGGGCCGCCTTCCGTATTTGAAGCTGAGCTTCGGCTCGCCGCACGAAGCGTATTTGCAAACCTATCTTTCCCGCGGCGACCGGCGCATGCTGGAATTTTTCAAGACCTACCTGAAAAACGGACGAGACGCCAAAGCCGCGATGAAACAGTCCGATCCGCACCCCGACCAACTTGTCTATCGGCAATACCAGAAAAACGATTTTCTTCCCTGGGACGTCGTGGACCACGGCTATTTCAATAATTTCCTCTGGCAGGATTATCAACGGGGCTTGAGAGAAGCGCACACCCCGCTGTGCGACGTGCGAACCTGCAAAATTTGCGGCATCTGCTAACCGGCGAGGCGCCGGGGCCAGTGGTTGGCGATTAAAAATTTTCCATTAACTGATGGTCCACCAGCCACTGTCAACTGTAACCCGGAATCCCCCCAACCCCTTGGCAAGAGGGAGCATTAAACTGTCAACCGCCAACTGACGACTGCCAACTATTTTCCTATGCCCTTCGACACGGAAAAAATGCGGAAACTGCCGCCAGATCGGGAGTTCCTCGACTTAAACGAATACTGGTATTTCGCCAACCAGTGGGTGGTCCGTCTTTTATACCCCCTCCCCGTCTCCGCCAACGCGGTGACCTTTCTTTCGCTGGCAATGGGAATGGCTGCGGCGTTTTTTTACGTCGTCCCGAGGGACGACGCCTTGCTTTGGGCGGCGGGATTTCTTTACGCAAAACTTCTACTGGATAACGTGGACGGCAATCTGGCGCGGGCGCGCGGGGAGGAATCGCGCTTCGGAAGGTTTCTGGATTCGTTCGCCGACTTTGTCGCGGCGATGGCGGTTTACGCGGCTATCGCCTGGCGGCTGGCCGCAGATACGGGGCAATATTATTTTCTCGCATGGGGCGTGGCGGCGTTTGTTTTATGCAAGCTTCAATGTTCCTATTTCGTTTACTACCTGGTGCAATACGCTTCGCGAGCGGGGACTTATCAGCTGAATCGAGCTGACGAGTCGCCCACCGCCGAGGAGCAAAACGAATTTCGCGCCGGTGAAATTTCAACGGCGACCTTTTACTTGCAAAAATTCCATGCGGCGGCGTACGGCTGGCAGGACCGGTTGATGGAGCGCCTCGACCGCGCCAGTCGCACTTGGGCGGGTGCGTCGAACAATGAACGCGATGAAAATCCCTGGTATCTTGATCCGCGATTCATGACCTTGTGCAGTCCCTTGTGCTTGTGCACCAACACCATGCTCACGGTGGTATTCACTTTGTTCGACCGTTTGGAATGGTTTTTCCCGCTGGTGTTTCTGGAAACGTTTTACCTGTTGGGCTTGCAGGCATGGAAAGTCTGGAAGTTCAAAACCGGAAGCGTTTTGGTTTCATGATACAATCGGGAAGTTATGAAAAAAGCCCTTGAAAAATATATGATCGCGGGATTGTTGATCGTCATCCCCGTGGGTCTGACCTATTTTTTATTGACCTTCGTGGTCAGCGGAGTGGACCACGCCATGGCGCCGGTCGTCGCCAATATCATCCGTCAGACCCACGCCCCATTGCCGGAAGATTTCCAACTGCCCGGTCTCGGTTTTTTTCTGATCTTCCTTTTCGTTTTTATTTCCGGATTGCTCGCTTCTAATTTTGTAGGCCGAAAGGTGATCCGGATCTGGGACCGCCTGGCAGTCAGAATTCCTCTGGTGAGAACTTTTTATATCGGGATGAAAAAGCTTCTTCAAACCCTTTCGGAAACGCGGCAACCGACGTTTGAAAAAATGGTTTTTACCGATTTTCCTCAAAACTCAAGCCAGGCGTTGGGAATCGTTTGCACGGAGACCAAGGGGGAATTGAAAGCGGTCATCAACCGGGACGATTACTGCAATGTGTTTGTTCCTTCCACGCCGAACGTGACGACGGGATTTCTTTTGTTCATGCCGAGGAAAGAGGTGGAGCAGATGGAGCTTTTAGTCGAGGACGGATTCAAAACCCTGGTTTCTTTTGGGGCCTTGCAAGCGAACAAAGAGGAATCAAACGAATCGGAAGGCGACGACAAACCTTAACGTCGCGGGGCGCCGTCCGTTGCGGGAGGAGGCGAAGCGGAAAAGCGCGTGGCTTTCTTGCCGGCGATTTTTTCGCTGATCTTTTTCGCCACCTGCGTGTCCATCTTACCCATCACTGAGCCCGCCGTCTTGTGCTTCATCCGCGAAATGATCTGCACGGAGATATCTTCGTCCAGCGCTCCCAGCAAATTAGCGGCGTCCGCCGGTTTCATGGCGGAATAGACCTTGACCAGCGAATCGAGGTTCTTGTCGACAAAGTTTCGTCGCATTCCAAACTCCTCGCGGCTCTTTGCCAAGGCGTTGTCTATCTTTTTTAAATCTGCCTGCAGTTTCAGTTCCAGGTTTTTCAACGTTTCTTCTTTTACGCGCATTTTCTCCTCGCGGTTTTTCAACTCGCGGTTTTTCTTCTCGATCACTTCGAGCATACGCAAGGTTTCCGGACTAATCTTTGCCTGGGCGGGAGGCAGAACCGGCGCGGCTTTTTCCTCTATAGATTTTGGCTTTGCGGTTTGACCCAACCTTGGCGTAAATCCGACCGACTGCGCGCCGGCGGGGCCGACTAAAACGCCAACAGCCAGGACTGATACGACGCCTGCCACCGCAGTCCATTTTTTTGCTTTAAGGCCAAAGACAGTCATATTCGCCTCGCACGTTTCACATTCGCCGCCACTTCGTCCATGAAATCCGTTTCCCGTTTTCTTTCCGCCGAACGCAACTTTTCAATTTGCCTGTCTTTAAGAAGCTCCAGGGTCCGGCGCTTTTTCATCGCTTCCGCAAGGCCCTGCCGTCTTCCTTCGCAAAAAGAAGTCGCCTCGCCAATGATCCTCTCCTGCAAATTTTTCTGCTGATTCAAACCGTTGTAGAATCGGCTGTGCAACAACAGGACGTTGATATCGGGATCGCGAGAAACTCGTTCGTCCAACCCGCTCTTGGTCTGTTTTTCGACCGACTTCATAAACTGAAGACGATCCTCCTGCGTGATCAAATGCGCGTTGGCCTGCGCCATTTCTTTCTGGCGGACGTTCTCCTCGTTTTTTCTTATTCTCAACAGGGCGTCGAAGCGGTATTTCATTTAGCGTCTCCCAGGATACTTTGCAAGGCCGCCTGGCTATCCGCCATCCCGGCTTTATCCATGATCCCCTGCCGCAGATATTGATTGAAACTTTCAATCTTGGCGATGGCGAGATCGATTTTTGGATTGCTTCCCCTGGCGTAGGCGCCGATGTTAATTAAATCTTCCGCCTCCTTGTAGGAGGCCAGGATATCCTTGAACCTCATCGAAAGCTCGTAATGCTCTTTGGAAACGACGTCGATCATCAGGCGGCTGGTGCTTTGTAAAACGTCGATGGCCGGAAAATGATTGTGAGCGGCCAGGTTTCTGGACAGCACGATATGCCCGTCCAAAACGGCGCGCACCGTGTCTGAAACCGGTTCGTTGATGTCGTCGCCCTCCACCAGCACGGTGTAAAGTCCGGTGATGCTTCCGCCGTTCTTGATCGGCCCGGCGCGCTCCAGCAGTTTGGGGAGCAGGGAAAAAACCGAGGGCGTGTAGCCTCGGGTGGTGGGCGGCTCTCCAATCGACAGGCCAACTTCTCTTTGCGCCAACGCGAACCGCGTGACGGAGTCCATCATTAAAACGACGTCCTTGCCCTGGTCGCGAAAAAACTCCGCGATGGTGACGGCAATGTAAGCGGCGCGGATACGCGCCAGCGCCGGCTGATCCGAAGCCGCCGCCACGACGACGGATTTTTTTAATCCTTCCGGACCCAGGTTTTCCTCGATAAATTCCTTCACCTCCCGGCCGCGCTCTCCCACCAGGGCGATGACGTTGACCTCGGCCTCCGTGTTGCGGGCGATCATTCCCAGTAAAACCGATTTGCCGACGCCCGTGCCGGACATGATTCCTATGCGCTGTCCCCGCGCGCAGGTGAGCAGTCCGTTGATCGAACGGATGCCGACGTCCAGGGGGCGTTTTATGCGTTCTCTCTCCAGAGGGTTGAGCGGTTTCCCTGTCAGGGGATATTGTTGGCCGACGGGGATTGGCCCGCGTCCATCCAGTGGCCTTCCTGTTCCATCGATCACGCGCCCCAGAAGTTTTTCGGACACATTGAAAGTCGGAGATTCTTCCAGGGATTCAATTTCGCTTCCAGGTTCGACGCCGGCCAACTCGCCCAGCGGCATCAGTAAAATGGAACGCTCCTGAAATCCGACCACCTGGGCCTCTATGGGAGGCATGCCCGCTCTCGGGTGAATCAAACACAAGCTTCCAACGGCAACCGCGGGTCCGTCTCCTTCAATCACCAACCCAACGATACGTTTGACGCGGCCCGTCTTTTTTACGAAACAGGCGTCGGAAATTTTGGCCCGGTATTTTTTCAGGTCGATGGTATCTTCCATGGCTCAGCTATCCTCGGAAGGGCCGGTCGCGGGAGGCGACAGTTCTTCTGTTCCGGATTCCGGTTCGGGTTCAGGCGCGGGCGGCGCGAGATCCAGAATGGCGTCGATTTGATCGTTCAAACGTTCCAGCCGCGCGTCGATGGTTCCAAAATTGGTTTCAACGACGCATCCTCCCCGCTCGATGTTCGGGTCCGGTTGAATGACAAGGTTTTTAACGTCTCCAAAGTAGCGCTGGATCTCAGGACGATAGGTTTCCGCGTAAATTTTCTCCGCGGGGTTGATCCTCAGCGTCAGACTCTCGCGGTCAAGAACGGATTGAACAGCAAGATGAATGATATCTTGAATGCTGTCCTCGCGAGTCGACAGTTCATGATGGACGATCTTTTTGGCGAGATCGACCGTCATTTCCAGCATCTCCCGTTCCACCTTTGCGAAAAGGTTTTTGCGGAACGTGCTGAGGTTGTCGATGGAGTGATGCAAAGTTTCCAGGAAGGGAGCAAACTCTCCCCTGGCGAATTCCTCGCCCTTTAGAAATCCTTCCTTGTAGCCTTCGTTAAAGCCTTCGGTCCGGGCTGTTTCCTTGATGATTCCGGCCTGTGCCTTGGCTTTGTTGAGAGCGTCGCGGACGATTTCCTTGACTCCCTCGCGGGCTTTTTTTATGTTAACTTTATCAAAATTGCGAGCCGATTCGGAGTCGTAGGAAAACCCCTTCGAGGCAGCCTCTGATTTTTTCGGACCGAAATCCCCGAATTCGAAAGACTTCGCCTGCTTGTCGGCGGCGAGATTTCCTTCCGCTTCCGGTCCGTAGTCCGGAACAAATTTTCTCGGCGAATTAAACGAGTTGGTCGGCACTGGCGGCTCCTATGGCGATTTTCCCTCGGCTTTCAAAACTCTTGAAAAGCTCCACGATTGTTTGTTGCGCTTTCTCAACGACCGAAAGGCGCGTGGGTCCCAGGGATTCGAGATCTTCTTTAAGCATTCGAGCGGCGCGCAGAGACAGGTTAGAGAATATTTTTTCCTTCAGCTCCTCGCTCGCCGTTTTCAAGGCGGCGGTCAAATCCTCGCGACCCGCCTCGGTCAATACCATTTGAACGTCCGAGTCGTCTATTTTAATTATATCCTCAAACGTAAAACGCAGGTTGCGAATTTCTTCCGCCATCGCTGGATCGATTTCTTCCAGTTGTGAAAGCAGGGCTTTTTCCGTCTGTCGGTCGAGTCCTCCCAGGATTCGCGACGCCGTCGCTTTACCACCCAAGGCGCTTCCGGAGGAGATTCCAGCGGCGCGGAATTCGTCGCGCAGAGTTTCATCGAGTTCCTTCAAGGCCTGCGGGGAAACTTTTTCCAGAGACGCCACACGTTTGACAATATCCAGACGCCTGTCTTCTGGCAGGTCTCGTAACACTTTCCCCGCGACTCCGGGTTCCAGAAAGGTCATGACAATGGCCGCAGTCTGAGGATGCTCTCCAACCAGGAACGAGGCGATTTGCGGGGCCTCCATTGATTGCAGGGTTTCAAGTCCTCCGCCCAGCCCATCGCCGGGCGCGGAAATGTTGTCCAGAACCTCCGCCACTTTTTCCGGATTTAGAGTTTTCTTTAACGCGCTCTTGAGGAAATCCGATCCTTTCTCCATCCAGGCGCCAGGGCCGTTTTGAGTTTGCTCGATAAATTCCCGGTTGATTTGTTCGAGGGTTTTCGAATCGATATCTCCCAGAGCGGACATTTGTTTTCCGATCAACTGAATTTCATGTTGATCCATCTCCGCCAGAATTTTAGCCGCGACCGCTTCTCCCAACGAGAGTAGGAAGACTGCGACTTTTTCCGGTCCTTTGATTTGAGTTTGCATGTTTCTCCTCTGAGTTAGACGCCTCGTTCTTTAAGCCATTTTCGTAGAATTCCGGCGGTGACTTTGGGGTCCACCGAGACAAAACTGGTGACGGCCTTGCGCATTTCCTGGGACTGACTTCCCATCGCCGCGAGTCGGCGTTTTTCATCCTCGATAGCTTCTTCCTCCGCCGTCGGTAAAGCGGCGTGTTCGATCACTTCGACCGAGGTCGTCATCCAGGTCGCGATGGGGCGAAGCACGCGGGAGAAAAGCAGGATCAGAAAAACCAGGGCCAGTAGGTATTTTGCTCCCTGCATTCCAAGGTCGATCTTGCTTTCGCGTTCCATCTGCGCCTGTTGCTCCTCGATCAGGGTTTTATCGAATTGCGCGTTTTTCACGTTGATCTGGTCGCCGCGCGCTTCGTCGTAACCCACAGCGGTTTTGACCAGCTCAAGGAATTGGCCCATTTCTTCCGGCGTCCGCGCGGTATAGACCGCCGGGTCGCCTCTCAAAGATCCGTCGATCAAAACGCTGACCGAAAGTTTCTTTATTTCGCCCATGGGCTTGATCGTGCGCTTGATCACCTTATTGATTTCGTAATTCAGCGTCTGGTTCTCCTTGCTGCGTTGCGCGGCGGACCCAGGAACGCCAGGTTGTGCGCGGCCCTCGGGAAGCAGAGATTGAACTCCAGCGATTCCGCCCGGCGGCACGGCGCCGGTGGTCGATTCTTCCGTCCTTTGTTCGCTACGCACCACCTGCGAATCGGGATCGAAAGTTTCTTCCGTCTGCTCGGCCCTTTCCATGTTCAGTTCCGCGCTGACGCGGGCCACGACCTTGCCGGGTCCCAACGCTTCTTCCAGCATTTTTAAAATTTTGGTCTGCAGGGCTTTCTCCACTTTGAGTTTGTGCTTGAAATTGGAGGAGGCAACCATCGCTTCCGAAGAACCCGTCATGTCGCCGGAAAGAATGTTGCCTTTGATATCCACCACCACGACGTTTTTGGGCGATACGCCTTCGACGCTGCTGGAAACCAAATGGATGACGCCCTGCACCTGCTCCGCGGAGAGGGTTCTTCCGTTATGGATTTTGAGCATGACGGAGGCTTTGCCTTCGGGTTTTTCTTTCAGAAAAAGCGTGTCCTTGGGAATCACCAAATGGATCCGCGCCTGATCGACGGCGTCCAGGGATTTGATTGTCCGCGCCAGTTCGCCTTGCAAGGCTCGTTGGAAGTTTAGTTTTTGCACAAACTCGGTCATGCCGAGCGGCGTGTCCTCGAACAACTCAAGTCCCACCTCCGAGCCTTTCGGCAAGCCCTTGGAGGCCAGCTCAAGCCGGATTTCATGCACCTGCGCCGACGGGACGCGTATGGTTTTTCCCTGATTGGATAATTGATAGGGCGTCTTTTTGGATTTCAATTCTTCAAGGATATTGGCGGCGTCCTCTTCGGACAAATTTCCGTAAAGGGTTTGGTAATCCGGAGCCTGCAACCAAAAGGACATGACCACCAGGGAAGCTACCACGACCGCGCCTAAAACCATGGCCGCGGACTTTTTCCCCGGGGTCAGTTCCTGATATCGCAATTGAAGGTTTTTGATGAATTCCAGTAAAGCGTCCATAATTATTCCGCGTCGATTGGGTTAATGAAAACGTCTAGTCGGTTCCTCGTTTATCTGCCAAGATCAATCGCCCGCTGGGCCATGGCCTTGGCGGCGCTGGCGGCGGAGATATTCGCTTCGAAAGCGCGCGATGCGTTGATCATGTTCACCGTCTCATCCATCAGGTTGATATTGGGCATGGCCACATAGCCGTCCTGGTTGGAGTCTGGGTGGTCCGGGTCGTAAACCAGTTTCGGTTCGGATTGATCCTCAATCACCTCGGTCACATGCACCTGTTTGAGATGCTCGCCCAACTCTGATCGTAAAGCCTGGCCGAACTCGTTTTCCATCGGCAGAGCGGTGATCACCACTTCCTTTTTCCGGTACGGTCCGCCTTCCGGAGTGCGCGTGGTTTCGATGTTGGCCAGGTTGCTGGCGATGGCGTCCATCCTCTGGCGCTGAACCGAAAGGCCGGAGGAGGTGATTTTCATCGAGGTCGTGAAGTCCATGGCTTGTTTATCCCCTAATAAATTGATGGGTAAGTTTTTTGACTTTACAGGTAGAAAAGCAAGTTCCATACCAAAACCGCCGCCGGCTCTGGCGATAGACCCGTCGCGTTAATGAATCGGGAAATGGCCAGTTTTAAAGGAGTTGACGATGTAGAGAGGAAAGGCGGGTTGCGAGGCGAAAGTTTTGCTTGTCAGTTATTTGACGACGCGGAAGGTGTAAGTGGGACATTTTGTCCGCGACAGGCAAGGGCTACGATTCAGTTGTTTGCGTTTTGTACTCGTTCAGTTTGTTTCGCAGAGTGCGGATGCTGACGCCCAGTTGTTCCGCCGCGCGAGTCTTGTTGCCGTCGACTTCGTCGAGGGTTTGCAGGATCAATTCTTTTTCCATTTCGTAAATGGTGCCGCTGAGTTTGCCTCGGCCTTCGCCGCCCGCCGCGCCAGCGCGCAGGTCGTCGTCGTCCATAAACAAATCCGACGGCGTCAACTGCTCGCCCTGGCAGATGAGCGTTGCGCGTTCGATCACGTTTTCCAGTTCGCGAACGTTGCCGGGCCAGCGGTATTTTTTAAGGCACTTGAGCGTGTCGCCGGCAATGGACTGGACCGTTTTCCCGTTTTCCCGGCATTGCCGTTCCAAAAAATATTCGGCGAGAGCGAGGACGTCTTCTGGTCGGTCGCGCAAGGGCGGAATTTTTACGGGAATCACGTTGAGCCGGTAATAAAGGTCTTCGCGAAACTTGTTTTCGCGCACCATGGATTTTATATCGCGGTTGGACGTCGCCACCACACGCACGTCGACGGGGATGGGTTCGCGTCCGCCGACCTTGTCGACTTCGTGTTCCTGGAGAACGCGCAGGAGTTTGGCCTGGAGCGGCAGGGTCATCTCAGTCACTTCGTCGAGGAGCAGGGTTCCGCCGTTAGCCAGTTCAAATTTACCTTCCTTGCCGGCGACGGCTCCGGTGAAAGAGCCTTTTTCATGTCCGAACAATTCGGTTTCCAGCAAGCCTTCAGGCAAGGCGGCGCAATTGACCGCCAGGAACGGCTGATCGGCGCGCGGACTGGTCTGATGGATGAAGCGAGCAAACACTTCCTTGCCCGACCCGGTTTCGCCGGAGATCAATACGGTGGATTTGCTGTAGGCGATTTTCTCAACAAACTGCAACAGTTTTTGCATTTCCGCGTTGAGCGTAACGATGGTTTTTTCTTTCGGAGACGGCGGAGGTTCTTTGGCGACTGTTTTGGCCGGTGCCGGACCGGACGACGCGCGTCCGACAAAGGCCCGCGCCACGGTGGATTGCAACACTTCGGCGGAAAAGGGTTTCAATAAATAATCGAACGCTCCGGCTTTCATGATCTCCACGGCGTTGTCGATGTCGCCGTAGGCGGTCATCACGATCACCAGCGTTTGCGGCGAACGTTTCTTGACTTCGTGGAGCAATTGCAAGCCGGTCATCTTCGGCATCCGGACGTCGGTGACGACCAAGTCGAAATGGTCTTCTTCAAATTTATCCAGCGCCTGTCGTCCGTTTTCCGCCGTTTCCAACTGGTAGCCGCCGCGTTTCAGCGCGGCATTGAGGGCGATGCGCATTTCGCCTTCGTCGTCGACGATCAGAATTTTTTTGTCAGCGTTATTTTTCATTTGAGGCTTCTTCCCAGCGGGGGATTTTTACGGTGAAGCGCGCGCCCTCTCCCGGCTCGCTTTCCACGTCGATGGCGCCTTGATGGGCCTTAACGATATTGTGCGCGATGGCCAGGCCCAGGCCGGTGCCTTTGTCGCGCGTGGTAAAAAAGGGATTGAACAGTTTCAATAAATTTTCCTTGTCGATTCCCGGTCCGGCGTCCGCAACGGATACGGCGACGAATCCTCTCTGTTCCGGATTGGAGCGCCGGTCGCCTGCAGGAGCGACGTCCTTTATCGAAATGCGCAACTCGCCGCCTTCGGGCATGGACTGGATGGCGTTGCGTATCAGGTTCAGAAACACCTGCTTCAACAATTCTGCGTCGCCGGAACCCCACAACGGCTCCTCGCCAAAATCGGAAATGATTTTTATTTCGTCCGGCGAAACGAGGTGCATGGAAAAATCCAGCAACTCTTTCATCAGGGCGGTCATGTCGCATTTTTGCTTGGTCGGATGCGGCGACTGCGCAAAGAGAAGCAGGCTGGAAATGACGCGGTCCATATGGCTCACGCCTTTACAAATGCTATCGGCCAGTTGAGTTTTTTCCGGGTCCACGTGGCTTTTCAAGTCGTCCCGCAACAGCGAGGCGCACAATTCGATGCTCCCCAGCGGGTTGCGGATTTCATGGGCGATGCCGGCGGCCATTTCGCCCATGGCGCGCAGTCTGCGGTTGCGTTGCGCTTCTTCTTCGAGGCGCTTCAATTCGGTGATTTCCTGGAGCACGAACACGGTTCCGGCGGCTTGCTCGTTTTGACTCCAAACGGTAGAGGCGGAAATTCGCAAGTTGCGTTTTTTGCCGTCGGGCGCCTTGTACTCGCGTTCCAGCGACGGTTTTGCGGACGGCGCCTGGTCCAGGCTTTCTTTCAAGCCTTCGAGCAGATCGGCAAAGGTCTGATCTTTCAAGTATCCGCCGAGACAGTTTTCGCCCTTTTCGCAGACGATGGTTTCGGCCTCGCGGTTGAGGGTGGTAACGCGGTTTTCCGGGTCGAGGACGATCACGCCGGAGACGAGGTTTTCAAGAATATTGTTTAAATAATTTTTGACCTGCTCCTTTTCCTGGAGGTTGGTTTCCAACTCCCGGTTTTTTTGATCTAGTTCCAGATCCAGTTCGTGAATGCGGGCCTGGAGTTTCTCGTAGGAATTCTGGAGTTGCTGGGTGACCTGGTTGAAGGATTCAAACGCGCGATTGAGAACGGCGACGTCGACTTTTTCGTTTTTCTCGTTTTTTTCGTCGACCTTGTTTTCCTTCATGGTCCTGGCGCCGGGGAATTGGTTAGTTAGGTTCATTATAAATTACTAAAGCAGGTCTTTGAATTGTTTTTCCCATTGCATCATATCGCGCTGGGTTTTGGCGGCGCGTTTGAGGATATCGTCGGCGGAATCCGATTGAGCCAGTTGGTCCAGTTCTTTTCCGGCATTTTCGGTTTCCTTGTTTTGCTGATAGGCTTCCGCCAGCAGGAAAGCGTTCCAGTCTTTCAGCCAGTGTTCGGGAAACAGTTCCTTGGCGGCTTTCAGGATTTCCTGTCCGCGCTTCAGGTCTCCATTTTTAAACAACGCAAATCCCAACTTATGAAACGTTTCCGGAATATGCTTTGGAACCCTGCCCGCGCCATGGTCGTAGGCGTCGACGGCTTCCTGGTAATAATGGGTCGCCTGATTGAGATCGTTCAGCCTGTTGAAGTTTTCTCCGATCAGGAAAAAAGCTTTTGAGGGATTGTTCTCGGCGGTCTCGACCAGGGTCAGATAAGAATCGATGGCGGACTGGTAATCCTCGCGCCCTTCATAGGAGGCGGCCAGCAGTTCCACGGCTTCAGGCGTCCGGGGGCTGCCGGGGAAGTTGGTTAAAAAAGTCCGCGCCACGATTTCCGCCTCGGCGTAATTTTTTTGTTCGAGATGAAGCCCCCCCAGGTTAAGAAATACCCTGTCGCTATACAGGCGGCGGACGTCCAGCTTTTTGACTTTCTGATAAAACTGAACGGCTTCCCGGTACATGGAAATGGCCTGATAAGCCTCGCCGATCTGCACCAGCGTTTTCAGGTTGTTGATGGGTTCCAGCCCCAGGTTTTGATAATCGGAGTAGGCGTAAAGTATGGGCAGGCTTCCTTCTTGCTCGGAATAACGGTCGACCAGAAATATCAGGGCTTGCAGGATATTGTTTTTCGCTTCCTGGTAAAAATGCGATTTGGCTCCCAGAGGCAACAGGCGTTTGAAATATTTTATGGCGTCCAGAAACTGGTGTTCTTTTAGCAGGGCGACGCCCCGGCTGAGCGTGACCTCGGCCAGGATATCCTGGTCCACCGGGTTTTTCTCGATCCTGTCGTAGGTATCGAACGGGTGATAATACGCCGAGAGATCGAATACGATATTTTTCAACGGAAGCGCAGGTTCGCGGACGCCGACGTCCGCCAGACGAATGAGGCTGTACTGGGCTTCCCGGCTTCCCGGATTCAGCTTGGAGGAATCGTCGAAAATGGACAGGCTGTTTTGGTAATTCTCCTCCAGAAAATAGGAGTCGCCGATCCGGTTCAGGGCGCGGTGGCCTTCCTCAGATTCCGGGTTCAGGTTGACGTGCGCAAAATAATGGAACCGCGCTTTTTTGTAGCGCTTGTTTCTAAAATAAATTTCCGCCATCTGGAAATGAATCTGAGGGTCGACGTTCAGTTGGCTGGGCCAGCGTTCAACGCCTTCCTCAAAAATTTTCAGCGCCCGGTCGAAACGCTGTTCCTCATAAAGGCGTTGGGCGGTTTCAAAGATTCCCTGTTGCGCGTCTATGTTTTCCGGCGAGGTTTTGAGAATTTTCTGGAACGACTTGTAGGCGTCGTCGTAGCCCTTTTCTTTTAGTCTTAATTGAGCCAGCCCAAGGTGTCGCGCCTCGCTGTAGGGGCTTTTGGGGTTGCGTTGCAATCCGTCTTCGTACAAGGCCCTGGCTTCCAATCCGTAACCCAGCTCCTGAAAAATAAATGCGACTTTCAACAGGGCGTGATCCTGAAAGCGGGACTTGGGATAACTCCGCAGGGCAAACTGGTAGGCGGTGAGCGCATCCTCGTACACGGGATTGGCTTGGGTGAACCCCAATTGAAATACCGATTCCGCTTTAAGGTAAGCCGCATTGGAGGCCTGTAGGCTGCCGGGCTGGGTCTTCAGGAATTTTTTGAACAGTTTAACGGCCTGGGAATATTCCTTTTTTTGGAAAGCCTTGAGGGCCTTGTCGTAAACCTCTCCCCCGGGTTTGGCTTTGGCTTCGACGTCTTTTTCAAGAATCTCCCGCAGTTTTTTGGGACCAATACCGACCAGGGAAACCGCGCCGGGTTCCGGACGGCTTGCTTCTTTAGCCTGGGTCGCGCTCCTCGGGGACGCGCCGGCTTTTCCCGTTTTGTCGACGCGAGTTTTGACAAAAGGTTTTTGGGTTCCCTTGACGTCCAAAACAATGCGCGCCGGTTTGTCCTGACTAAAATGAATGAATCGGCTGTTTGGGTTTTTCAGGAATATTGCGATTTCCACCAGGTTGCCAATCTGAACGACTTCGTATTTCTCCAGATTGACGTCCTTGAATATTCGCGAGCGAATCCGGGGACTCAGTTCTGCGCCGCGCATTACCAGAGAAACTTTTTTCTGATAAAAATCCGCGTTGACGCGGTATTCCGCCGGGCGGCTTAAATTGATATATATCCTTGTGTAATCTGGGTGTGGGCCGATATGAATACTGTCCACCCGGACCGTTTCCTCCGAGGAATCAGGGAAATCGAAGCTTTGGGACGTTCCGGGAACAGGGACGCAAAGCAGAATCCAGGCCAGGATTGCAGACACAAACAACTTGGCTTCGTTAAATTTAAAATTGACGTTCATGGACTTGCCCAATAGTTTTTTTACAATTAAAGCAAAAGGCGTACCATATCCGAAAGGGCCGGTTCTACTTTTTGGAAGCAGACTCCAGGGAAACTTTTAATCATTCAACAAGGCGCCTTCGGGCGCCTGGCGGCCCCTTATTCCATAAGGGTTTTCAGGAGACGCCTGAAAATTACTGATTCTATCCCATGCAAGGAATGTTACCATATATTCCAATGCTTTAGTTTCAAGGTCGGCCGGGTTTTATGATACCTTCTCGTCATAAAATTGACGACGGTTAGACTTGTCGGCGCAGTTCGCTATTACGGTAAAACATGGAAGATCACGCAAAGTTACGGCAAACGGAAAGAAAACTGATTTTTGACCTGGTCAAAAGGCAGAAGGAATTGCTCGGCCAATCTCTGGCTGATCTGAACAACCTTCTGTACCTGCATAAAAGCATCAGCCTCTTGTCCCTGGACCACATCAAGTCCATGCTGGTGGAAAAACTCCCGCACATACTATCCATTCGGTATTTTACTCTCTTTCTTTACGACGACAGCCGCAAAATTCTTGAACTGGCCTGCCACAACCACGCGCGCATTCCGAACGATTTGTCCCTGCATATCAACGATTCGGGAATCATGAAGGACGCCATTTCCAGGGGCGGTTACATTCTGGTGCACGACTTTGTCCAATCAAAATATTTTAAAGGCAAAAAGAATCCCCAGTTCAAAAATAACTTTTTCGTTTGCATACCGCTGATGATCCAAAACGAGATCGTCGGCGCGATCAATTTAAACGACAACGAAAAAGGAAATTTTTCCGTTGGCGATCTGGATTATGTTTTAAACGTGGCGGACTTTTTGGCCATGTCCATCAGCAACGCCACGAACTTTGACAAGGTCAAAACGCTTTCCATCACCGACGGCCTGACCGGGTTGAACAATCACCAGGAGATGCAGAGGGTTTTGAAAGCCGAGTTTATGCGCGCCCGGCGGTACCAGTCGCCGTTCTCCATCGTCATGGTGGACCTGGACCATTTTAAAGACGTCAACGATACCTACGGGCACCAGAAGGGCGACGAAATTCTGATGACGATCGCGGAGATATTAAAAAAAGCCTGCCGGGCGAACGACCTGGCGGCGCGCTACGGGGGCGAGGAATTCATTTTGCTGTTGCCGGAAGCTAAAATGCAAGGCGCCCGTATTATCGCAGAAAGAATCCGCGAAGAAGCCTCGCGCCTCGAGTTCTCCCATGAAGGGAAAAGTTTTAAATTGACGCTCAGTTGCGGCGTCGCGGAGCTGGACCGCGAGACCATGAAAAATCATACCGAGTTTTTAAACGTCGCCGATAAGGCTTTGTACCAGGCCAAACGAGGCGGAAGAAACCAAACCGTTTGCGGACCCGTGGACGATGACCATTAACGCCGAACTCTTTTCCAGATACCGGGGCATTCCCTGCCTGCCGTTGAAAATGGCGAGCCTGCTCGACGACATCGAGAGCTTGTCGGCCATGGACTACGACATTCTGGAGATCATAAAGTTCGACGTCTCTCTGGCCTGCAACGTTTTGCGGGAAGCCAACCTGCCGCTGTACGGTTACTCGGGAAAAATTTCTTCCATGACCCAGGCTTCCGGTTTGCTGGGACCCGGCGCCATAAAAAATATTATTGTTTCCGCGCCCATTTACGAGCGCTATTCCCAGGAAAATCATGAAACCGACGGTCGGGTGTTGGGCAGTTTCTGGCGGCATTCGGCGGCCATGGCCGCCCTGGCGGGCAAAATGGCGCAATGCCTGGGAGAGCCGGAAGTCGACGATTTTTTCACCGCCGGACTGGTGCACGACCTTGGAAAAATAGCCTGCGCCTTTGAAGCAAAACCCGTCTTGCAATCGTTTATCCGCTCCGCAAAAGAAAATGGAACCACGATATGGGACGCCGAGTCGGAGGAGTTCGGATGTACGCTGGGAGATTTGGGCGGCATGATCGCCGAGGCCTGGAATTTTCCCGAACCCCTGGTGGAGGCCGTTCGGCAAACGGGGCGACAAGCCCTCCCGGAAACCAAAAGCCGCCTGACCCTAGTGGTGGAACTGGCAAAGACCGCCGCTTTGGAATTGGGTTATGGAGACGGAATCGAACTGCCCCAAGGGCTGGACAAGTCTCGCATCCTTAAGGCGTTGGAGGTGGACCCGGCCCGGTTTGAAGGAAAGATTCCCGGATTTAAAGAGACCGCCGACCAGGCCGTGGCCATCGCCATGGATTGACCAGATAGGCGCCTGGAGGCAGATGTTGGCGCTGGATATTTTTCTTTAAACCGCCAACTGTCAACCGACTACTGTCAACTTTTCTTTTACTGGATCCAGCGTCACGCTGGTCGTGGGCTTCCCCTGTAGCCTGGAGGACTTCTAAAGATCCGGACCCATCAGCATGATGAATTTGTCCAGCAGTTTGGGGTCAAACTCCGGTCCCATTTGTTTCTTCATCAGGATGAGCGAGTCGAATGGGGTCATCGCCTTCTTGTAAGAACGGCGGGTGGTCAGGGCGTCGTAAACGTCCATGATCTTGCAAACGCGGGCAAAGGGATGAATCTTCTCTCCCACCAATCCATGGGGATATCCTTCCCCGTTATATTTTTCGTGATGCTCCCCCGCCATGCGGCACACCTTGTTGTTGTAGCACTCCATGCCCTGCAAAATTTCCTGACCCATGGGCGCATGGTTTTGGATTTCGGTAAACTCCTGGTCGGTCAACTTTCCGTCTTTGTTCAGAACTTCGTAAGGTATCTTGGATTTGCCCACGTCGTGGAGCATTCCCCCCAACCCCAATTGTTTTATGTCGTCCTGGGGGAGGTTGATTTTGATTCCAAACGTCATGCAATACAACCCGACGTTCACGCTGTGCGTATAGGTGTAGTAATCCTTGTTGGTGATTTCAGACAACGCCGAGAAACCGACGTCCTGATGCGATAGACATTCGTCCATAATGCCCATCACCTCCTCGGAGGAGTTGAGAATCTTGTTGGAGGCGTTATACTCGAAAAACTCCTCCATGATGGTCTTGGAGACTTCGTAGACTTTTTTGGTCTTTTCCTGTTGCGGAATCCGGGGGTTTTTCGCCATTGCGCGAAGCGTATTAGTGGCGTGCTTGTAATATTTGAACAGATCCGCTTCGTGAATGTAAAACTCTTCCTCGGTTTCCCCCTCTTCGAGGATGGCCCTCACCTTGTCCTGATGCTCCGGACTCGAACTGGCAAATTTGATAAACTTTACCTCGCCGAAGCTCTCCGTCCGGTAAAAAATATCAAACAGCTCGTCCCCGCCCTGCTCCAGGAACTCAATATTTACCGGCCGGTAATTTAAATCTTCCGTTTCTGCTTCAGCCATGGATTTTGATCGTTATTGATAATTAGTAAAGAATTCGCAACGCAGGCCTGCATTTTTCAGGCGCATAATTGGGAAAAAGAGAGTTAATGATATAGCATGATTGCCACAGTTTCCAGCACGAAAATAAACCAGATATTAGGAACTCGGAAATGCTTTTTCTATGTGCGCGCTGAAATGCGCAATGGAACGCGCGCATCCCAGTAAATCTTTCATGGACAAACTTTCGTTCGGCTCGTGCATCTGGCAATCCGAGTCGTAGGCGCCGATGCACAGCGGAGGAATCTCCCCTAGCGCCTCCATCAATTTACCCACAAAGGGGATGGACCCGCCACAACCATACAAACAAGCCGACGTTTGGAATCCCGCCTCCAACGAAGTCATCATTCTGGAAAAAGCCGGATGCTCAATCCCGCTCATCCAGGGCGGCCCGCCCTTGTCGTCCTCAAATTCCACAACAAAACCCTGTGGGGTATTCGCTTTTAAATGCTCCCTCAAATACTCCCGCGCCCGTTCTTCGTCGTTGCCAGGCGCCAAACGAATTTCCACCAGGGCCTTTGCGGATTTGTCTTCAAAGGGCCGGACGGCGCCTTCCTGATCCGTGAAAAGAGATTCGACCTGCATCGCCGGTCTCCCGTCAGTGATTTCGATAAACTCTCCCAGCGTTGGAACGGCGTCGGCAAATCCAACAATCATTTTAGCCAACTGCATTTCCGGAACCGGGAATGGGCCGCCGTTCACCCCGGAATGCGGATCCTTGGTCGACGATTGAACGATCAGATTCAGTTGCAAACCGTCGCCCTCGCCGCCGCCAACCACCTCGTCCAAACTAACCTTGAGCCGAAAGGGATTTAGCGCGGCCAGAGTTTCCTTCAAGCGCGCCGTCAAAGCGCCTGCGTCGGCTCCCTGTTTCAAACGAAACCTCAGGCGCGCGCCCGCTATACCCAGAATCACGCCGCCGCAAACCCGGTGGCCGGGACGCGCGTTAGCGTAGGATTTTCTAAGTTGGGCGACGAGCGCTTCCACTTTATCCTCCGGCACGGTCGACAGCGTTTCCGGAAGCAAACCCGCCATTTCGCGCAAAGCGCCGACGGAGGTGGGAACCCGCGCCAGTCCTTCTCTCTCCTCGTCGGTGACCGGCTCGTCCGACCGAGCGATTTTTTCCACCGCCAACGATTGACGCTCGTCTGTAAGACTAGAAAGCGTTTTGTACAGCGCCGTGGCGGCGTCGATGGACTGTCCGCTCCCAACCGGTTTTACTGTCGCATAGGTTTGGATAATGCCGCGCAGAGACGTGGTCAGCCCCGGAAGCCCGGTTCCCGGATTCACCACGTCGGTGATGATCACGCAGTCGCAGGAATCGAAAAACTCCCGGTTCTGCAGAATTTGCTCAATCAGCGTGGCGGAGCCGGATTCCTCTTCGGTTTCAAAAACAACTTTGAAGTTGCAGGGTAGAGCATCCGTGTTTAAAGAATTAGGCTCGCCGCCGAGCGACTTTAAAAGCGCGTCCACAGCCATGCCGACCGCCACCACCCCACTCAAATCGTCCGCCGCCCCGCGCCCGTAGGCCCGGGATTTGTCCGCGTTCCAACGCAACTCCCAGGGCGGCGTTCCATCCCATTTTCTAAACTGCGCGTCGTCCATGTAGGGCTGCTTGTCCAGATGGGCGTACAACAACACCGTTGGCTTCTCGTCTCCCGCGCGTATTTCCGCCATGAGAATTGGAGTGGACCGTTCGAGACCGGCAACGAGTTCGTTAACCCGCACGTTCTGGAAACCGACGGCCTGCAAATATTCCGAAGCCAGTTCCAGAATTTCCCGCATGTCCGTAGGGGTTTTGAGGTCGCCGGGATATTCGTTGACGCCAAAGCTCCGGCTCTCGACCGCCACCATACGTTCCATATACTTCAGGTGCCAGGCCGTGAACTCTGATTCGGTTTGAATTTTTGATTGGGCCGCGTCGGCCAATGAGTTCGGGGTCATCAAGGATAAGTTTTCCAAAAAGGTTTCGAGGCTTCAGCGCAAGCGCGCCGTCTTTACTTGGTTTTCCCAATGATATATTATGAACGGCAATTGGCAAAACGCTAAAAACGCCGAATATTTTCTCCCCGACCTCCCAGAGTGGAAAGAATTCTAAACCTTTTTAAACTGATTCAGATCCTGCGGGAACGCGGCAATTGGGTCTTCATCAGGCGCAACCGCCGCCAGTTGTTGGATTTTATTCTCTGCCGGGACGGACTCAACAAAAGATCGCTCGTAAGCGGACTGTTCCACTGGTTCCATATGTTGAAAGGTCTTGACGTTCTCGTGTGGCGGCTGGAAACTTTTGGATTTCTATTTCTCTCCACCGCCACCGAAAAAGAGAAACAGGATTTGAACCGTTACCTTTAATACACCCCGGTCCGCCCCTTCATGCCTTCCATTTGGTCCAGTCAAAAATTTCAAATCTGCTTCCTGGTCTTAATAGCCCTGCTTGTGTTCCTGGGCCGTCCGAACGGCGTCACACTGAGAAATAACGACGACGCCTACTACGCTCAAAAAGCCAAGGAAATGCGCGCGGCGGACAACCCCATGATCGTCACCTATAACGGAACGCCGTCGTTCGACAACACGCCGCTGCCGTTTTGGTTGATGGCCGCGAACTACAAACTGCTCGGCGTCTCCGCCTTCAGTTCCGTGTTGCACAGCGGTCTCTTGGGCGCCTCCACCGTGTGGTTGACCTACCTGTTGGCCCTGCGACTGTTTAACGACCGCTGGACGGCTTTCATCAGTGCGGCGATTCTGATCTTCCCCGGTTTCTACGCGGATTACGCCCGGCGCGCCATGGTGGACGTTACGCTCACGTTTTTCTTCGTCGCGGCGCTATACAGCTTTCATCGTGGACTCGACCGCCCGCGCTGGCATTTACTTTTCGGGTTGTTCACCGCAATGGCGATTTTAACCAAAAGCGTTCTCGGCGTGTTTCCCTTGATGATCGCGCCGCTGTTCCTGATATTCACCGGACGCTGGAAGGCCATCGTCAACGGCTGGTTTTTATCGGGCATGCTCGTCGCGCTCGGCCTGGGCGGCAGTTGGTACGCGGTGAACTGGCTGAAGTTTGGCGACCCGTTTCTCGAAACGCATTTCGGCTGGCTGATTCTCCACCGTGGACTCACCGGCAGCGACGGCTTGCCGATCGGAAACGGCGATCCGTTTTTTTTCCTCGGCTATCTAAAAGACCTGTTGAAAAATTACTGGCCCTGGGTCCCCATAACCTTTGCCGGGCTGGCGCTTTTTTTAAGCGACGCGATAAAAAACAAATCGCAACAATCCATTTTCCTGCTCGTGTGGATCGGCGTGGTTCTCGCGGTGATGAGTTCCAGCCGGACGCAAACCCTGCGCTACGTCCTGTCGATCTTTCCCGCGCT